>JAZQJI010000018.1:0-7213 GCA_045541475.1 Oscillospiraceae bacterium
AAAAAAATACAAATCCACATCACTTATTTATATAATACCAATATCCAAAACCGTAATCAACCACGGGTTAAAAGGTTGATAGAAAGGAGAAAGGTATATTTGTAAATGACTGTTAGATGAGTCAATTACATTATACCAGAATACTAATATGTTAGAACAACTCATGATTAATCCAATTATATGGGCAACAACATCCATTATAGGTATAGCTGGTTTCATTTTTGCGATTGTAACACATTTTAAAAACAAACGTAAAAAAGGGCTTTCGTATATTATTGATTCTAAAACATTGATACAAAATAAAAAATGTAATTTCGAAAAGCTTTCAATTAAATATGATGATATAGACATTAGCAATATGACTATTAGTAATGTTACGATATGGAATAGTGGTAACACTGTTATTAATTCAAATGATATAGTTAAAGGGTATGAACTCACAATAAAAGTTCCTGATGATATTTGTATTTTAGATGTAACTACATTGTTAGAAAATGATGAGACGAATAAATTTGTTGTTACGAGAACAGATGAAAAAACGATTCAAATTATGTTTGATTATGTGGGAATAAATGATGGTGTGGTAATACAGGTAATACATACAGGCAACAAAAAAAGCATTTCTGTAACATGCGTAATTAAAGATGGCGATGCTCCTAAAAATTTAGACAAAACGACATCTAAATTTGGAAGCAGTTTTTTGAAAGCATGGCATTTGTCAAAAAAAGGTGAGATAATATACATGTTGATTTTTACTGGTTTAATGTGTGTTGTTTGGTTCTTTTTGTTGTTAATAAGCATTTTGATTGAAAACAAAATTATTATAAATGACAAAATAAAAGAGGTTGTTTCCATAAATTGTAGTTCTTATATACCAATATGGTTTGGCGTGGTAATTCAAATTATATTTGTTGTTATGTTTATATTAACTATAAAAATAAGTGTAAGAGAATTTAAAATGAATATTCCTTCAAATTTAAGATATAAGGAGCAGAATGATGGCTGAATCAAATATATCACAAAAAATATGGTCAATGGCGGGGGTGCTGATGGACGATGGTGTTTCCAACAGCGACTACCTTGAACAGCTTACATATTTAATATTCTTAAAGATGGCGGATGAATATTCAAAACCGCCTTATAAGCGTGATTTGGGCATTCCGAATGATTGCACTTGGGAGAGTTTATCTTCTTTAAGTGGTGCCGAGCTTGCAGAGAAATATAAATATATTTTGGAAACACTTGCAAAGAAAAGCGGCATTTTGCAGGAAATTTATACCGAAGCACAAAACAAGATTACAAAGCCTGCAATTTTAAGCAGAGTTATTCAGATGATTGGCTCTGAAAACTGGGTGTCCATGGCTGAAGATGTTAAAGGTGAGATTTATGAAAGTCTTCTATCCCGTGTTGCCGAAGATACAAAAAGCGGTGCAGGACAGTATTTTACACCTCGCGCCTTAATCAATGCTATTGTTGAGTGCGTTAAACCACAACCGGGCAAGACAATTGTTGACCCTTGCTGTGGCTCGGGTGGTTTCTTGCTTTCTGCAAAAAGCTATATTGAGTCCAATAATAGTCTTAATGCAGAAGAAAAGAAAAAGCTTAAATTTGAAACCTTTTATGGTTGGGAATTGGTTCGAGCAACATATCGTCTGTGCCTTATGAATTTATTCCTGCACAGTGTTGGTGATTTGAATGGTGAAGTTCCGATAACAAGAAATGACTCTCTTCTTTCAGATCCCGGTACAAGATATGATTATGTATTGACAAATCCGCCTTTCGGCAAGAAGTCATCTTTGACTTTTGAAAATGAAGATGGCGAACAGGAAACTGAGGATTTGGTATATAACCGTCAGGATTTCTGGGCAACTGGTTCAAATAAGCAGCTTAATTTTGTTCAGCACATAAACACTCTTTTGAAAGTTGGTGGAACAGCAGCAGTAGTTGTCCCCGATAATGTTTTATTTGAGGGTGGAAGTGGTGAAATAGTCCGCAAGAAGCTACTTGAAACCTGTGATTTACACACCATCTTAAGACTTCCGACGGGTATATTCTATAAGCCGGGCGTAAAGGCAAATGTTATTTTCTTTGAGAAAAAGTCTGCAAGTCCTAATGTACAGACCAAAAATGTATGGATTTATGATTTCAGAACTAACATTCATTTTACGCTTAAAAAGAATCCCCTTAAGCAAACCGATTTGGATGAGTTTGTAAAATGCTATAATTCAGGAAACCTTGCAGGCAGATGTGAAACATACAGCGAAGAAAACCCCGATGGCAGATGGAGAAAATTCTCATATGATGATATTATCTCTCGTGATAAGACAAGCCTTGATATTTTCTGGATTAAAGATAAATCCTTGGCAGACCTTGATAATCTCCCTGATCCTGATGTGCTTGCATCAGAGATTATGGAAAATTTAGAAAGTGCTATGGACAGTTTTTCAGAACTTATAAAAGCTTTGAAATGAGGTGTGGTTATTGTCTTGGCTTGAAATTGTTGATTTGATTGTAAGTATAATTTCTGCTATTGGAACTTTTGGTGCAACTGTTATAGCTCTCTATTTAGCGCTACAGGGTCAGCAACAAAGACTAGATTGTGTTTTCGTGTGGGAAGAAGCAACTAAGAGTAAACCCACATTAATTATCAACAACATTGGGAATCGCACGGTTATTGTTGAGCGAGTAGACATCTTTTTTCACAAACAAAAAGTTGGAAGTTATGATATTCTGAGGGATTCAGTTTACAGCGACAATGCAATTGTACCTCCCGCCAAGGGTGTCAGAATCATTTTAGAAAGCGATGCTATGAATATAAATATCAAAGAATCCTATGATAAAATATATAACCTGACTACAGTTGTTAAAACTACCAACAAGAAGAAATATAAAACTATATACAGATGTTGCTACAACGATATTGCTGATCTGAATTTTACAGAAGGTCTTCTCGGCAAATAATTTACACATTTAAAAGTTATAACCTATCAACAATCAATACATTTAAATCCCGGAGGTTTATATTATGGATATTACAAGAGCAAAAGAAATAGTTTCAACATTGGCAGAAGGTGTAGATCCTACTACCGGTGAAATACTTCCGACAGATCATATTTGCAACAATGTTGAAGTTGTCCGTGCATTTTATGCGTTATTGCAGCAAGAAATGCCTGCATCAAAGAAAAAAATGCCAGAAAATTCGGGCAAAAAGTGGACCGAGGAAGACGATGAGCTTTTGAAAGAGCTCTTTGAACGTGGAATGAAAAGGAGTCAGCTTCAAAAGACATTTATGCGTTCTCGCGCAAGCATAGAAGCAAGATTAGTTAAGCTTGGTCTTATTGAAGAACGTTTTAGATTTTGGAGAAGATAACATGCCCAGACCATACATAATCTGCCATATGGTGACTTCCATTGACGGGAAGGTTACGGGAGATTTTTTGTCCTGCTCTGAGTGTGAAGCGGCGACGGATGTCTATTATGAACTCAACCGTGAATACAATAGAAAAGGTGCAAACGGCTTTATCTGCGGTCGTGTGACGATGGAAAGCAGCTTTACCAGCGGTTGGTATCCCGATTTGCCAAAATATCCGTGTATCGAAAATAAAGATGATTTTATTCCCGATAATTTATCCGGCTTCTATGCCGTCAGCTTTGACCCGAAAGGCAAGCTTGGCTGGAAAAGCAACAAGATAATCGACGAAGACCCGGGATATAACAATGCGCAGATAATCGAAGTCCTTACCGAGCAGGCTGACGGGCGGTATCTCGGCTATTTACAGGCTATGGAGATTCCGTATATCTTCGCAGGTGAAACAGAAATTGATGTTCACATCGCAACTGCAAAGCTATATAGCCTTACAGGCACCTCTTCCCTGCTCTTAGAGGGTGGAAGCATTGTAAACGGCTATTTTGAGCGCGCAGGGGTGATTGATGAGTTAAGTCTTGTCGTTGCGCCGATTGTTGCAGATGCAGAAGATAAGCCTCTCTTTATGGCAAGCTCTGTTTCAGACTTTGAATTAAAAGAAATCAAAAAGTACAAGAGTAGTGTAATTTGGTTAAACTATAAGCGAAACAAGGTGTTTTAGAAAAATGGAAAACAGGAAAGAATTTTTGGCGACGGAGCCTATCGGAAGGCTTCTTTTCAGGCTGTCAATCCCGACGGTGGTGGCACAGCTTATCAATATGCTTTACAACATCGTTGACCGCATATACATAGGTCATATGCCGGGCGACGGAAGTCTTGCACTCACGGGTGTCGGCGTGTGTATGCCGCTTATTATGCTCGTTTCTGCCTTTGCAGCGCTCGTAAGCGCAGGCGGTGCGCCGAGAGCATCAATCTTTATGGGTGAAAAGAAGATTGATGCTGCGGAAAAGACGCTCGGCAACTGCTTTAGTTTGCAAATTATAGTGTCTTTGGTTCTGACTGCAGTTTTGCTTATATGGAACAAGGATTTGCTCCTCGCCTTCGGTGCGAGCGAAAACACAATCGGCTACGCAACCGAGTATATGAGCATTTACGCGATAGGCACTCTGTTTGTGCAGATGACCTTAGGTATGAACACATTCATCACGGCACAAGGCTTTACCAGTGTTTCGATGATTTCGGTAATTATCGGTGCGGTGTGCAACATAGCGCTTGACCCGATATTCATTTTCGGTCTTGATATGGGCGTTCGCGGTGCGGCACTTGCAACAATTATTTCGCAAATGCTTTCCTGCGTGTGGATTATATCTTTCCTTTGCGGCAAAAAGACACAGCTTCGCATAAGACGTGAGAATTTAAAGCTTGAATCAAAAATAATCCTGCCTTGTATTGCACTCGGTGCAGCGGCGTTTGTTATGCAGTCGAGCGAGAGCGTTATTTCCGTCTGCTTTAATTCGTCGCTTCTCAAATACGGCGGTGATATTGCGGTCGGCGCAATGACGATTATGGTGAGCGTTATGCAGTTTGCTATGCTTCCGCTTCAGGGTATTGCGCAAGGCGCACAGCCGATAACAAGCTACAATTTCGGCGCAAAAAATGCCGCAAGAGTCAAGAAAACTTTCCGTTTGCTCCTGATCACTTGCCTTACCTATTCCATAGCGCTTTGGGCCGCGGTTATGCTTGCGCCCGATGCTTTTGTCAAGATTTTTACATCGGATGCATCTCTTGCACAGTTTGCAGCCCCGATGCTACGGATTTATCTCGGCGGACTTTGCTTATTCGGCATTCAGATTGCCTGCCAGATGACCTTTACTTCCCTCGGCAAGGCTGTAAACTCCATTATCGTTGCGGTGGTAAGAAAGTTCGTGCTTCTCCTTCCGCTGATTTACATTATGCCGGCACTTTTTGCAGACAAAACAAGAGCTGTATATATGGCAGAACCCGTTGCGGATATAATTGCCGTTACATTTACGGCAATACTTTTTACATTCCAATTCAAAAAGGCGTTAAAAGAGATTTCTTAATGGAGGTGCGAGGATGAAAGTTGTTATAGTTGGCGGTGTTGCAGGCGGTGCTACGGCTGCGGCGAGACTCCGTCGCCTTGACGAAAAGGCGAAGATTATCATTTTTGAGCGAAGCGGTTATGTTTCCTATGCAAACTGCGGTTTGCCGTATTATATCGGCGGTGAAATTCCCAATAAGGAAGATTTGTTTTTGCAGACTCCCGAGGGCTTTTGGAACCGTTTTAGAATTGATGTCAGAACGCTCCACGAGGTCATTTCCATCAACCGTGACAGAAAGACCGTTACGGTTACGGATAAAACAAGCGGTGACACCTTTGAAGAAAGCTATGACAAGCTTATTTTATCCCCGGGCGCAAAGCCGGTCGTTCCCGATTTCTGCAAGGGTGATTGCGGAAATGTGTTCACACTTCGCACGGTTGAAGATACCTTCAAAATCCGCGAATACGCTGATAACAACAATGTCAGAACTGCAACCGTAATCGGCGGCGGTTTTATCGGCCTTGAGATGGCGGAAAATCTCAAAGTGCGTGGGATTGATGTTACTGTCATTCAGAGAAGCGACCATTTACTGAACATTCTCGACCGCGATATCGCATCCTTTATTCACGCAAATCTCAGAGCAAAAGGCATTAATCTGCTTTTCGGCGCTGATGTAAAGAGCGTTGACAGCGAATATGTCATCACCGATTGCGCGAAAATTCAGGCGGATATGGTGATTGTTTCTATCGGCGTTACGCCCGAAAATACACTTGCAAAGGATGCAGGGTTAAAGCTTGGCGTGAAAGGCGCTATCTCGGTTAATGATGATATGAAAACCTCGGATGACGATATTTATGCAGTCGGCGATGCAGTGGAGGTAGAAAACTTTATCTCAAAGGATAAAGCGGTTATCACCCTTGCAGGACCTGCGAATAAGCAGGGGCGCATTGCCGCAGACAATATTTGCGGAATTAACAGCACATACAAGGGTACACAGGGCGCATCGGTGATAAAGCTCTTTGATATGACCGCGGCATCCACGGGTATGACCGAAAAACAGCTGAAAGCGACAGGAATTGAATACGAAAAAGTAATTCTCTCGCCCTTATCCCATGCCGGATATTATCCGGGCGCGACCGTTATGACCTTGAAGGTTCTCTTTGAGAAGAAAACATACAAAATCCTCGGTGCACAGTGCGCAGGCTACGACGGAGTAGAAAAGCGAATTGATGTCATTGCAACTGCGATTTTCGCAGGACTCAGTGCAGACAAGCTCAAAGACCTTGAGCTTTCTTATGCACCGCCATATTCATCCGCAAAAGACCCTGTAAATATGGCAGGATTTATTATTGACAATGTAAAAAACGGAATAGTCAAGCATTTCTATTACGAGGATATACTAGAGCTTCAAAAGAGGTCGGATATCACTCTGCTTGACACGAGAACGGTTTATGAATATATGCGCGGTCACGCGGATGGATTTATAAACATTCCGCTTGATGATCTGCGTGAGCGTATATCCGAGCTTGATCCGGAAAAGCCCGTTTATGTAATGTGCCAAAGCGGACTGCGGAGCTATCTTGCAACGAGAATTCTTATGCAAAACGGCTTTGATGCCTATAACTTCGCAGGCGGTTACAGACTTTACGGCACAATGCATTACGATGAAGCTATGTCAAAGCAGGCATACGACTGCGGAATGGAGAAGTAAAATGATAAACAAATTACTCAAAAGCGTACTTGATCAGGACACAGCACCTGTCGTAATATGCGATATCAATGATAT
>JAZQJI010000019.1:0-46213 GCA_045541475.1 Oscillospiraceae bacterium
AAAGGGAAGTATACAAGCATAGCAAAAATCTTCGTTAAAGAATGATTTAGATTCAAGCGTTGCCTGTGCCCAAAGAATTGTATCGGTTGTGTCGCTGTGGTAGCAGCCCTTTGCAGGCCCGAATATGTAGTATCCCACAACAATCACCGCAAAACATAGAATCAGCCAGAACATTGCGTCAACAATTCTGGGTACTATCTTTGCCTTGTTCCATGCAATAGCCGCCTTTGGCGCACGCAGTTTTAAATTGTGCGTTAAATGCCAAATCGGGCTGAAATGCTCGGGCGGCTGCTCGTTTAAAACACTTTCAAGGTAAGCGTTGCATTCCGCCTGTTTTTCGTCAATTTCCTCGTCTTCCTTGTCGTTTTGTTCTGCCGCATTTTCCTCGGCGGGTTCCTGCACGGGCTGTATTGTACCTGTATTCTCAGTATTTTCTGTATTGTCAACGCTTTCGGTGGTTTCTAACTTTTCGTTGTCAAAATTTTTGTTTTCCATTATACTTTCCTTTCAATGTGTCATTTACTTTTTTGAGTATTCCAACAACTACTTGTCGTCACTCGCCGTCATCGGTACAGGATATAACAGTCAGCCTGTTATATCCGCAATTATTGAGAACATCAACGTTGTGAGGATCAACGACGCTATCCTTCAGGAAGCTCGCACACTACTACACGATACACATAGTTGTCAGTAAACGATTCTTCTGCTGAAGCAACAATACTGCCTAGTGAGACCGATGTTAATAATGCTGAAATCAGCAATGGTAAAATCCTGATTATTTTATAATCATTCCTCCTTATTTGTATTATAGTATGGTTAAGAGAGATGTTTTTCACGAATGCAATTGAACATTTTTCCTCCTTTGCTTTTTAGTCGTAATTTTGTAGTTGAAAATCGCAGTTTTTATAAAAAACTTCTGAAATTTGAAAGAGTATGCTATAATGTATTCATAAGCAAAAAATTTGCTTTTTCTATGGAATGACTGCGATTTTGATACAGTTTTCTACGACTAATTATATGAGAGATGTATTTTCTTGAGTTTTTCACTCATTATTCCTGAAAGGAGAACGAAATGGATAACAGTGTTGAATGTTACAGCCGTTTTCTCTCAGGAGATAAAGATGCGATTGAGGAGATAATCAGAAATCACAAAGATGGATTGACTTTCTATCTTTCTAATATAGTCGGCAATATAAATCGTGCAGAAGAGCTTACCATAGACACTTTTGTAAAGCTGTTATATGAACGGCCAAAATTTAAAGGAAAGTGTTCTTTCAAGACATGGCTCTATGCAATCGGAAGACATACAGCACTTGACTATATCAGGAAGAATAAACGAGTATCCGAAGTCTCAATCGATGATGTACTTGATATTTCCGATGGAGAAAGCCTGGAACGTGAATACATAAGAAATGAAGAAAAATTCAGACTCCGACAGACTATGAATAGATTAAAGCCGGAATACAGCCAAGTGCTCTATCTGGTATTCTTTGAAGGCTTTGATACCAGCGAAACTGCCAAGATTATGTGTAAATCAAACAAACAGATCACTGATCTTTTATATCGTGCGAAAGCATCACTAAGGAAAGAAATTGAAAAGGAGGGATATACGTATGATGAACTATAAGGAAATGGCCGAAATTGTTACAAGGGAAGTTGAAATAAAGTTTCAGAAAAAAAGAAAGCGTGTAATAACAATAAAGCGGATTGCTTTAACAACTTCAAGTCTATGTGTAGCTATAATAGTTTGTTTTGGAGCATGGCATAATGATGGCATAAAAAACGCTTTGAAAAAAGATATATTAGTACAGCAGCAGGATAGTATTGCAACTGAAAGTGACATGAGCACTTCTGTAGTAGTAACAACCACAACAGCACCCAATACATCATCCAACGAAAGAACTACTACAACATATACAGATAAGTCACATTCGACTATTAATGATAATGCTACTGTAACAACAACCAAGGCTATGAATCAACTTGACACAAACATGACTGTTACTCAACCGGTAACCACAGACAAAAACAATGAAACACATGATACCACTGAAATTGTACCTGTCGTTACGACAACTGTAGCATCTTCTACACCTAGAGTTACCACGACTGCTCCTAAACATACTGCTCCGCCGATAGTTTCCTCTACTGTCGAACCGCCCCCTGATCGAACAACCGCCACAACTGCAAGCGGTAACACAGAGACTACTACGACAACCACAGACCAGAACTTGTATAGCTTCAGAATTAACTTTATTGACGATAAAAACTTTAAACCCGTAAATAATGTTAATGCGAAGTTGGTGCAACAAAAAATAGAATGGATAGACAATGAAACTCGTGTGGATGTCGGTGACGGAATAGTTGTTGCAGAATGGAACTCTTCTGATAATAATCCGTATCTCATTAGTTTTATCAAAGAAAGCGAAATAAAATACAGATATACAATAATCGTTGATATACTTCCACCTGAATATAGCTTTTATGGTGAAAATTCGGTCGAATACAATATCTCTGGTTATTTTGAAGGAGAAGATAACATCGAGATATTGTTGTCTAATGAGCAAACTACCACAAATAGCATACCGCTGGAAGGTACATACTCGTTGAAACTGAAAGTGTTAGATATTATTAGTAACACATCTGTGCAAAATCTTGATTGTGAACTTTTCTGTGTTCAGACAAATGAAGTGGTTGCAGCATGGAACACATCAACAACTGAGGAATTGTACATAGAAAATCTTCAGTATTCTTTTGACAAAACTGATAGCTGTAACGGTAATATTACTTACGCAATCAGAATTTTAAACATGCCTGAGAACTATTGCTTCTTCTATGGAAAGAGTAAAGTAGAATATGGTATTTCAGGCTTCGGTTTGGAAGAGTTTGCAAATGGTACAGAACTGAATTGTATTGCATATCTCGAAGATACAAGCGAAGATGCTCCAAAATATAATTATAATTGATAACACGAAGTACTACACAGGAATTAACCCCACCAACGTGACTCTGCCATTAGGATCTAGTACCGTACGGTGTGCAGGTTCGATTCGGCGTCACCCGCACCAGCGCGTGCTCGCGCAGAGCAATAACGGATATCACTTTTGTGGTATCCGTTTTCTTTTTATCACATCTATTTTTGTATTTCGCAATTGTCTGTATTTATGATATAATGTAAATAATTTTAAAATTAGTGCGACCTTAATTGCAAAATAGTTGTCATATATAGTAAAGGGGGTGTATACAATGGAAGATACTCAGATTGTCATACTTTACAATCAGCGTGATGAAAGCGCCATTGCAGAAACATCGAAAAGTTACGGAACGGCTTGTAAGAGAATGGCCGGCAGAATTCTGACAAATGCACAGGATATTGAGGAGTGTGTAAATGATGCCTATTTACAGGCGTGGAATTCAATTCCGCCTGAAAATCCGCAAAATTTGGGAGCATATTTGGTGACGATAACACGAAATATTGCTTTGAATATGTTAAAGTATAACAACCGTCAAAAACGGGGTGGCGGTCAGATAACAGAGATGCTTGATGAGCTTTACGATTGCATACACACACCTGAGGATATTGAAGAATCTGTTGACGAAAGATTGCTGACACAGGCACTGGATAATTTTTTGTATACACTTACATACGATTCGCGCACGGTTTTTGTACAGCGTTACATTGCCATGCTTTCTATCAACGAGATTGCGGAACAATATAATTTTTCGGAAAGTAAGGTTAAATCAATACTAATGCGCACACGCAAAAAATTGCGCAAATACTTAAAACAGGAGGGTTGGCTATGACGAGAATAGATTTACTTACCGCGCTTGGCAATGTGGATGCAAAGCACATAAATGAAGCGGCAGAGCGTGCTGAAAATTTCTGCTTACACTCGGACTGTGAAGACGAAAAGGTTGGATTTTTGGACGAAATTAAATATATCAGAAGAAAAATAGAACCGATTATGGTTGTTGCTGTTTCGGTAGTGATGTGTGTCGGTGTGCTGGTTTATATATCGTTACGAAACAATAATCAAAAAATTACCGAAATGAATAATAGTGTGGTAACATCTCAATCTCAGCAAGATGCCTTAAACAGTGATTGCGTTTGTGAAGAACCAAAAACCTATAATACTTATGATGAGGCTGTTGAACAATTTATTCTTGATGCACAGCAGAATAGCGATGATTTGCCATATTCAGCACAGATAGACGGTGTTGACGGTATATATATTTATTCGCTGAAAAATCTTCCCGAAGGATATAGTGTAGGAACAATTTACAATGCGAAAAATATACATTACTACAATGACAAATATAACAATGCCGATAACAATGAACAGGCATTAAATCATCTTATTATTTTTAATTGGTATAACGATAGAAGCTATGAAGAAAGTATTGAAAGTGCCGCAGGCTTTTGTTTAAAAAACGATATTCCTTTTTATCCTGTTAAAAATATGCCAAATGGTTATTGTGCGGTTTACGGCAGTTATCAAGAGATTTATTGGGAAAACGACGGTTATTGCTTTAAGCTTCGTCTACCCACTTATGTTGGCAGTGTATCTACCGCAAGATTTGAATACAATGGTCAAAATGTGTTTGAATTAGAAAAAACGTTTTATGCTTTTGATAACAGTGCAGAAATCAAAACCGATTCTACTGCAAGTGAAGAAAAATACAAATGCTGCGATATTGAAGAACTTACACCTCATACAGACGGCGAGTATTTATATTTAGGTGCATCAGTGACTGCGTGGCACCCGTGGGAATGCGATTTTGAACTGAAAGTGAGTGTTTACAACACTGCCAATACAACATCGTTGGCAAACTTTGTTTTAACCGAACGGGTAGAAGATTTGTGCTATGGAGAAGGTGCTGAGCTGAGAGCAAAGGTTGATTGCAGTAAACTCCCCGAAAACACAACGATATCATGCAAGGTTATAACCTATTACAATGTTGATGATGCCGAACATCAAGGCATTTCAAAATATTTAGGCTCGCACAGTTACAAAAAGCAAAATCAAGAACTTGATGGAAATGCAATTCTTACTGTGGGTATATTGGAGATGGATGCGCCACACACATTATTTGAAAAACGATTGGCAGAACTTCAATCACAAAACCCTGATGAAAATATTACTGAGCTTACATTCAGTCAAAAACTTGGTGCGTTGTCTGAATACGGCTTTATAGGATTAGTAGAAGGTCATGAAGCAAACGAAAACCTGATGGAACGTATTGTTGACTTGATAGAAAACAGCGGTTTATCCGGAGAAGAACTTGACGATGCTATATGTAATTTGGTGTTTGAAAACTATTATATAAAAATTGGAATGACTTCGGGAACGATTAATACGGAATATATACTTGATAAAGATGGCAAGCACATTTTAAGATATAACTTTATTTCGGCAACTTATAGGTACTATGATGATGAGAACGGCACCTATATAACAGCGCCTTTAAACCAAATAGGCATTAGCGGTTAAATATAAACAAAAGTGTTATAATGATAAAATCCGCCTGTAATTTTCATCAATAATTCTTATTGTTTACTTTTTGCATATTTGGTACAAGTATTTAGGCAACAAAGCAAAAGCGTGGCAACAAAATGTTCGCCACGCTTTGTTTTTTAATCTTCTGTTACGATAACGGTGTATTTTTCACCCAGACCCTTAGATTTCAAAAATTCGTTGAATTCTTCTTCAAGAGTAACAGCGCTTACATCTGTCGCTGCATATTGAGTCTTTTGTGATGTTTTTGAAATGTTTAAGTTTTATTAAAATAAAAAAACGGATACCACTTAACGTGATACCCGAAAATGTTGCTTATAAAATCATGCTATTGCGTTTTTTCTCTCAAATGGCTATGCATATACTTTTAATATAATCTAATTGATGGTTTCTGCAAATATCTTAACACTGCCGAAATCATTTAGTATATATTGATTAACATCCTGAGTTTCATCTATAATAGCATACTCTGAATCATCCTTTTCGTAGATAGCCAAATAAATCTCCAAACTGTTTTCTCTCAGTTCATTGCACAGAGCATCAAACAAAGCCTCATCAAGCTGTTTGGCAGTGTTCTGATTAACAAAAACAATATTGTTGGTAAACATCCCCGTCGCATTTACATCTAACGCTTCGGATAACTGTGTGGATGCATCAAACTCATCCTCAAAATGACCACAGGTAAAATTAAAAAAATACTTGTAATCAGAAATGTAGTGGTCGAGGATTTCTTCTACATACTCTCTATATTCATCTGCAATTACAATTCCATAATAATCATCGTGAATAATCTGTTTCAAACCGTCATTCTCGATGCTGACAGAAAACAACTCGCCGTTCTTATTCTGGCATATAATTTCATCGTATGGCATATCGATATTTTCGCCATAAAAAGAAACGATTTCAAATGACTCTCCATACTTGCTTTCAAGGTGGGAAAGTACTTTCTCTTTCTTTCGATTAGTTCCGCCGAAGCAGCCTGATGTGCCGAGCAATACAGCAGTCAACATCAATATAACAGCAATAATCTTTTTATTAGTCATCGGTTTTCCTCTCAGTATTTTTTGCAATCTTGCCGCTCTATTTGGCAGCATATTCAATACCATGAAATACAATCCCTACATTTCCACCGCAGGAAAGATAAAACTTGAATTCTTCCAATGTTTCAAATTTGTGATCGGCATGGTTGTAGTTTGAGCTTAGCCAAAGTGCTTGTTAACTATTTGATTTTGGGTATAAGAAAACCGCTTTATTGCTCAAGCGGTTAAAGATACGGTGTTTTGGCGGGTGTGCCCCTTCCCGCATTTCTTTTGACCTGATTTCTCAGGTGCGTAGCAGCACAATCTCTACTTCAAAAAACCTTATTATTATCTTAATTTTATTATATCACATTTATTCATTTTTGTAAAGAGTTATACTCTTTTTCCGAATAAATTACTATGTAGTTTTCACCTAATTCCTCTACCAATCGGTCGTATCCTTCTTGGGCTTTTTTATAAAAATCCTGTTTTTCTTCTTCGTTCCATAAAAGAGACTTTGATTCACCAGACCAATCTAATGCTTCATCATGCTTTTGTCCTAATTCAAAGAGGAATTTTCTCAATTCGTCTGAAATAGGTAGGCTTTTCAACGTAACGCTATAACCATACTTCTCTTTTGTTACATCATCAGAAGCCCATAGACATGGACAAATATCTTCATTAAAGAATCCCCATTCAAACCAATATTTGAAAGTATATTTTGCCATAATTACACCTACTAAATTTTGATTGAAATAAAACATATTTTTTACATTATACCACACTCCACAGATTTTAGCAATCAAAAAACTGTGATATATTCATGGAATTGATAACCGAAATTTTCGTGATAAAAAGAAAACGGATATCACAAATGTGATATCCGTTATTGCTTTGCCGCTTTATACATCGATTTGAGCCGGTGATGCATCATGCATACACATTTCAAATCACTATTAATTTACAGATCCGCACTACCCTTCAAACCTTATTTCCGAACCCGAAACTGCCTTTTTAACAACAATCTTTTTGTCAATGCGTTCTTTCAGGTCGGCAACATGGGAGATAACTCCTATGAGTCTGTTTCCGTCATTGGCAAGTGTTGCGAGCAACTCAAGAGCTTGATTAAGCGCTTTTTCATCAAGCGAGCCAAAGCCTTCATCTACAAACATCGAGTCAAGGCGCACTAAGCCTAAGCACGGCGGCGGCGCAAAAAGAAAATATAAGCACGCAGAGTATAAATCTTCTGCGTGCTTTTTGTATGTTCGCAAAAATATGAACATTTAATTGCAAGTTGCATAGCAATATGCAACTTTTTTGTTTTTTGCGCTACTTTTGAAAGGAATGTATTTCAATGACAAATTTTTTAAAGTTACACAAGGAAATCTTAGAAAATAGCATGCTTAGCAATCGTGCGAAAATCCTCTTTGCTATGCTGTGCTCTCGACGTTCGCTCTCGCTCAGCCACGGATACGTTGATTCAAACGGTGAGCCGTATGTGTTCTGCTCGCCCGAATCGGCGGCCGTAAGCTTGAATTGCTCACGCAAGACAGCTATTGGTGCGCTGAAAAATCTTGCTGATTGTCAGCTCATAAATAAATGCGGAAAAAATCGCTATTACATAAAAAATATCAGTGGCAGCTTTGTGATGATTCCGCAGAGTGCTTTAGCTTTGGGTAACGACTGCGCCGTTCTGTATGCCTTTATTGCATCAAGAATACTTAATTCGCTCAAAACCTTTTGCGCATACAAGAATACTGAAATTCAAGCAGTACTTTCGTGCGGCAACAAAAAAGCCTGCGAACTGCTCTCCAAGCTTGAGGGCGAACAGCTCATCGAGGTGCGCAGGACACACGAGGGCAATGTTTTAAGCTTAACGGGAAAAATGGCAAAAATGACACTTCGCATAATTTCGGAAAAAATCGAAAAAATCAAAGCTAAAAAGTCCGAAAATGCGACTTCTTCTTTGCCTACCCGTGATGTGAATAACGAAAAATCAAAGTGTGAAAATTGCCAAAACCATAGTGTGATTTTTGCCACTAAAATAGATAAAGCTAAGTTAAATAATATCAGTTATATCTCATCTATGGACGAAGCGAGAGATAAAATAGCTCAAAAATTATCTTTAAAAAATTATGATACTTACGCTACGCCTTACATCGAAGCAATCATGAGCATTGTGGAAAAGGCAGTCAGCACAAAAGGAAAAAGTATGTGGATTGCGGGCAAGCTGCGTCCTAAAATGGATGTTATTGAGAAGATTGCAAGTCTGAGCATGGCTGATATTGACGAAATATGCATGAATATTTCAAAGCGCAAAGGTATAATCAACCTTCAAAGCTATGTTTTTGCTTGCGTTATGAATGCCACACCTTCGGCAGAAAACGACAATCAGCATAGCTATGATTTGAGCAAGTTAAGGTCGGTTTTCGAAATCGACGCACCGTCACCGAACGCTGTTCCGTCAGCGGATTATGTAAGAAGGCATAGCTATGATTTGAATAAGCTTAAATCTGTTATATCAAGTGCGCCTAAACACTCATACGACCTTGAAGCGTTTGAGAGGTTGGCAATCGGCGCAACATTTTAGCAAAATACACAAATACCACTATATACGCAAAACGTTGTTTTTGTGTGATTTGTGAATTTGTGTCCATTTGGACACGTTTTTATGATAATATGCTTGACAATCGGCATATTATGTAGTACAATGTACTAAAGAGAGGAGCTGATATTATGGCATTTTCTATCAGATTAACTGAACAGGAAAAGGAATTAGCTGAAAGCTATGCAAAACTTCATTCCATGTCGCTCGGCGAAGCGTTTAAAAGAGCTTTGTTTGAAAAAATTGAAGATGAATACGATATAGCTATTGCGGATGAAGCCTATAATGAATATTTGAAAAGTGGGAAAAAAAGTGTACCTATCGAACAGCTTTGGAAGGAACTTGATTTATGACATACAGGGTTGAAACCACGGTTGCCTTTGATAGAGAATTTAAAAAGCTTGACAAATACACGCAAAAGATGATTAAAGCTTGGATTGAAAAGAATTTGATTAATTGTGAAAATCCGAGGCGTCATGGCAAAGGTTTAACAGCTAACAGAAGCGGACAATGGAGATATCGTATCGGAGATTATCGACTGATTTGCTGTATTGAAGATGAAAAATTGGTGATTTTGGCGTTATCTGTAGGACATAGACGTGAAATCTATAACTAACTGAACATTACTTGCAAGTGTGTCCATTTGGACACGTTTTTTAAAGGCACAAAAACACAGCATGAATTTTGCGTATTATTTTGCGAAAACTATTGACAAACGCTTTTGCGTACGCTATAATATAAATATAGAAAGCGTACGCTATTAAGTACAAGGAGTGGTTTTATGCTTAATATCAATATTACAAATTTCAGAAAAAACATTTACGGCGTTTTGGAACAGACAATAAAATATAACGAACCGGTTAATATCAGCACTAAAACAGGAAATGCAGTTGTGATGAGCGAAGAAGATTACAATAGCATTATGGAAACGCTGCACCTTTCTTCGATTGAAGGAATGAAAGAAAAAATCGTGGACGGTATGAATACTCCCCTATCCGAGTGCGTTGACAGCTCAGAGGTTGAATGGTGATGTATAAAATCGTATATACCAAAACAGCGCTGAAAGACATTCCAAAACTAAAATCGGCGCATCTTGACAAAACTGCAAAAGAGCTTATAGAACTCCTAAAAGTCAACCCTTTCGAAAATCCGCCAAGGTATGAAAAGCTAATAGGCGATTTGGACGGTGCGTATTCAAGACGCATTAATGTGAAGCATAGACTTGTATATCAAGTTTATGAAGAAGAAAAAACAGTAAAAATCATTAGTTTATGGTCACATTACGAAAGATAATTACTCTACGTGTCCATTTGGACACATTTTTCAAAACACAAGAACCCTCGTGATAAAACAAAAATCGGGCCCCACAAAGTGAAGCCCGAAAATGTTGTGCCGCAATCATGCGGCTGGGTGTTTTGAACTTAATGACACGAATGAAAAGTGCCTGAAAACTTAGATTTCTATCCGATAACAATCAGATTTCTAATGTATTAGCATATTCTTGTAATATGCGATTTATCTGCTCTTCATTTTCATAAAAAACATCATCACACTGGTCTAAAATTTCTTCCGCTTCTTCATCTTCTTTTTCTTCTAATATCAAATCTGCCTTATATGCTTTTTGAAGATTCTCTCTTAAAAGCGGTGTAAGAATTTCTTCCAAAGCAGACATTTCTTTTTTCAAATCACTTACATTATCTACATTGCAAAAATACTGACTGTGCCCACCGTTATTAATTTCACTTTGATAGGTCATTAGTTCAGTATAAGGTGATTTTGTTTTTTCTTCTGTCCACAATTCCCACATCTTATTCCATTTAAGTTGTTCTTCTGTCAATTCAACTTTCTTTTTCTTAAATATATCAAACAAACCCATAAAATCAACTCCTTGGGTATATTATAACATAAAAGCGGCGAAGCCGCAATACTTCTTCACTATTCACTATTACCTCTTACTTTCCAAAAATCCCGTCCTTGAATTTTTCGTGAAAAGTGAAGAGTGAAAAGGTAATAAGTAAAAATCCCGCCCACTTACGTGAACGGGATTTTTGGAGCTGTTTATCGGATTCGAACCGACGACCTCTTCCTTACCAAGGAAGTGCTCTGCCTGCTGAGCTAAAACAGCACTCAACGCATAATATTATACTCCATATCACCATGTTTGTCAATACCCTTTGTTAAAAAAAATCAAGATGCATAAATATTTACGCGCTGTTATTTGGCAGTATTACACGCCTTAAATCAAAGTTCCTCAGCAATAAAATTAAAAGCGCATGGCGCAGCAGTTTTTTGGCCGTTTCTTGCAGTTAAATCGTTTGTAAGCAAACTGCATATATTAACCGAACTGTTTCCGTAACGGCTGCGTATTTCTTCAACTGCATTTTCAATTTTGTTAAGTTTTAAATGCCTTTCAAAGTCGTTTTCAAAACTTAATTGAATAGGCTGAAACAGGTGTGTAAGATTAATCGCACGCACAGTAATGCTGCGTATTGGCCTTGAAAAATCATAAGTATGCAAAAAAAGCTTTATCGACTTTTCGCTAATTTCACGAAAATTCTGTGTTGGAATATCAAGCTCACACTGAAGCTGCTTTGTGTGCAATTCGCAATCTCTTACCGAAAGTTGAACGCTTTTTGCACACAATCCGTATTTGCGGAGCCGATGCGAAATATCCTGCGATAAATCATAAATCACGCATTTTACATCGTTTAAATCCTCAATATCACGCACTGCAGTTGTGCCATGCCCCACGCTTTTTATAATTCTGCCATTATTTTGGGGATCAACCGCAGAATTATCCATTCCATTGGCATAGCGCCACATACGCAGACCGTTAACACCAAAACGGCGTTGCAAAAACTCGCATGAAGTATGCGCCAGATCACCAATTGTATATATGCCCAGATTATTCAGCGTACGCTTTGTGCTGCGCCCAATACCAAGCATTTCCGAAGCATCAAGGTGAAAAATCTGCTTTTCAAAACTCTCTTTTGATATTACCGTAACCGCATCGGGTTTTTTCATATCAGAGCCAAGCTTTGCAAAAACCTTGTTGAAGCTTACACCTACCGATATGGTTAGTCCAATCTCGCGCTTTACCGTCTGCCTGATTTCCTCAGCAATTTCGTAACCTGATTTGCCAAAAAGACGCATACTCGGCGTAATATCAAGCCAGGCTTCATCAATTCCAAACGGCTCAATAATGTCGGTATATCTTGAATATATAATACGGGCAAATTGTGAATATTTTGCGTATTGTTCGTAATGCGGCTCAACAATAATCAATTGCGGGCATTTTTGCTTTGCCTGCCATATTACTTCTCCCGTAGCAACGCCATAAGATTTTGCCAAATCCGATTTTGCCAGAACTATACCGTGTCTGTCTTCGGTTTTGCCGCACACAGCAACAGCTTTTCCTTTTAATTCCGGGTTAAGCATAATTTCTACCGATGCAAAGTATGAATTTAAATCACAGTGTAAAATTGTTCTTTCCATATTATTTTAACCTAATGCAAATATTTTTTTGATTTTTATCTTGACAAATACACTAATGTATGTTATACTCGTAATACGAACAATACGAGCGTATTTGCATTGTAACACATTCGCCGAACATTGTCAAGGCTTTTTACGAATTTTTTGTTCGCAAAACTTTAGTGCAAATAAATACAGAAAGCAGGTATCATAAATCATGGATATCAAGGACAGAATAAAATCATTGCGCAAACAGCACGGCATGACGCAAACGCAGCTTGCTGATTTGCTTGGCGTAACCTTACGCTGTGTGCAGAATTACGAATCCGGCGCAAGATACCCCAGACGCAATATTATTGAAAAAATATGCGGTGTATTTAACGTTTCGCACGAATTTTTATTAAGCGGCACCGCAAGTGGTGAGAGTGAAGATTTGCAAAAGTTTTTGGAAAGTGCGGGTATGATTTTTGCAGGCGGAAAATTATCCGAAGAGGATAAAGATAAGGTTATGATAGCTTTGCAGAAGATTTACTGGGAAGCAAAGGAAATCAAAAACGCCGAGAAGGAGTCATCAAAACCTGCGCAGACCGATGATAATCAGAACGAGAATTGAGGTGTAACCAATGTCATGCAGCACAATTTACAATATGGTTGCACAATTATCAAAACGGCACAGGACAACTTGCCCCGATGAGCTTGCGCAATGTTTGGGCATTAATGTGCGCTATGATGATTTAGGCTCTTTAAAAGGGCTTTACACCGTAATTGACGATTGCCGTTTTATTCTTGTTAACAACCAGCTTGAAGAAGAAATGCAAAACGTTGTAATTGCACATGAAATAGGGCACGACCAACTGCACAGACAGCTTGCGCAAAACGAAAATTTTCAGGAATTTTCGCTTTTTGATATGACAAGCAAGCCCGAAAAGGAAGCAAACATTTTTGCGGCAAATCTGCTTATTTCCGATGATGATATTCTCGAAAATGCACGCTGCGGATATTCAACAGAGGATATTGCAAAAATTTTATCCGTTCCGCACGCACTGCTCATCATAAAAATGATGAACATGAACACACGCAATTACAAGTTTAATATCCCTTTTATACCCAAAGCGGATTTTTTACGATAGCGAGCAAATGCCTTCGGTTTAATCCGAGGGCATTTTTGTTTTTTAATATTTTTGCATTATTAAAACCAAGTTTTTTCCACATAATTGCCCTATATATTGCTTATACATAAATTAACAAAAAAATATTTCGCTAAATACTTTATTTTTTCAGAAATATTATGTATAATATAGATGTAGATAAAGATTAATGGGAGATTTTATATATGAATTATATGTATGAAGGCTGGAACGGCTTTGAAAAAGGCACATGGGTTAACGAAATTAACGTACGCAGCTTTATTAAGCATAACTACACCCCTTACGACGGTGACGAAAGCTTTTTGGAAGCACCCACACAACGCACAGTCGATTTATGGGAGCAGGTTCTTGAACTTTCCGCAAAGGAAAGAGAAGCCGGCGGCGTTCTTGATATGGATACAAAAATCATTTCCACAATAACCTCACATGGTCCGGGATATCTCGACAAGGACAAAGAGCAGATTGTCGGCTTTCAGACTGACAAGCCTTTTAAACGCGCTTTAATGCCCTACGGCGGTATTCGCATGGCTGAAAAAGCCTGCAAGGATAACGGCTTTACACTTGATGAAAGCGTAAAGGAATTTTTTACAATTCACAGAAAAACACATAACGCAGGCGTTTTTGATGCATATACGCCCGAAATGCGCGCGTGTCGTTCAAGCCACATTATAACAGGTCTGCCCGATGCTTACGGCAGAGGAAGGATAATCGGAGATTACCGCAGAGTAGCCCTTTACGGCGTTGACAGACTGATTGAAGACAAAATCGAACAAAAAGCCACTACACGTTCAGCGATGTATTCGCAGGTGATCAGAGATAGAGAAGAACTTGCCGAACAAATACGTGCATTGCAGGATTTGAAAAAAATGGCAGCAAGCTACGGCTTTGATATATCACTGCCTGCAAACAACACAAAGGAAGCTATTCAATGGCTTTATTTCGGATATCTTGCGGCGGTTAAGGAACAAAACGGCGCGGCAATGTCGTTGGGACGCACCTCGACATTCCTTGATATTTACGCAGAGCGTGACCTTAAAAACGGCGTTTTCACTGAAAAGGAACTTCAGGAAATGGTTGACCATTTCATCATGAAGCTCAGACTTATAAAATTTGCACGCACGCCTGAATATAACGCTTTGTTCTCGGGCGATCCCCAATGGGTAACAGAATCTATCGGCGGTATTTCAATTGACGGACGACATCTGGTAACCAAAATGTCCTACCGTTATCTGCATACGCTTGAAAACTTAGGTGCCGCTCCCGAACCAAACCTCACTGTACTTTGGTCAACAAGGCTGCCTGAAAATTTCAAGAGATTCTGTGCGAAGATATCTATCGAAACCTCATCAGTTCAATACGAAAATGATGACCTTATGCGATTTACCCACGGCGATGATTATGCAATTGCCTGCTGTGTATCTTCGATGAGAGTAGGCAAGGAAATGCAGTTTTTCGGTGCAAGAGCAAACCTTGCAAAGTGCTTGCTTTACGCAATTAACGGCGGTGTTGATGAAATTACGGGCGAGCAGATTGCTCCCGAATTCCGCCCGATAACATCGGAATATCTTGATTACGACGAGGTTATAAAAAAATACGATGCAATGATGGAGTGGCTTGCAGACGTTTATGTAAACACTTTAAACATCATTCACTATATGCATGATAAATACTGCTACGAAAAATTGCAAATGGCTTTGCATGATAAAAACGTTACCCGTTGGTTTGCAACAGGTATTGCAGGTCTTTCAGTTGTTGCTGATTCGCTTTCGGCAATTAAATACGCAAAAGTAAAAGTACTGCGTGATGAAAAAGGTCTTGCTGTGGATTATCAGGTTGAAGGCGATTTCCCCAAATACGGCAACGATGACGACCGTGTTGATAAAATCGCATACAACATTGTTCACATGTTTATGGAGCATATCAGAAAAAATCACACCTATCGCGACAGTATCCCGACAACATCAATTCTGACAATCACTTCAAACGTAGTTTACGGCAAATATACAGGCTCTACCCCAGATGGACGCAAAAAGGGCGAAGCCTTTGCACCCGGTGCAAATCCCATGCACCGTCGTGACAGCAAAGGCGCTATCGCATCACTTTCGTCAGTATCAAAATTGCCGTTTAAAGACGCTCAGGACGGAATTTCAAACACATTTTCGATAATACCCAACGCTTTGGGCAAGGATGACAACGTTTTTGTCGGGGATATTGAAATTGACAGTTTTTGCTCAAACGGCGCTTGCTCAACCCCTACCCTGTTCGAAGGTCTTGATTGCGAATAGGTTTAGGTTGAAATATAGATAATACAGGAAAAAAAAGATGAAGGAGAATTGCTATGGCTGCAACAAAAAATCAAATCGACAATCTCGTAGCTCTGCTTGATGGATACGTTCAAAAGGGCGGACATCATCTTAACGTTAATGTTTTTTCAAAAGAAACACTGCTTGACGCACAGGCACACCCCGAAAAATATCCACAGCTTACCGTGCGTGTAAGCGGTTATGCAGTAAACTTTATCAAGCTGACTAAGGAACAGCAGGACGAGGTAATTTCAAGAACATTCCACGACAGCATATAGGTATTTAACAGAAAACGACATGACCGGATATATCCATTCAACCGAAAGCTTTGGCACAGTTGACGGCCCTGGCATCAGATATGTAATATTTATGCAGGGCTGCACTCTGCGCTGCAAATACTGCCACAACCCTGATACATGGAAAATTAAAGGCGGCAAGCCGATTACGGCGCAAAGCGTTATTGATAATTTTAACAAAAACCGCGCGTTTTATTCAAACGGTGGTATAACGGCATCGGGCGGTGAGCCGCTTTTGCAGATTGATTTCTTAACTGAGCTTTTTTCAATGGCAAAGCGCGAAGGTATTCACACCTGCATCGATACAGCGGGCGTGACGTACAACCCCGCTAATGCCGATGAAATTGCCAAGCTTGACGCTTTGATGCAGTATACCGACCTTGTTATGCTTGATATAAAGCATATCGACAATGCTAAGCATATTGAGCTTACGGGAAAGGAAAACACCAACATTCTGAGCTTTGCAAAATATCTTGAAAGCAAAAAAATACCGCTTTGGGTACGGCATGTGGTTGTGCCGGGATATACCGACAATTACCGCGATTTGCAAGCTTTGGGAAGGTTTATCGGCACACTTGCAAACCTAAAAGCTCTCGATGTACTCCCCTACCACACACTTGGAATTGAAAAATACAAAAATTTGAACATACCGTATTTCCTTGAAGGTGTGCCTGCGCTTAGCAAAAGTGACGCTGTAAAAGCCAAAGCACATATACTTGACGGTATACGGCAAGTGCGGGAATGCGAAAACAACTAAACACAAAATCAAGTTATAATATTGAGTTTTATACTGACTTCGTTTTAAACGAGGTCAGTATTTTTTTGCGGATAATATATGCAATTTACATTTGTAATCGTTTTTTTGGTGCGCACACTGTAATTTTGGGCAATTTTACGCATTTTGCTTGACATATAAGAAAAAATACTGTATAATTTGTATGTGTGGTACAATTGAATTAATATGATGTTATTGCTTGGCAAAAGGCCTTGTATTTCTTCTTTATATATACAAAACGAAAGGGTGTGCTATATGCGTACAAAACTCGCCAAGGCGGCGTTATCGTTTGTTACAGCCGCTACAATTATCACTAATGCAGCAGTACCGTTAATGCAAAATTATGTGCATACAACAGCTGCGTCATCAAAACTCGGTGATTTGAATGAAGATAATTCAATTACTGCGCAGGATTATTTGCAGTTAAAGCAATATCTTTTAAGACAATCACAGCAATCTGTCAATGCAGACGTAACACAGGACGGAATTGTTAACGTAATTGATTTGACAGCCCTAAAGCGTGATGTTATTACTCCCGAGCCGGAAAATGACCTGAGCTTTTTGAAAATTAACGAAGTTTGTTCTTCAAACAAAACTTCAATCAAAGATGCAAACGGAACAAGTCCTGACTGGATTGAGCTTTACAACACCGCTGAATATGAACTGGATATCAGCGGAGTAGGCGTATCGGACGGTAACACAAACCGCTACAAATTCACCTTCCCCGAGGGAACGACTCTTGCTGTGGACAGCTACATAATCATTTTCTGTGATGACGTAAATTCCGTAACACCCGAATATCATGCGGCGTTCAAAATCAGCGCATCAGGCGAGACGATTTATCTTACCGCACCCGATGGCAGTGATATTGATAGCGTCGCTTTACCCGAGCTTGAAACAGACGTTACATACGGCAGATATACAAATGGTTCGGATAGTTTTGCATTGCTTGCACCTACGCCGCTATCAACAAATAACAATGCCGAAGTTATGTACCGTGTAGAAAAGCCCGTATTCTCAGTTGAAGGCGGTTTTTATGCATCGGCATTCAACCTTGGCCTGTCCGATACTTACGGAAACAGCATTTACTATACTCTTGATGGTTCCGATCCGAGAACATCTTCAACCGCAAAGCTTTACAACGGCGAAATCAATATTTATGATAATACCGGCAGTGCAAATGTTCTTGCCGCAATTAAAGATATTTCTCTGCGTGGATATACTCCGCCTAATTATAATATAGACAAGGGCATGGTAGTGCGTGCCGTTTGTAAAGACTCTAACGGTATTTACAGCGATGTTGCCACAAATAACTACTTTATAAACAAAACAAAATCGTATTACACTGATATGAAGGTTCTTGCTATTTCTACCGATTCTTCAAACTTCTTTGATAACGAAACCGGTATTTATATGGTAGGTAACCAGTATTATCGTTGGAAGAACAGCGGTTCCTTTGATTCAAGTCTTGATTTAGGCAGCTCTGCAAATCCCACAAATTACAACAGTCAGGGTAAAGATTGGGAGCGTCCTTGCAACATTCAGGTATTTGAACAGGGCGAACTGAAATACACCGAGGATGTCGGCGTACGTATTTCAGGCAACTGGTCAACTGCATTCCCGCAAAAGACTATGACGTTATACGCCCGCAGTGAATACGGCAGCAACAAAATGCAGTATGATTTCTTTGAAGGCGAAGCTGTTGATATTAACGGCGAAAAGATTGACGAATACAAAAAGGTTACGTTAAGAAACGGCGGTAACTCTTTTGATAACGCACGTTTCCGTGATGAACTTAACCAATGGTGTGCAAAGGGCTTAAGCCTTGATTTGCAGGCAAAGTATGATTACATTGTATTTATTGATGGCGAATTCTGGGGTTACTACACCATGCAGGAAAGACTTGAAGATAATTACATTGAATCGCATTACGGCATTGATGCTGATAATGTAACAACTATTAAACTTGGCGACGATTACGAAGGTCTTGAATCAACATATCAGAGCTATGTTGATTTCTGGAACTGGGCAATGTACGCAGATATGTCAAATTCTTCAAATTATCAGCGCGTGTGCGATACAATTGATGTTCAGGGCTTTATTGATTTTGTAGTGGTTCAAAGCTATATCTGCAACTGGGACTGCCTTGTAAACTCAAACAACTGGATGGTTTGGCGTGCCGATGAAATTGATGATACCAACCCCTATGCAGACGGCAAATGGCGCTTTATGCTATATGATACTGAGTATTCCTCGGGCTATGATGGCAACTGCAGTCCTTCGTACAATTACTTTGCACACATGAGCAACACAAAGGAAATAGACTGTTTGGCTTCGTTGTTCTTTGCGCTTATGAATAATACATCTTTCCGCACGGATTTCTATAATTCATACATAAAAATTGTAGATGAAAACTTTAATGCTGATGCCGTTTCTGCAAAGATTGAAGAGTATTACTCAAAGCTTGCAACAGCTGTTGAAGATACTTACAGCAGATTTAATCAGGGCAGTGGATTTAAGAGCCATAAGAACGTTGTTAAGAATTTCTTTAACAAGCGTAAAGCTTATGCAATTCATCATCTGAATCTTCTTTACGGCATACAAGATGGCTGGGTTGATGATCCTAACCTTATCGATCAGTTCAGTTGGAGTATATGGATGAACGACGGCAAGGGAACGATTGAATATGCCGATGACGGCAGCATTGTTGTTAACGTTACCCAAACCGGACAATATGCACAGGTTTCATGCGGACCTGTGAAGATGGAAGCAGGCAAGACTTACCGAATGACGTACACAATCCGCACAAGTCAGTACATCAACAGTTATGCAATGTTCCAGGAAGGTATTAACGACTATACTAACTATTATTATCAGTCGAGAAACTTTAATACCTCGGCAACGACATATACAGAAACTGTTACGATGAACACGACTGATGAAAATGTCAAATTCTTAATCGGACTTGATAAGGGTGTTGGAACGTATTACATTTCCAACTTCTCGTTGGTTTGTCTTAACTAACATTTATGCTATTACAAAAAAACGGATACCACTTATGTGGTATCCGTTTTTTTGCTTTATCACAGCCTATTATTATCCGCTACTTCAAGTTATAAAAGCCGTATGTAATTGCAAGTTACAAACGGCTCTGCGGGTCGTTCAATCTTGTAGGTGTAGCCTGCGATTTTGACTTTTTCGGGAATTTTCATAATAACCTCACTTTCGTCATTTGGGTATAAAAATAGCACCTTGACTTTTGCCAAAGTGCTTGTTAACTATTTGATTTTGGCTATAACAAAACCGCCTGATGAATCGGGCGGTTTAATCCGTATGTTTTTCTTTCGGCTCATAGCCGATGCCGTTGTTGCATTCTTTTCGTTCTTTTAGATTTCTGTAATCAAATCCTTTCGGATGACCGTCTGGGAAAGCGTCACAACAAGCGAGCCAACCATCTTTTAATGGTCGCCTATGCTTACATTCTCTGCAATCTGTAACACAAATCATATATATTTCCTCCTCATATATTTATTATAAAAATCCACCTTCCGTCGTTTGCAATCGACACAATCAAAAATAGGAACACGTGTCATAATCAACCTCCTCCTGTAGTGTACGTATTATACATATCAGCAATGTACTCGGGAGATTTCGTGATGATACATCTCTTGTCTTTATTATACCACCCTTGCTGTCCGCTGTCAACCCGTGATACTTCCGCAAATTCTTCTTTTCAAGTGCCTTGCCCTGCTCAAAGCTTAGCTTTGTTGGCTTGTATGAGCCGTTGGCAACATCGGGCGCTTCCCAGCTCTTTTTGGTCCACACGTCCTGCCTCTGCCTGCCGTTTTCACAAACGGTTTTAAAGTCGATTAGCGTAGGTTTCAAAGTTTTGACATAGAATTAGCGGCAAGGAGAATTGCTCTTCCTGCCGCCATGCTTCAGTTAGTTGTAAATTATATCGTGGTTTACGATTTCTGTGGCTCTGCTGCGGATATTATTGATCCGAGCAACCCACTCCATTTGATTATCCGCTTTGAGCTGCTCGGACACACCCTCACGCTCTGTCATCTGTTTTACAAGCCGAAGGGAGACAACTTCCTTACGAAGTGTCTCCCTTCGGATGTCTTTTAAAACTGATTATTTCAAGCAGATTGTGAAGTATACAATTGATAGTATAATCCTTTTTTGGCCATCAATTCATCATGTGTGCCGCTTTCGAGAATCCCTTTATCACCTATGTACATTATCCTATCACAATTGCGTATGGTGGAAAGCCTATGAGCGATAATAAAGGATGTTCTGCCCTTTAGCAGCTCGGCTATACCTTTTTGCAGCAAAGCCTCGGTTTTGGCATCAATAGATGAAGTTGCCTCGTCAAGAATCAAAACCTTAGGATCGCTCAAAAGTGTTCTTGCAAAACTGATAAGCTGTTTTTCACCACCTGAAAGCTTTGAGCCTCGCTCGTTAACCTGAGTATAATAGCCTTGCTCCATTTCTTCAATAAATTTATGTGCGTACACTGTTTTGGCAGCTTTAACAACCTCCTCTTCGGTGGCATCAAGTTTGCCATATCTGATATTATCCAATATAGTACCACTGAAAATAAAACTATCCTGCAGCATTATACCCATTTCAGAGCGCAAAGACTTCAAGGTAACTTCTGAGATATCATTGCCATCAATCAGAATTGCACCTTCATTCAGATTATAAAAACGTGAAAGAAGCGAAACAATTGTAGATTTTCCCGCGCCTGTCGGGCCGACTAAAGCAATACTTTCGCCGCATTCTACATCAAACGAAACATTTTCAAGAACAGTTATATCCTTTTCGTAACCGAAGGTTACATTGCAAAAGCTTACCTTTCCCGTTACTTTACCGATGGGTCTTGCATCGGGCTTATCATCAATTGTTACAGGTTCGTCCATTGTTTCAAAAATGCGCTCCAGATAGGCAATATTGTTGATGAAATTATTCATAATATTTGAAAGATTCATAATGGGCTGCCAAAACCTTGAAGCATAGCCTGTCATGGCAGTCAACATACCCAAAGAAACCGTTGCAGGATTCAGTACCAGAAGGCCTACAACAAACATAGCTGCACGCACCAATGTGGAAATATTATCCGTTGCGGGCCAAACCATATTAGAAAAAACTACAGCGTGCATCCAGCTTTTGCGGTATTTTTGATTAAGCCTATCATATATTTCTGCGTTTTCTTCTTCACGATGAAACACCTGCGTAATTCTTGCACCCACAATGTTTTCTTGCAGATATGCGTTCATATTTGAGCTTTTGTTTGAAACGTTTTGCCACGCCCTTCGCTGATGCTTTTTGATAGAAAACATAACCAGCATGAATAACGGTAATCCGGAAAGAGCCACTAATGTCAACCGCACATCAACAATCAGCATAAACATTAATATAAACAGCATATTCAATATTTCCATAATAAAATTGATGATACCGTTGGAAAGCATATCAGATACGCTGTTGACGTAATTGATAACACGAATTAGTATCTTGCCATGAGGACGGTCATCATAATATGAAAACGGCAGTTTTTGCAGGTGGGCAAACAAATCCTTTCGGATATCAAAAATAATATGCTGACCTACTATGGTAAGAATACGGGAACGAAGTGCAGAAAGTGCCACGCTGACAGCGCTGAACATAAGAAGCAACAACGCCAGCAAGATGAGCTGTTTTATGTTTTTTTCAGGAATAGTAACATCCAATGCGTGCTGTGTAATCAGCGGGCCGATAAGGCCTGATACCGCAGAGATAACGCTAAGCAAAAGGGCAAGCATCATTTTCCATCTGTATCGCTTGATATACACGAAAGCACGCTTTAGATGAGAATAATCAAATGGAGTTTCCAGCACTTCATCCACATCATATTTATTTCGTGCCATACGCATCCTCCTCCCCTTCGTCCGCTGCACAATGCAAGCCGCTTTGCAATTCATATATTTCGCGATAGTAACCGGACTGATTTACAAGTTCTTCATGCGTGCCGATAGCCGCTACGGTTCCGTTTTCCAGAATTATAATCTGGTCGGCATTTTTTGTAGAAGAAATACGCTGAGCAATGATTATTTTAGTGCAAGGGAAGTCCAACTGTTCAGTAAGACTGTGCTGTATAAAAGCCTCTGTTTCCATATCCACAGCAGAAGTAGTATCATCCAGTATAAGCACAGCGGGGCGCACGGCCAATGCTCTTGCAAGAGAAATACGTTGTTTCTGACCGCCTGAAAGACCAACGCCACGTTCGCCGACAATGGTTTCATATCCTTCGGGCAGTTGTTCTATAAATTCATCGGCGGCTGAAAGCATAGCACAGCGCTTTACAAATCCTTCATCCATATTACTGTCACCAAATGCAATGTTGCTGTCAATGGTATCCGAATAAAGCAATACATCTTGAGTGGCAACGCTTATATTTTTACGCAATGTTTCCAGTCGGTGCATTTTTACATTTATACCATCTACAAGAACCTCGCCCGATGAAGCATCAAAAAATCGGGGAATAAGGTTTACAAGAGATGTTTTTCCACTGCCTGTGGAACCCATAACAGCAACTGTTTCGCCGGGATTGATATGAAAGCTGACATTGCTCAAAATTTGTTTTTCGCCAATATCAAAGCTTACATTAACAAATTCTATTTCACCACTAAGGCGTTCTTCGTGCTGCTTTGCATCGGCACGGTCTACAATCATTGGTGCTGCATAGTATATTTCAATTATTTTGCTTGCCGATGCCATAAAACGATTGCAATCATTAACATAATGGCCCAAATTTCGCATTGGATTGCTTACAGCCCATAATAAGCCTGAAATAGCCACATACTGCCCCATGGTAAGATGCTGTTTTATCATAAACAAACCGCCGCACAAAAGCAACACTGCCGATAATGCTACCGCCAAAAAATCAATCCACGGCTGATACTTAAGCCAGTTCATTGAAGCATTAATGTTAGCTTCACGATATTCCTGATTGCACTCATTAAATTTGCTTATTTCATATTCCTCACGTGCAAAAGCCTTAACCACACGGTTGCCGGAAATATTCTCTTGTGCTGCAGTGTTTAATGCCGATTGCTTTTCACGCACCTGACGATATGCAGGACCCGCTTTTTTTGAAAACAATTGTGTGATGATAAAGATAAAGGGTGTCATTGCAAGAATACAAAGTCCCGTGCGCCAATCAATTACAAAAAAGTAAACCATGGATGCAGAAAACAAAGCAACCGATTCTACAATGCCCTTAATAACCCAAGAAACCATATGCCGCACGGTGTCAAGGTCCCCTGTCAATCGTGTCATCAAATCGCCCGTACGGTATTTGTCATAAAACGCCATATCCTGATTTACTATTTTACGAAACAGATGTGTGCGTATTTTGTAAATCATACCCTGAGATGCTTTTTCATAATACATATTGCAGGCATATTGCATAACTGTGCGCAACAGCGTAAACAATATCATTGCAATAATCAGCATTAAAAAATAATCACGATGCTGTATTAGATTATCTGCAGCATTTTCATTAGTGATAAACGTATCTATTATCTTAGATTGAAAATATGGTGCAGTAATATACATAACGTTGCACAACAGCGAAAGGCTGAGTGCAATAATATAGCTGCGGCGGTATTCTTTCATATTTTTCCACAGCCATTGCAACGGAAATGCAATTTTCAGCTTCATCCGATTTTTTCCCCTCCCTGAGTATTCCGTTATAATCGTTTTTAAATCCGTACCATTATAACACATTCAATTTGCAAAAAGAATAGGATATGCTATAATATTCTTAACATATCCTATCATAAACATTTAATTTTTTAATGCGCGCCTTGCACAAATTCAACTAATCTATGCGAGATTTATAATATATTGATTTAATATATAAAAATACAAATCCCATACATAATCATATAGTGATATATGTATTTCGCCATTGTGTAGGACTCATACCGGTAACGCTTTTGAATTGACGGGAAAAATGCACAGATGTTTTGTATCCGGATTTAAAAGCAATCTCCTCTACTGTCATAGAAGTATATAAAAGGAACCGTTGAGCCTGCTCAATGCGACTGCTAATAACATCTGCAGTACAGGTAATACCAAAAGCTTTTTTATACAGTGCGTGAAGATACGGCGTACTAACGTTAATCATGGCTGCCATTCTTTCAACGCACCAGTCATCCATAGGCTGAGCATAAATTTTTCGTCGCAAATCCAACAGCTCTCTATGATGGGCGACAGCTGCCTGTTCATCACCATTACATTCAGAAAACACATCAGAAAGCATGGCAAGAATCAGATGACCTGCCGCCTGACTATTATTAGTGCGGTAATAGCAATCGGCAATGAGTTGAAAATACTGCGAAACATTAATCGCATCACCAATATGCAATGGTGTATCAAACACAACAGAAATCTCAGAGATTAGCTGTTCCGTACACGAAAACTGTATCCAATCATTGATATATTCCGACTCGCATGCACTGTAATACTGCGGCGTACCACGATTGAATATGATAAAAGTATTAGGTTCTGTTTCAATGCATTTACCGCAAATTACAAATTCAGCTTTTGTTTTTACAAACAACACCAAATATCCGTCATATCCCGCTGGTCTATCCAGCACAAAATCGCCATCGTGACGACAGCCACACCCCATACGATCGATAGTAAAAATATTCCATCTTCCTTTGCTTTATACTTTTATGCTCATTATACGCATCGCTACAGTATTTGTCAAGTGTGAAAAAATATATAAACCAAAGCAAGAATAGAATATAGTATTCTCATTATTTTAATAATACAAAATAAAAAAACTCAAAACACTGTTCTTTATTATTTTAGGATATGTTTATGTACTCACAGCAGTTTTGATTATAAAAATGCCATGACAAAATAGACAATAGTAATTTTCGTGATAAAACAAAACTCGGGCACCACAAAAGTGATACCCGAAAATGTTGAGGCGAAATCATTCGGCTGTGATATCTTCACGGAATTGATAACCGAGATTTATATCGCTTCTCACCACCATTTTCAATAGAAATGAGGTCGCAGATTTCAAAAAGAAACCTGCAACCTCTTTTTGCTAAAAAACAAAAACAAGAGATACATAATTAACTATGGAGCAGTCATCTCCAACAGCGTTTGCATGCGTGACAAGTCACTGTTTCACGCCTTTCCGAATACTGCAGTCACGCACATATATCCATCCTTGATTTGAGCAAAAATATCTCCGTTCATTTTGTTCATCAATTGTCGACAGATATACAGTCCCAATCCGCTTCCCTTTATGTTTTCGGCATTTTCACCCCGCCAAAAGCTATCAAAAATATGGGTTAAATCTGTATCGTCAATACTGCACCCGCTATTTTTCACCGTCACCAGCAGACAGCCTTCCTCCTCGGAAAAGCCTATTACAATGTTCTGTCCATCTCCGTATTTTATTGCGTTTTCGATTATGTTCTGAATTACCTCCACGCTTCGATCGCAATCCCCTACAAGCAAGCAGTCTGTGTAGTCATCTACAAAGAATTCAATCTTTACAAGCGAAAGCTTTTCAGTATAATACTGCTTAATCTCTGTTACAAGCTCAGAAAGATAAAACTCTCCCATTTTGACATCAAGACTAAGAAAATCCTCTCGCGATGCGGTAATTATCTGCGACACATATCCCTCTATTTCATCTGCCTTTGCATTGATGTTTTCAGCTATTTCAAGCTGTTTTTCGCTATCAGTATACAATCCCTTCGACAACGCTTTTGAGTAAAGCTTTATTGCGGAAAGAGGCGTTTTTATATCGTGGGACAGCGACAGCAGAAGCATTTTTCTATCTCTTTGCAGATTAAGCTCACGCTCTTTCTGCTCCTCCATATTCTCACGAAGCAGGTCTACTCCCCAGATAAAACGTCCGAAAAAGCGGTTTTTCGTTTCCTTTACGGGAGCGGTAAGATTTCCCTTAGACAGCTCATAGGGAACGTCTGAAAGTTTTTCAAAAGGGCTTAGAATTTTTACCCTTATATAAATGAGGACTGCGAAAATCACCGCAGACAACGCTGCGAGTGCAATATTTACTGTTAAAATCTGTCTGGATTTGTCTGTTTCGCTGTCTGTTTTATAGTCAAAACGGTAAAGCGTGCCGTTTATTTCCTCAATAACGTAATCACTATCCGTATTGTAAAAATCATCGCAGTATTTTGTCACTCCCGTAACATACTCACAATCTGATATATCCGGACTATCTCCATCTTCCATATCACGCACAATGCGGCTAATCTCTACTTTATACGGTCTGCCGCTCTCGGTATTATCTCTCAGAAGCACAAGGTTTGCCACTGCAAAAACAGCGATTACAACAGCTGTTAGCACCAATACAATCCGGCTATATGCTTTCATATTTATACCCCACACCCCAGACTGTTACTATTCTCTGTGGATTTTTCGGATTGTCCTCAATTTTCTGCCGAAGCCACTTTATATGCACCGTCAGAGTCTGCTGTTCCGAAAAGCTATCGCTTCCCCATATCTGATTAAATAGGAAATCCTTGCTCAGAGCCTTGCCCTTGTTTTCCACCAACAACATCAGCAGGTCAAATTCCTTTGCTGTCATTTCTACGAGAACACCATTTTTCAGCACACTGCGGCTCTCCTTATTGATTCGCAGATTTCCGTCCACTATCTCATCAAGGGCGTATCTGCGCTTAAAAATTCCTGCGATTTTTGCAAGCATTATATCTATATCGTATGGCTTTTCTATATAATCATCCGCTCCCAGCACAAGTCCGCTCAGCTTGTCCTCCTTACCTGTTTTTGCACTAACTATAAGTATGGGAGTATTGCTATCCTCACGAATTTTCTTGCACACGGCAAAGCCGTCCATTCCAGGAAGCATTATATCAAGCACAATAAGCCTTGCTCCGTATTTTTCATACAGCGACAAGGCTTTTTCTCCTGTTTCGGTAACAGATACCGTGTAATTCTCCGCACGCAGAAAATCACACAGCAGATCTGCAAGCTCTTTATTATCTTCAACAATAAGTATGTCGGTCATATTAGTTCCCCCAAAAGATACGCAGGCAGGGAGTTCATCGATATCACGACGACTCCCTTTGCATCTGCAGGATTAAAGCTTAATACACTTACCAGCCCATTTCCATAAGCCAGTTATTCAGTGCACGTTCACGCTCTCTCATCTGTGAATCACTTTCGCACTTACCTAAATTATACTCTCCTTTTATGTTTCCGTCAACTATGTACATAACCCTTGTGCATTTTGCAGCAACCTTTACATCGTGAGTAACAAGCATTATCGTTGTTCCCTCATTATTCAGCTTTGCAAGCTCATTCATAACCTCGTCTGATGAAGTACGGTTAAGCGCACCTGTGGGCTCATCTGCAAAAATCATCTGCGGATTGTTAATCATACTACGGCAAATGCACGCACGCTGAAGCTGACCGCCTGATACTTCATTTATATCATTATCGGCAATATCAATAATACCGAGCTTTCGCATCAAATTTTGTCCTCGCGCAACAGTTTCCTTACGGCTTTCTGTGTTTTTGCTTGACTGCACCGCAGGTAGTATGATATTATCCAGCACTGTGAGGTTCTTGAGCATATACATCTGCTGGAAGATAAATCCCATTTCATCAAGGCGAAGATCGGCAAGCGCTTTTTCGTCCATTTTCACAATACTCTTTCCACAGAATGCCACCTCACCCGCAGTAATAGCGTCCATTCCCGAAACTGCGTAAAGCAGTGTGGATTTTCCCGAACCGGAAGGTCCCATTACTGCAATCATTTCTCCCTGCGCTATGCTGAAATTCACGTTTTTGAGAACGTTGTTCTGACGCTTGTTTACGATATATGTTTTGCATAAGTCTTTTACTTCTAAAATATTCATAGTTGTTTTCCTTTCTTACTCTATGTTGGCTGTGTCCGAGGATTTGATTTTTCTTGTATAAAGCGAAGTGAAAAATGCGCTTGCCGTTGTTGTTACAAGTACTGTAAGCGGAAAAATCACAAGCATTTCTACGGGATTTGTTATATATTCCACGCCTGTTTCAAGTCCCATCATCTTGAATACCGGGTTGATGCAAAGATGTGTAAGAGGCATTGCAAAAATTTCGCTTATTATTACTGCAATAACTCCCACAACTGCAAAGCGCAGTGCGTGATATGCGTAAATTCTGCTGTTGCGTGTGCCAATTGCTTTCATCAAAGCGATTTCACCCTGTTCCTTTGCTATGAAAGAACGTTCCATAAGCACTGTGATAAGCGTTGTAAGCACTATTGTAAAAATTACTATCATTGACTTAATTGAGTTGAGAGTTTCTGTTACGCCAAGCATACTTGCAACATCATCTCTGCAGGTTGTTATTTCGCCCTTATCCGGAAAAATCTCCTGGATTTTTTCTGCCCTGCGAAGTATCTCGTCATAGTCGGGATCATCTTCAAAGGTTATCATTGCTCCCAAACCGCCTTGGGCATCAATATAGTTGATTTCTGCGTCCTGGTGAAGTCTTATGCCATCTCCCAGGCTCAGCATCGACTGGTAATATGCTGTAATGATGAACTCCTTGTCACCATCATAGGTTTTAATTGTTACCGTGTCACCAATTTCTGCATCAAGCTTATTGGCAGAAATTTTTGTTATTGCTAATTCGTTGGGATACTCAGGAACCTCGCCCTCGGTATATTCATACATATCCATTGTTGTTCCCGTACCCTGAAACATTGGGATATTCGTCTTTTTATCTCCGTATTCCACAGGAAGAACAAATTGCATTTCCGTTGAAACATTTGCGGACATACCGTTTTCTGCAAGAATCTTTTCGATATCGGCAAGGTCTGCTTCAATTATCTTGTCACCACCCTGCACAAGATATCCCATAAACTCTTTATTCATAGACATAGCCAAATCATAATTCGTTAAGCCAAATGTGCTTATAAGGCTTCCGTTTTTCATCGTAGCTACTACGTTTGAAAGTATCAGCAAAAGCGACATACAAAGCACAAAGGTAAGTGTGATTATACTGTATCGCTTTGGAGCGCTGACTATATCGTTAACCGCAAGGAATGATGTTGTTGAAAGCTTTGACTTTCCAAGACTCATAAGACTCTTTTTGCGGAAGCGCTCGCCCGTCTGTCCGTTTCTGATTGCATCTACGGGAGTCATTTTCTTTATCTTGCCTGTACAGCCGTAACAGAAAAGCAGTATAATTGCGACTACAAGCACTGCGCACAAAATATTTACCAGTACAGGATTCTGATTTTTTATTATGATAGTCATTGAAGAAAGGCGCATAAGCATTTTTCCGAAGGGGAAACTGAAAATCAATCCGATAACTGCTCCCAGTATGGAAAGTCCCATATATTTTACAAGATACAGTCCTCTGATTTTTCTGTTGCCTATGCCAATTGCCTTCATTACGCCAATTTCACGGAACTCTTCCGACAGCGTAAATGTGATTGTAAAACGAAGCACGACAAATGCTACTGCAATGAGGATTACGCTTACAATTAAAAGTATACCTGTAATCATCATATCGAAAATATATGTGAATTTAAGAAGAGCTTTATCACCCGCAAAACCAAAGCTTTCAGTTGCGACAGACAGCTCTGAAATGGTTTTATCAAGGTCGTCCGTGTGTATATAGTAAAGATTTCCGCCGTAATTGTTGGTTATGCCTTCATCGGAAACGTAATTTTCAAAATCTTTTTCGTTTAAAATATACCTTGTCATAGAATTCATATTAGATCCCAAACAGGCGTCCTTAGCTGTGCCTGCAATGATAAATTCACATGATACGTCGTCGATTGTGATCGTTACCTTATCGCCTTTTTTAACACCGATTTCCTCTGCCTTGCCTGCTGTTATGTAAATTTCGCCAGGATTTACGGCTTTGAGGATACTTCCGTCTGAAAGAAAATAGTTAATTGACAAGTCCTTGTCGCTCTGGAGCATATTTGTTCCGCCGAGAGCTTCCTTTGAATCATCCTCAAATTCAATGTTTTCTGTGGTCATAAATAAGATCTGCTCTTTGCCGTATCTTTCAATTGACGAAGCTGAATCCATAATTTCATCAATATCAACAGTTACTGTTTTATCTACGGTCATTGTGAGATAATCAGGTGCATCTGCCATTTCCAGATAATCATCAAGTGCCGTTGTAACGCTGATAATGTTGTTTACACTTGATGACACAAACATTGTCGCAAGTATGATAAATACAAGCAGGATAACGTTCATAGCCTTTTTTCGTTTAAGGTCCTTTTTCAGAATATTGAGATACATTTCAGTTCCCCTTTCCTCATTGTGATTTCATTATACTAGATGAATTATTAAATAATCCTTAAATCTGAATTTGAAACAATATTCTTCTTATAATAATGGACAGTCTCAAACTTTATGAAGATTTTTGCGATAAAAAAGAGCAGTATTCGGAAATTTCTTTCCAAATCTGCTCTCAATTCTCTTGAAATCAAAAAACGCCCTTCCAAGTCGTGCTTTATGGCTGCCGCCCCCTGTGTCATTAATAACTCTTTTCCAGCTTATTGTCTGGTCAATCTCTTCTCCGTCAAGCAAGCCGTCTCCGTCAGTGTTTGGGTTTGTAGGGTCAGTGGTTAAAGGCACCCGCCCCGCTGTTTAGCAAGGCGGATCTTGACATTGCAGAATATATTAGGAATCCAAGCCTCCTATCACATAAGACCTTACGTCCTCGCGATAATCCGTATCAGTTATATCAAAAATCTCAATATATATTATTCCTACATAATCGGGCTTTTCTTCATAAACTGTATAGGCCCTAAAAACGATATCATATTTTTTTCCCGAATCAGTTTCTAAATCATCAATCTGAGGAAATATATCACTTCTTACAAGTTTCCCATCTCTTACGGATGAACCAGCTTCAAACATTCCGCGCCATTCACCCTCGTTGACAAAATTTCCATCAATAAATGTATCCATTGCATATTCAATCTCACTTTCAAGGTCATGTTTTTCGGAAACCGCGTCGCAAAACAGCGCCTCAAGCTGAGAAATTTCTCTTTCTCCGTTTAAGCATTGCAAAATTACAGTTGAATAGTCTTCCGCAATTCTCTGAGAATCATTTTTTACACACCCACAGAGCAAAAAGAATGGTATTATTGAAACAATTATCAATATTACTTTATTCATTAAATTCACCCCACATTATCCAAATCGTAGCTGACTGTGCTGTTTGGCTCATCAAGAACGGTTTCGAGCTCAACAAACTCGTTATTTTCTTCATCATACCACAAGAACATCAGATTGTCAAACTCAGTATCGCCATACGCAAGGCATCATGCTGCAGATTTGCAAAAACTTCATCTTCGGTATCAGATGCAAGCTGCAGATACTCATCAAAATTCTCGTATGAATCATTTTGATTTCCTATCAAAGACGAAATCTGTATCTGATGATTAAAGAATGATTTATCGTTGTCCTTAATCTTCCACCCACTTCTCATATATTCCTTATACACTTTTTCTGAAACCTCTACGAATTCCTATTTATTTGTAAATGTATTTAATACATTTAAGTATTGTTTTTTCATATATACCTCCATTTTGATTTCTTGTTGTTAGAATCAAAACGAAGGCTATGGGTATTTGGATGTCAGGCACAACCACTGAAATATCAGCAACATAAAAAAGTCCCTTCCCGAACAATCGGGAAAGGGACTTTTATCACAGTACAAAACAAACAAGCAAACAAAAAGCACCGTAGAAACGAATAGATATATAAATAGCGTAAGCTATTCTATTAACCTATTCTGTTTCGTACGGTGCTTGGCAGCTTGACTCTTACGAGTCATCTCCGCTTGCTCGGTTAGAAATCGCAATAGCGGTTATTCATTTTTGTGAGATTTATGGTATCTTCTATCTAACTAAGCTCAATCTTAATATACTTCTCAGTTGGTCTTTTTGTAGCGCAAACCCACATATCTTCATTTTCAATATTTTCAAATTCGCCGGGCAAAAAGCGATAGCTATAAAGATTGTACGCTACCTTCAGCGTTGACGTTTTGCCCTTTTCTACTATAATCATATCAACATAGCTCAGGTCCTGTTCAAATGTGTTTATGCATGCGGTCATTTCGCCGTCATAAAATGTATACCAGTTGTCTCCGATAAGCGGCAAACCGTAAAGTGACAATCCTCCCCCGAAATCACCATTGTTTGAAATATCAAACGTCAACTCAACATATTTTTCGGAAGTTACTGAAAAATCCTCCGTTGATTTTCCTGTTTCTGCCAGATAATCCTCCAAAGTAACGATTCTTGCGTTGTTAAGACATATTGAATATCCGGGCTGATATAATACGCCGTATGACATCATACTTTCGTCAAAAACAATTGTATCATTCATAGAATGATACTCTCTCGGAAATTGTGAATGAAGTGCAAATGTGCCGTTGAATGTGTAATATCTTATGCTCCACAGGGCAAGACAAAGCGTCAAAATAATGGAAATTACAGTTTTCTTTTTCATTTATTCTCACCGTCCGATTGGAGCATTCTTTCTCCCTTGATTTTGCCGCGCTCAATGTCATAAATCACATCGCACATTTGCTCTAAAATTTCCTTATCGTGACAAGTTAATATTACAAGCGCACCACGCTCTTTTTCTTGGCTTACTATCTGCTTTGCCTTTTCAACACCGTCGGCATCAAGAGCATTTGTGGGTTCATCTAAAATCACAAGCTGCGGATTTTCCATTATCGCTGCCGCAATTCCGAGACGCTGCTTCATTCCAAGTGAATATTTTCGATATTTCTTTTTGTCCTGCGGATTCAACCCCACTTTTTCTATTGTTTTAATGATCTGCTCATCGCTTGTATTTCCCTTGATAGATGCAAGCAGCTTTAAATTGTCAAATCCGCTAAGGTGTCCCAAAAACGCAGGATTTTCTATCAAAATACCCATACTTTCATAAAAATCCATATCCTTGCCCAAGACTTTGCCGTCAAACAGAATTTCGCCGCTGTTAGGTATAATAAGCCCTGCAATAAGACGCATAAGCATTGTTTTTCCTCACCCGTTATATCCGCAAAGCCCGTAGACCATACCGCTTTCCATAGTCAGACTCACATCATCTACCACAGTATTTTTTCTGATTATTTTGGTTACGTTTTTCAAGGTCAAGGTCATTTTCAGTTATCCTCCTTATCGGGTAAAATATCGTACTTTTTGAAACATATCATGCCGATTATTGCAGATATCAATGCAGTCAAAAGACACACCGTCAACGCTTTTTTTGTGTCATATCCGCTTTTCTGCATTATATCATAATAAAAGTTTATTCCGCTGTGTGCAAATAACCATGGCGAATTGCACATTGCGCCAACCATTATGAATATAACTGTCGCAAGATATGCAAACATTGGTTTGATAAGCATGCAAATGAGCATTTGCAGAATATTGAGTGATATCAGTACCGCTATGGGTGAAAGCACGAACATGAGCAGATCATCTCTGTCAAGGCTTAAAAATCCGCTTGTGGCATGCTGAGGTATTTCAAAACTATATCTGTAAAGCGCACAAAACAAAACGCTCGTCAGCAGAAAAACAACCCAGGTAAACAGCGCACTGAATATACAAAATACACATTTTGCAAGATAAAATGCCGCTCTGTTTTTTGTGCGGTATAAAATCTGCACACCGCTTGATGTAAAGCTCTTATGCGTAAAATCAAGACATATAAAAACTGCAAAAAACAATATAGTCATAGGAAAATAGTATATGCTCAACGCTTTATCGAGAATATCGATTATTGATATATCAAAGTCATTGTTTTTTATCAGCAAAATGCGCGCCACAGAAAAATTCAAAAATGCAATAATCACAAAGTAAAGATATCTGTAATTCTTGAAAATTCCGTTTTTCAAATCGCTGAAAACCAGCTTAAAAAATACCATATCAATTGTCCTCTTTATCGGGCAGAATGTCATATCGTTTAAAATATACAAACCCGATTATTACCGATATTGCAATAAGAATTGCACACAAAACAAACGCACCTTTAATATCAAATCCGCCTATTAAGAATATATCGCTGTAAATCGGCATTGCACAGCGAGAAAAGGCAAATATACTATCCGACAAAAAGCCGATACTTAAAAGCGAAATATTAAACATATACGAATACATCGGCTTGAAAAAGAGTGTCATCAGCATTTGCAGCATATTGAGCGTTGCAATAACAATTAACGGGGATAAAAACATCATCACACTTTGTATCTTTGATATGCTGTTTATCATTTTTGGATGGTAAACAACAGAACTTTGCGAAAAAATCTCCAGAATATCAACATTGTTTTTAAAGCTCAAATCATATCCGTTAAATATACAGAACACAAAAACCGTACCTACAAACAACACAAAAAAGACAACCGAAGAACACAAGCACCATAAACATTTACAGAGCCACCATTTTGTGCGTTCTTTTGTGCGGATAATCATCTGCATGCCAAATTGCGTTAAATCATTATGTAAATAATCAAATCCGATGAAAACCGCAAAAACGAATATTCCCACCCAGAATATGGGCATATCGGGTGGATCTTCATCCCTTTTAAATTTCAAAAGCGGCTCACATCCACGATAAATCACGGTTAAAAAGTCAAAAACTGTTGTCTTTGTATCAACGCTGTTGTATTCTTTGACTGTATTTAAAAGCATGTCGGTATAAAGACATTCCAGCAGTGCAAGAAATGGCACGATCAAAAAACGCATCTTTTTGAAAATACCGTTTTTTATATCGTACCAAATCAATTTACAAACACTCATATTTTCTTGCCCTCAGAGAATAAGCAATAAGCGTTACTATAAAAATCGCACCAATGTTAAAAAACAAATGGCTTCCGATTAATGTCGTACTGGGGGAGGCATAAAACATATTTGACCAGTCCAGAGTCACCATATTTTCACTTACGGTTATCATATATTTTTGCATGATATATCCCGCAACAATGCCCTGTGCCATAAATACCAGAAACGGCGCAATGCTTGATATTATATAATTCTTTATATATATACCAATGCATACCCCGATTGAAGCCATTGCACAGCCCCACAAAAATGCTACCATCAGCCACAAAATCACAAACAGATATGTATTGCTGTAAAACAACTCGGAACAGAAATGAAAAGGTGTCATGCCCGAAGCCATATCCGCTGGGCTGGGCAGATATGCATAGGAAAAAAGTCCTAAAAGCATATAGTCAAGCACAAGGGCGAAGACAAAAACCATTCCTCCGCTTAATATTGATACAAAATATTTGCTTGCAAAGTATTTAAATCTGTCACCACGGCTGACAATTTGCATAATATACCCCGATTTTCTGTCAGAGCTTATAGTGTGGCTGTATGCAAACGCTGTTAAAAGCGGCAGAATAAGGAAAAATATATTTCCCATGCTCATACCTTTATCCACACCGAGCCACTTATAAAAAATGCTCGTGTGCGCATCAATATCCTGTTTATAAAGGTCAAACCAAAATTTTACATCAAGCATTATGAGAACAGCCGAAACAATAAGCGATAATGCCAGTGTTTTGCTGTGTATCATTCTGTTCCATTCAAATTTGAAAATATTTTTCATAGCTTTCCCCAATATGTTTTACTCAGCGTCTGACTCATTTTCCACAATCCATTCTTCAGGTAATTTATCTTCCAAATGCAAATCAATGCCATACCCAAGCTGAGGTGTCGCTGCTGTACTAAACCATCCGAATCCGTCTTCGCCAAGAACATCACCCCATGTTAAATCCATATGATATGAAACCGAAAAGCTGACCGTTTCACCCGGCTCTAAATGAAATACGTACCTGTTCTCTGCACATTCTTCCATTTTGTGCAAACCGTTGACTCCGTTCCAATATATGCCTCCGCTGCAACAGCCTCCAATCACGTCAACTCTGAAATCATATTCATCGTATTTATCAGGTTCCTCATAGCGGAGCATTGATGTTGCATCAATATTTTCAACTGTAAAATCAATTGTTACAATAAAATGATTTTCTCCCAAGCTGTCCGTTTGCGGATCGTATGAGTATGTAATTTCATACGCATCCTCGGGAGGAATGCCCGCTTCGTTAAAGGTTCTGTATACTCTTGCATCGGTGATTGTTGCGTAGATCTCGCCCAAATCCCCCATACCATCAACTTTATTATATACAGGAAATCTATCGCCGATTTCAACAGCGTCCATACCGTCGTTCAAATCCTCCTGCAATTCAATCTGGTCAATAACCTGATCAAGAGTCGGAACATTCTGCTTTACCTCGTCCATCATAGAAGCATGTACCTCAGAGTTTTCTGAAGTCACCTTTTCAATTTCAACGGGTGCGGCATTATTATTCCGTATTGTTATATACAACAGAGTTCCGACACACAATATCACTGTTGCGGCAACAGCTATAATAGGTTCAAGCTTCTTTTTAAAATATTTCTTTTGGTCCATAATACCCACCTTTTCAAAATTACTTATATCGTCACAATGTTCAACACATTTCAAATCATCGCCTAAGCTATCACAAACCTCATCTACAAACTCGGTATCTATGCTTCCCAAAGCATCCAATAGATCAAGCCTTTTCATATCCATTCCTCCTGCTTCAGATATTTTCGTAGTTTTTTGCGCGTCCGCATCAAAATTGATTTGATTTTGCTTTCAGAGCACTCATTTCTATATGCAATTTCTTTGATCGACATCAGAGAATAATACCTCAGCACAAAGATTTTGCGTGTATCATCAGGAAGTGCTCTGATAAAATGATTTACAGATTTCACCAGCATCTGCTTATCGATTGTTTCTTCCAACTCTTCAGATGTATGTATACAATCAGAAAGCTCGTCCAGTAACAATTCAACCTGACCACCGCCGCGCTTGCGACGATTATTGCGCCGCCATTTATCCAATGCAGCATTGCGTGTGACTATTGTAAGAAATGCGGCGAGATTTGAAGGGTTCTCCGGCGGAATAGAATTCCAAACCCGAAATAGCACATCACTGACGCATTCGTCAATATCCTGCTCATTATCCAAAATGTTGCCTGCAATTTTGCGGCAAACAGCGCCGTGCTTTTTCGAAGTTTCTGCAATAGCATTTTCGTTGCGCTGCTGATAGAGTAGAATTATCTGTTCATCAGTCATTGCACTTAACCCCCTTTACTATATTCGACGTCAATCAGATTGATAGGTTGCACTTTTTCAGTATTATTATAGCATATTTTTTTTAAACAAATCATTTTGTGCTGCATTATCAGATAAATATTCGTTTGTATTATTTCGTTTTAATAAACGTTTGCAAATATCGAGATGACAAAAAACCGAATCAATTGAAATACTTGCTCCCAATCAATCCACACACGAATAGCATCCACGAAAGATTGTGAAACAGCGGAATAAACGACTGTACCCATGAGAGTGCGAAGATATCCGAAGTGCTGTCGTTGATGAACTGAAACAGGTCTGCAATTCCTCCGTAGATAAGGTTAAACAGCCACTCGAACATGGTTTCCCATATCCAGTCACCAATGGCTTGTGTTGCATTGCCTCCTGAAAGTTCATCCCGTAATGCTCCTGCATAAATTTAATCGGGCCGCCGCCAATCTGGTTCTTATGGTCATACCACTGTGAACCGCTGATGGTGATGCTGTCGTGCTTGCCGTATCCGTCATGATAGACAAGCTTGAATTCTCTGCCCACGTGGACTAATTTCTCACCTCGCATTCGTAAGAATGTGGGCAGATCTACGCTGTTGGCGAGCTGTTTCTGCTCGTCGGTGTAGGGGATATATGGCATTGGTTTCACCTCCGTTCTGAAATTGAAAAAGCCGTCTGTGATTGTTAGTCACAAACGGCTATGTAATAATATTCAGTTCGACAAATTGGAATTTATTTCTTTTTCAATTCAGCAATTGCTGCATAGTGCAAGACATCAAACTCGTTAGGTGCAATTTTTTCTAACAGGGTCAGATGTTCTTGTTCCCAGCTTTTGATTTCAGTTTGTGTAAGAGATGCGCCCACTCCACGACATGCCTTCATTCTTCCGTGCCAGCTTTCACGTGTGAAATGTACATTTAACGTGTATTCCTCGTGATACGCATATTCAAAATTTTCTATATAGCAGTCAGGAATGTGTATCGGATGCTTGGTTTCACCGGCGCCGCTCCAATTCGGACTGTACTTAAGCACCAGTTTCTCACTTGCACCCGCAATTTTATCCTCGAAAGGTAGCCATGCCATATAGAGAACAACAATTCGACCATTCAGTTTTAACATACGGTAAAGCTTCGGCATAATTTTTTCGTGATTGAAATACCAAAAGCATTGGCAAGCTGTAATCACATCAAAGGAGTCATCGGAAAAATCCAGCGCCTCAGCCGACATAGCGTAATAGTCAATATCCATACCTGCGGACAATTTCTTTGCCTGCTCAATTTGATTTTCCGAAATATCCGTTCCTGTCCATTTTGCACCGTAACGATACATATTCCTTGGGATAACACCTGTTCCCGTTCCTATGTCAAGCACCCTTTGTCCGTTCAAACAAATATTTCGATTTATAATTTTATCGTAAAATTCTTGCGGATAAATATCGCGGTATTTGGCATAGTCAACTGATGTTTTTCCCCAGTCAAAAGCTTTTCCGCCATCTATCTTTTTATCTATGATTTCCATTGATTTCACCATTACAAATTCTTATTTGTACGCCTGTTAGCGTTTCATTCATTATACCACATTTCTTACCATTTTTCAATATGTAAAGCCCGAACAAATCGGGCTTGTGGTTAGATGTTTACGACGCTCCACAGTGTTGTCTGATATGGTCTGTCAATGATGAAAAGAGCCTTCGGATTACTTTAATATCCGAAAGCTCTCTGTGTTGGTGTTTTATATTTTTAATGTATTTTGATGCCCGAAATATATTTGTAATAGTGTATGCTTAGTCAATTAATTGAACGAAGACAATGAAATCAAAAAACACATAGATTACTAAAGAGATATCATGTGGTTTTTCAATCATTCAAATCCTCTGAGCTGTGTTAAAACGCCCTTGTCCATTTCGCAAACAGTATCACACAGCACAGCGATATCCTCGGAAGAGTGCGAAGCTATCAGAATAGTCTTGCCCTGCTCTTTCAAATCTAAAAGATACTTACGCATATCCGCAACGCCGTCCTTGTCAAGACCGTTCATTGGTTCATCAAGAATAAGCAAATTGGGATTTTCCATAATAGCCTGTGCAAGTCCTAAGCGCTGACGCATTCCAAGAGAGTACTTCTTCACATGACGTTTGAGGTCGGGATCAAGTCCCACCTGCTTCATGGCTTCCTTGATTCTTTCTCCGTCAATATTCTTATTTAGATCAGCAAGCAGCTTCAGATTCTTATATCCTGAATAATATGGAATAAATCCGGGAGTTTCAATGATAATTCCTACATTTTCAGGGAAGTCACAATCCTTACCGATTTGCTTTCCAGCTACACGAACTGTACCCTCAGTAGGCTTGACAAATCCGCAAATGCACTTTATGAGCATGGTTTTTCCGCTGCCGTTTCTACCAATAAGTCCGTGAATTTTTCCTCTTTCAAATTCAATAGATATTGATTTTAAAATCTCTGTTTTCTTAATAGTAAGAGAGATATTTTGAACTTTAATCATCGTAATTCTCCTGTATTAATCTACAACCTCTATGTTGTGGAACGAGCTTTTTTTCGTTAGTTTGAACGCAATCAAAAACAATACAATTATCAATACTGCAAAATAGACATATGACAATTCTATATCGCAATATGTCTTGTTATAGAATTCATCATAATGTCCCGTGTACAAAGCGTGGCTCAGCGGCAGAATCCATTTATATGGTGTATTCACATACCACAGACAGAAGCCCGCACCAATCATCGCAATATTTACAAGAACTCCCAGAACACGTTTTCCCGAAAGAGCAAAGCAATATTGTATGAGTCCTATTGTAAGCGTATGAAGAATATTCATCACAAGCGAGATTACTACCAATTGAAACGGACGGACCTGATTCAGTATTGCCCCGTCAAGTCTGAATGCACTTACAATATTTGAATTTTCGGTTAAAGCATTCCGCATGGGAAGTGACCAACCGTTTGCCAAAAAAGAATGTGTATTAACTGTCATTAACGAAAACAGCATAACAAGCATCTGCAGCACAAACGAAATACATATAACAAAAATCATTTGCCCCATAAACCAGCGGATTTTCCCTGTACGATAAATCACAAATTTATTGGATGCATCTATTATCGGTATATCACAGAGCAGTATTACCATCAATATCGGCAAAAGAGAAGCAGCATACGGCATTGAAGTCATAATCAGAAATGGTTCAAATGTACCAAGAGGACTGTCAATCTGCTCGGAAAACTCTATATAGGGCTTGATAAAAAGCTGATAGGATACAATAAAATACAGCAGAAATATCATAATCTTTGTGCTGCTCAGCCACGCAGAAAGGCTATATCGGCATACAGTGATTTGCTTTTTCATATAATCACCTTTTTCTTTATAATTGCATGGAACAGAATGTACATCAGTATAACTACGGCGATACATACAGTAATATACACTTCATAAGGTACAGAGAAGCTGTTTTCAAAATCCGGCATACCGTGTACAGGATTCCCTACAAATAAGAAATCCGTAAAATGATTGTAGTCATCGGGAGTCACTTCTCCTCTGTATACTCTTTTATAAAATCTGCTGCGGTAGGAGCTTTGCATATCTCCCATCATAAATAATAACAGCACCAGTGCACTGCATGAAGTAAATGAGTTGGAAATAAAAGAGGCAAGCGTGACGCTCAGAACACCTATGAAAAAAGCATAGCAGGCATAGGTAATGCATACTTCGGCGAATGCAAGAAAATTCGATTGCTTGTGAATCAACATTTCACATATCGGTGCATATGAATAAATTCCTAATTCATCGCTGTAGATAAGCGCAATGACAAAAGCAATCATCAAAGAGGAAAGCATGATGATTGATGCATAAAGGCCTGAACCGATAAATCTTGACAGAGTGAATTTTCTCAGTCCCTGCCTATTCAGAGAAAAAAGATAACACCTTGAATTCATATCAATGGAGAATGTATATACATACGACATGGAACAAATTAAGGGAGTCAGAATCAGCAGCCATGTATTCATATCGCTGCTTGAAAGTGCATTGTGCCACATATAAAGTGCAGGTAGAGTATTTCCGCCCTTAACCATATACATCAGCATGGATTCATTTTGTTTTGGATCATCAGCAAAATATGCAGTTGACAGCAGAATGAAAGCAACACATATGAGAACACTTAAAATATAAAAAATGAGCGGAACACGGCGTAAATTAGCACCTACATTTTTCATTGCACACCTCAGTAATTAAGTATTACATTGCCTTGTTCGTTTACATTTTCGATTCTGAAACTGCCGTCTAAAGCGTTTATCATATAAATTCCGCCGCCGTTTGTGCTTGTCTTCTGAGCGCTTGCATCAGTAAACACCCAATAGGGATTTGCAATTATTTCATAATCGCCATAGGCGTATACGGACTCTGGAGAATAACAGAGAGCGGTTATAGCGTCATTTTCTTCATCTAAAGCAAATTCACGTGTAGCATCAATATAATCCGATTGTGATATTTCAAATACATACTTTAATTCAACAGTGTCGAAATCGTAAGATTTTCCCTGTGCAAGAGTCGCCGATAACAAGTCAACCGCACTTTCCAGTGATACAATTTTTTCATTTACACCTGTTTCTTCTAATGAAAAAGAGCTTCCTTTTTCGAATAATGTTATACTTTCAGATGAAGTAATCCACATATATGTCGGTGCTGCAATTAAAGCGTTTTTCTCAGCAAATTCATTATAGCCAAACGGATACATTGTGGTAGCATCAAAGCGGTTTCCATATATATCATTACGGCAAAGAGAAACGTAATATCCGAATTTGCCGTTCCCTAAATCTCTGACATCAATATAATTCACCTGATAATCGAAGGTGTTATTTTCCGCTTGCTTTATGGTCGAATTACAGAAGTTTTCTGCAAAATATACGATATCCGATGCTGATTTTGAAGAGCCATCCGAAAGAGTATAGGTTTCTTCTGCTTTTTCAAAATCGATGTAATAGCGTTTGACTACAGGGAATTTTGAATGCGAATCAAATTCTGTGCTATCAGAATCCCAATATGTAATACAGCCTGTTTCAGTCATTCGAATCGTTTGACCGAAATAATATCCGCCATCAGAAATAATAATATCAGATTCATTCCTGTAGTAACACTTTTCACTGAGCGATGGATATGCAGTAAAGCAATAATCCTCATTATTAAGCCATTCGTCAACACGTGACTCAATATCAATTGAAATGCCTGTTCCATCATTTCCAAGGAGTGATTCAGTTGCTAACTGTTCAAATAAATCGGAAGCTTTTTCATTATAAAAATCTACACGATAGCTTGGCATTTTTGTGCTTTCGGGGATAATCAAATGGCCAAAAGAAATATTAGTATCATTTTCATCAGCAAACGTATTCGCCTGAACTAACACATCTGAAAACGGAATGGTTGTGATTTCGGTTTCCTGTATCGTATCAGCGTTTTCATAATTTTTGATTTCTTCCTTTACCTCGTCAGGCGCTTCGTTGCAGCCAGTGAGCAGCATCAGTAGAAAAATTGATATCGCAGCGTATTTTTTCATAAATTTATATTGCCTCCTGTATTATCAAATCTATTTGTTTTTCTTGACATTAACAAATAAGAGTGTAAACTTTAATAGCCTACACTCAATGACAGATCTTTGTTGCTATATGTGAGAAGAATTATTCCGTTATTTCTGGTTTTGCCGATTTGCACAATTCAATAGCTTCGGTTTTGTCAAAAGTCACGGGAAAATTAATATGCAGAATATATTCACCGTTATCCCATAGGTATGTCAGGCAATCAGGATTTTCGATAACCAAATACTCCTGACCATTTTCGTCTGTTTCATTATGCATCGTACTTTCGTTTTCAATATGAGCATCATGATAGTGTGTTTTTACATACTGGGCAAAATAGATAGTATATTCATTATCACCATAATAGTAAAAAGCACTTGTAGATGATCTCTGCGAATACTGTAATGAATAAGAATCAGGTAAATTGGTAAGTGTATAATAATCAGTAATAATTTCAAGCGAATCACTATTTGATTCAACCTGATAAGACAGTGATTTTCCTCCTGTCAGTTTTTCTATAATAAAGCCTTTAATCGGATTCCAGATTGCTTCTGCATGAATTGTCGAGATACTGACTGTCAGACAAACAAGAAAAATACAAGCCACACGCACGCCGGTACACTTGCATAATCGCAGGATAGGATTTTTTCGTTTGGAAATGCACTGTTTCATTTTCTCATTGTGTACCTCTGTAAATTCATGTTCTTCCTGCATTAGTGCATACGATATTTCTGCATCCATTTCTGTTTCACAAACTTCTTTCAAAGCTTTTTTCAGATTATTCATAAACATCTTCTCCTTCCGATAGCAATTTTTTTAAATTAGATTTGGCGTAACGATATCGCTGGCGTGCAGCTGCTGAAGAAGTATTAAGAGTCACTGCAATTTCATGATAGGAAAGACCGAGATTTGCACGCAGGTACAGGATTTCCCTGTCTGTTGCTGACAGTTGTGAAATGCACTCTTTTAAGTGCAGATATTCAAAGTCGACAGATTCACAAGCTGTATGTTCTATCGTATCCTCATAGCTGAGAAAGTCTGTTTTTTCCTTTTTCAGCATATTAAAACAAGTGTTTCTGACAGTAACGACAATGTAATATTGCATTTTGTGAGAGTTAAGATGATGAATTTTTTGAAAAATTTCTGCAATGCGAAGAAAAGCTTCAGAAACAGCATCTTCTGCCAGTGAAGCATCATTTAAAATACGTTTTGCTATTTGGAAAGCCATTTGTCTATTATCAAGATAGATTTGTTCAAACAAATCACAATCATCATCTGATATCAGTGTACAGAAAAGCATTTTTCTTTCTCCTCATTTTATGGTTATCTGATTTGATGTAATTGGAATAAAATCTCCTAATAGGAACGACAATGTAATACCACGTTTTGTGAGAAAACGAACAATATTTTTTTATTGGCAAAAATCCAAATCATAATCCATATATCCTTCTCACATCACTTTAAGAATAAAAATGAACCTTCGTATTGACTAAACTATATTTTATTGAAAATTATATCATTTTCTCTTCTGATGTTCAATATGTAAAGCCCAAACAAATCGGGCTTTTGGTCAGATTCCAACGATGTTCCAGATATACAATGGTGCTGTCAGCGAAAACAGCAAACAACCGAAGATGATTGCCGCAGGCGCCCATTCAATCTGCCCGTGTTTGCGATAATCCATATAAAGCATTGCGAGCTTTGCAAACAGCAAAATAACCAGCACCACAGCAATCACAGGAAACATAACGTTGTTGACAATGGACTTAATCTGGGATTTCGCATCATTCCATGTGGACTGGATTGCACCCGAAACATCACCCTCTGCGTAGGCGGTCATTGCCATCATATTGGCAACAGCCATAGAGCTGATGACCGTCACAATGACTTTTGCATCTCCGTTTACTTTAGGGAGGCGCAATTGTCAGCGGCGACTCGCCGCCTGTCATTGGCAAAACGACTTAGATTTTATTTGCGGATAACGGGTTCGATTTCTTCAACTCCTCATCAAATTTCAAAAGATTCCTTGCAAGTGTACGACCTTTTTTCAAAGGCACTTCGGAAACCTCCGATGCCCGAAAAAGCGTCGAATACTCGGATCATCTAACCACTCCTTTCTTGTTTTCGGGTATAATAAGAATCCACCGGCTTAGCCGGTGGTTTTTCTTATGCGGGCATAGCCCTATATCACTAGCGGCGTCTCAAGACGCATATACGGTCTGACACTTGCGAAAGCTTGTTACTTGCGACCCGTAAACGGGTTTTCTAACTCT
>JAZQJI010000020.1:0-6386 GCA_045541475.1 Oscillospiraceae bacterium
TGCAAAAACAAATATTAATGAGTCAACAAAGCCCCAAATTGCGCTGTCGGGCGCACCCGACTTTCCCTTATGGTTTTCCCACTTACTAATTACTTAGAAAAATGTATTTTGTTATATAGTCGTGCAAAAACAAATATTAATCAGTCAACAAAGTCCCGAATTGCGCTGTCGGGCGCACCCGACTTCGCCTTATGGTTTTCCCTCTTATACACCGTGCTTAGGTTTTGAGCATTTCCCCACCCAATTAAAGTAGAATGAAACGCAAAAATAAATAAGCCTCCCCCTTTAAAAAGGGTGAGGCTTTATTAATGCGCTTAAGTTTTTTTATCTAACAAGCAACAATGCTGCAATGTCTTCAAACATGGTTGCAAATGCGGTGCCAAATGCCGCAAACAAAATAATGTAAATGACCAAAACAATCACCATAAAAATGAGGTTAGCCTTGGCATAGTTCTTTGTAGATTCATCCTTGGCACTGCACATCATAATAATCAAACCGATAATCGGTAAACAAGAGCATAGGAACAGCCAGCCTATCCAACCGCCAACAGAAGTACCCGAGGGAGTGTTGGGTTGCCGTGTGCCGTAATTATTGTTAGGGTAATAGTACTGAGGCTGCTGGTTGTACTGAGTCTGGTTGTACTGACCATAAGCATTCTGCTGATTGTACTGATTATACTGTGTAGGCTGATTGTACTGACCGTAAGCATTCTGCTGGTTGTATGTTGTCTGGCTGTACTGCTCTGTTGTCTGTTCAGGCGCAGTCTCAGCAAAAACTTTTCCGCAGAAGTTACAGCTTGTAGCTGTTACATCTAAAATTTCAGATCCACACTGTGTGCAATATTTTGACATAGAATCAAATCCTTTCAAATATTATGTTATTCTTGAAGCATTTTTTCAACGCTTGCAATTTTTACACAAATACAGAACAACTCAAGAGCTGTTTCAAGTTCCTCAAGCGGAGGGAACGATGGAGCAATTCTGATATTTGAATCATGAGGGTCTTTGCCGTAAGGGTAGGTTGCGCCTGCGTTTGTAAGCACAACGCCTGCTTCCTTGCAAAGCTGCCAAATGCGCTTAGCACAGCCGGGCATACTGTGGAAAGAAATGAAATAACCACCGTTGGGCTTGTGCCATGAGCAAATATCAAGTTCGCTGTTCATTTCAGAAAGGGCACGGTCAACCGCTTCAAACTTGGGTTCGAGAATTGCCCTGTGCTTGAGCATGTGAGCCTTTACACCGTCAACATCCTTAAAATATTTTACATGACGAAGCTGATTGATTTTATCATATCCGATAGTTTCAATAGCAACTTCCTTCTTGATAGCCTCAAGATTTTCCTTTGAGGTTGCAAGTGCTGCAATACCTGAACCCGGGAACGAAACCTTTGAGGTTGAAGCGTAAATATATACCATGTTTTCGTTGCCGTTTTTCTTGCACTCATCCATGATATTGAGAAGAGTATCGGGAGTATCGGTCAGGTGATGGATGCAGTAAGCGTTGTCCCAAAAAATTCTAAAATCCTTTGCGGCGGGCTTTAATGCTGCAAAACGCTTAACTGTTTCGTCAGAATATGTTGTGCCTTCGGGATTGGAGTACATCGGAACACACCAAATACCCTTGATAGAATCATCTTCGGCAACAGCCTTTTCAATAAAGTCCATATCAGGACCGTTTGCGCCCATTTCAACGGGTATCATTTCTATTCCAAAAAATTCGCAAATTGCAAAATGCCTGTCATATCCGGGTGAGGGACACAAAAACTTAACCTTGCCCTTGCACCAAGGGTCACCATCAAGCACGCCATGACTCATATTCCTTGCAACTGTGCCAAACATAAGGCTTAAGCTTGAATTGCCGCCAATAAAAATTTCTTCAGAAGATACTCCGAGAATTTCAGCAAAAAAAGCTTTCGCCTCGGGTATGCCATCAAGACAACCATAGTTTCTTGTATCCATGCCGCCTGCGGTCTTCATCAGCTCACTGTTGGGTATTGCAAGCATATCGTTGCAAAGGTCAAGCTGGTCTGCGCAGGGCTTGCCTCTTGACATATCAAGTGTAAGCTTGCGTGCGGCAAATGCATCGTATTCTTTTTCAAGCTCAGCCTTAAACTGCAAAAGCTCTTCTCTGTTCATTTCGCTCAATCGCATTATCCATTACTCCTTACAAAAACGGCGCGTAAATTTGCCGTTTTATAAAATAAAATTACTTTTTACCACTTAATATAATATAGCAAAATTGCGTTTTTGGCAATAAGATATTTTGAAATTTTATAAAAAGTTATTATTTTTGTTTTGGTTGGCAAAAGCGACGCAATTGAAGCACGATTTTTGTGAGTTTTTACAAATCAAATACAATATATTGCCTTGCTTTTATATATGCATTTGTTGTAATTACAACATACTTAGCAGCTGCTTTGTGATATACTTTAATATAGAAAAGAGTATCACACAACGAAAGGAACGATGCAAAACAACATGAAAAAGCATTTTTTTGAATTGTGCGATAAACTGGTGCAAAACCATCGCCTTGAACTTGATGAGTATGAAGCTTTGATTGAAAGCTATAACTGCGATTGTGCCGAATATATATTTAAAGCGGCGCGCTGTGTGCGTGATGAAGTTTATGGCAGGCAAGTTTTTTTACGCGGACTTGTCGAGGTTTCATCATATTGCAAAAACGATTGCCTTTACTGCGGTTTGCGTTGCTCAAACAAAAACGCACAGCGATATCGGCTTAACAAAACGCAGATACTTGATTGCTGCAAGCAAGGCTATGCGGCAAATTTGCGGACGTTTGTTTTGCAAGGCGGCGAAGATACACATCTTGATGATGATTTTATCTGCGATGTGGTTTTTAATATCAAAAAGCTTTACCCCGATTGCGCTGTTACGCTTTCTTTAGGCGAAAAGAGTTACGAAAGCTTAAAACAACTTTACGATTGCGGCGCAGACCGTTATCTTTTAAGGCATGAAACAGCCGAAAATGAGCATTATTCCAAACTGCATCCAAAGGAAATGAGCCTTGGAACAAGAATGAAATGTCTTGAAAATCTGCGTAAAATCGGATATCAGACAGGGTGCGGATTTATGGTAGGTTCGCCTTACCAAACAACAAAAAATTTAGCGCTTGATTTAAGCTTTATCGAAAAATTCAAACCGCACATGGTTGGCATTGGTCCTTTTATTCCCCACAAGGATACACCATTTGCGCAGTACAAAGCGGGCAGTGCCGATTTAACTCTGCTGATGCTGAGTATTGTAAGACTGATTAACCCCAACGTGCTTTTGCCTGCAACCACAGCACTTTCTACCGTGGACGAAAGCGGACATATTTTAGGTCTTAACGCAGGCGCAAACGTAATTATGCCGAATTTATCGCCCATAGAACAACGCAAAAAATACAGCATTTACGATGGCAAAAAAATAACCGATATGCAAGCATGCGAAAACGTTGCCGTTCTTAAAGCACAGCTTGAAAAGCATGGATATACCACTTCTGCCGCACGCGGCGACAGCAAGGTAAAATAAAATATTTTTTTGAAAGGAAAAATTATAGATATGTACAACCCCAAATCATTAAAGGCTGAAGAATTTATCAGCCACGAGGAAATACTTGAAACGCTTGATTATGCCGAGAAAAACAAGGATAATATGGAGCTTATACGCAGTATTATCGACAAGGCAAAGCTGAGAAAAGGTCTTTCACACAGAGAGGCAAGTGTTTTGCTTGCCTGCGAAAATCAAGATATTATTGAAGAGCTTTACGCCCTTGCCGAGCAGATTAAAAAGGATTTTTACGGCAACCGTATTGTAATGTTTGCACCGCTGTATCTTTCCAACTACTGCGTAAACGGCTGTGTTTACTGTCCGTATCATCATCAAAACAAGCATATACCGAGAAAGAAGCTTACACAGGAAGATATCAGACGAGAGGTTATTGCCTTGCAGGATATGGGACATAAGCGTCTTGCAATTGAAGCAGGCGAAGACCCCGTTAATAACCCGATTGAATATATCCTTGAAAGCATAAAGACTATTTACGATATTAAGCACAAAAACGGCGCTATCCGCCGTGTTAACGTAAACATTGCCGCAACTACGGTTGAAAACTACGCAAAACTTAAAGAAGCAGGCATTGGCACATACATTCTTTTCCAGGAAACCTACCACAAGGAAAGCTACGAAAAGCTTCACCCCACAGGTCCCAAGCACAATTATGCATATCACACCGAGGCTATGGACAGAGCTATGCAGGGCGGTATTGATGACGTAGGTCTTGGCGTTTTATTCGGCTTAGAGCTTTATAAATATGAATTTGCAGGACTTTTGATGCACGCAGAGCATCTTGAGGCTGTACATGGCGTAGGCCCGCACACTATCAGCGTACCGAGAATTAAGCGTGCCGACGACATTGATCCCACACAGTTTGATAACGGTATCAGCGATGATATTTTTGCAAAGCTTTGCGCATTAATCAGAATAAGCGTTCCCTATACGGGCATGATTATTTCCACAAGAGAAAGCAAGGCTGTAAGAGAAAGAGTAATCCGTCTTGGTGTTTCGCAGATAAGCGGTGCTTCACGCACAAGCGTAGGCGGATACAGCGAGCCCGAGCCTGAGGACGAAAGCTCCGAACAGTTTGATGTAAGCGATAAGCGTACGCTTGACGAGGTTGTTGCATGGCTTATGAGCTTTGGCTACATTCCTTCGTTCTGCACGGCTTGCTACCGTGAGGGCAGAACGGGCGATCGCTTTATGGCTCTTTGCAAAAACGGTCAGATACAGAATTGTTGTCACCCCAATGCGCTGATGACGCTTAAAGAATATCTGATGGACTATGCATCAGAGGATACGGCAAAAATCGGCAACGCTCTTATTGAAAGAGAGATTGAAAACGTACCCAACGAAAAGGTTAAGGCAATTGCCGTGCAAAATCTTAAAGATATTGAAGACGGCAAGCGTGATTTCAGATTTTAATTTGTACTTTAAGGTTGATTTGATATGAGTTTAAATTCTACTCCTGCGTCCGAAAGGGTGCATATAGGCTTTTTCGGCAAGACAAATTCGGGCAAATCAAGTCTTGTAAATGCCGTTGCAAACCAGCAGGTTTCGCTTGTTTCCGATATATCGGGCACAACCACCGACCCTGTAAAAAAAGCAATGGAGATTTTGCCGCTTGGTGCTTGTATGCTTATTGATACGGCAGGTCTTGATGATAATACCGAATTGGGCAAAATGCGTATGCAGCGCACAAACGCTTTGCTTGAAACGGTTGACATTGCTGTAATTGCGGTTGATTGCAGCATTGGCATAAGCCAAACCGAAAACAAGCTTATTGATATCTTTAAAAAGAATTCGCTACCGTATATTATTGCATATACAAAAAGCGATTTGTGTGAAATCAAACAAAAAACTCTTGCGGAAAACGAAGTTTGCACAAGCGCAAAAACCTTGGCAGGCATTGAAGATTTAAAAGAAAAGCTGGCTAAAATCGGGGCGGCAGATGTACCTAACACGCATATTATTGCCGATGATTTATCACCAAAAGATGTTGTGGTGCTTGTTATCCCCATTGATGAAAGTGCGCCAAAGGGCAGGCTTATTCTGCCACAGCAGCAAACTATCAGAGATATTCTTGATGCAAACGCTATTGTGGTTGTAACCAAAGAAACCGAGCTTAGCGCTACGCTTGGTGCTTTGAAAAATCCGCCAAGGCTTGTTATTACGGATAGCCAGGCATTTGGCATTGTTTCAAAAATCGTGCCGAAAGAAATACCATTGACATCATTTTCTATATTAATGGCACGATATAAGGGCTTTTTGGATACTTCGCTTGAAGGCATAAAGGCACTTGATAATTTGCGCGGCGGCGAAACTATTTTGATAAGCGAAGGCTGCACACACCACCGTCAGTGCGGTGATATCGGTACTGTTAAAATACCTGCTGCAATACGCAAAAAAACGGGCAAGGATTTTGTTTTTGAATTCTCATCAGGGCAGTCCTTCCCCGAAGATTTGAGCAAATATGCTCTTGTTGTGCATTGCGGCGGCTGTATGCTCAAAAACCGTGAGGTTCTGCGCCGCATGCGCAAGGCCATATCGCAAAATGTGCCATTTACAAACTATGGCGTTTTGCTAAACCGTGTACTCGGTGCGTAACCGCACAGCCGACTGCTGTCGGCGGAGCAATTGTCGGGTGCGGTCGGGTGCGCCCGACAGCGCAATTCGGGACTTTGTTGACTCATTAATATTTGTTTTTGCACGACTATATAACAAAATACATTTTTCTAAGTAATTAGTAAGTGGGAAAACCATAAGGGAAAGTCGGGTGCGCCCGACAGCGCAATTTGGGGCTTTGTTGACTCATTAATATTTGTTTTTGCA
>JAZQJI010000021.1:0-10415 GCA_045541475.1 Oscillospiraceae bacterium
CCGACGAAGTTATATCCATACATCAATACGAGGACGGTTTTACAATAACTACGAAAACCATAGGACAGAAATCCATTTCCACATATTGTTTAGATAGGTTCCTTGAGATAATGCACTTCACCAAAGAAGAAGCTGAACAGGCGTTGAAAGGCGGTGCGGATAATGACAATTAAGCAAACTCATGAATTGATGTTAACTTTGTGGAACAGCAATTGGCTTGCTTGCAAAGGTGCTGCAAGCTTTACAACGTCAGATATGGAAAATATAATATCCGCACTTGAAAAACAGATACCGAAGAAAGCAAACATTTCTATCAAGGGAACAACGGATTTTAACACAAAGACACATTGTCCGACTTGCCATAAGATGCTAACAGGAATTAACCCACATCATTGTGAAGAGTGCGGACAAGCTATTGATTGGAGGAAGTGATATATAATGCCTGAATACATAGAGCGTGAAGAAGCGTTAAGAATGATGAAAACCAGCAAGAAAGATAAACCGTCTTGGGGCGATTGGGACATTGCACACGATTGTTGTATTGATTGCGTTAATGCAGCACCTACCGCCGATGTGGTTGAGGTTGTGCGCTGTAAGGAGTGCAAATACTGCGAGGACAGAGCAATGAGCGGCTTGTGGTGTACTCATCCCGATAACAGAAATCCTCTTGGGTGCAGAAAAGAAGACTACTGCTCAGACGGCAAAAGAAAGGAGTAAACCGATGAAATGGCGTATTTACGAATGTACCAAAATCATATGAATGACAAAAACAAATGCTATTTTGACCAGGATTACAAATGCACGGCGCTGAATGTCAAGGATTGCGAGAAATGCTCTTTCCGCAAGACAAAAACAGAGTATTTCGAGGCGCAGAAGAAATCAAAGGAAAGGCTTGAACGTATCGGAAGGATTGATGTTGATGACGGTTAAAGAGTATCTGCAAAGCTACTATCAGCTTGGTATTGATATTAGGCTGATGAATGAGGAAGTCGAACAGCTCAAAAGTATTGTGCGCAAAGTCACGCCAAGCTACAACTCAGCAAGCTCAGGCGGTGGCGATAAAGACAAGCTGCCGAAAACAATAGAAAAAATCTGCGAAATTGAAAAGCAGCTGAATACTGAGATTGCAAGGCGTACAAAAATGCGTGATAAGGTTTACAGCATTGTGATGTCGGTGCAGTCGGTAAGGCACAGAGAGATATTATATCAGCGTTACATACTCGGCAAAAAATGGGAAAACATCGCAGTTGATTCAAGGCTTGACTTGCGCTGGGTTTATAGACTTCATGGGCAGGCTCTGCAGATTATTTCAAAACTGACCATTGAAAGCCACTAAGTTTTAATGTTATTATTAAACTGCAAAAAAGCACACGGAAAACTTTAATATTCGCTTTTTCCCTCAAAGCATCTGCTGCTTAGAGGGTTTTCTTTTCCGTTTTAGTCAATATGGGGGGTATACTCCCCCTTAGCTTTACCCTCTGCACTACAAACTGTCACTGCTCAAATTTCTCGCTGAAAGGATAAATCATGAAAGAATACGGACTACCATATCTGCAAAAAAAGCTTAGTATAAAGCAAATCAGAGTTAAGAAAAGATACAACTACTACGACATGAAAAACAGTATTGAGAACGTTAAGGGCATCATCCCCGATGCTTATAAGTGGATGACAGCGTCGCTCGGTTGGTGCGCAAAAGCAGTTGATAGCCTTGCGGATAGACTCAGCTTTGATTATTTCGATAACGATGATTTCAAAATCAGTGAGATATTCAAGCTCAACAATGCCGATGTGTTCTTTGATAGTGCTGTGCTTTCGGCGCTTATATCCTCTTGCAGTTTTGTGTATATTGGTCCCGATGACAACGGGTACCCGAAGTTGCAGGTCATTGACGGCGGCAATGCTACGGGCATTATCGACCCCGTAACAAATCTGCTGACCGAAGGCTATGCCGTTTTAGAGCGTGACGAGCACGACAAGCCTATTCTCGAAGCTTATTTCAGACCGAGAGAAACGCTGTATTATGTCAACGGCAGACTTGACGAGAGCAAGACCTACAAGCATTTTGCACCGTATGCTTTGCTTGTGCCTATTATTTACCGCCCCGATGCCAAGCGTCCGTTTGGTCATTCGAGGATATCAAGAGCTTGTATGAATTTGACGCAATCCGCTCTAAGAACATTGCAGCGCTCGGAAGTATCAGCAGAGTTTTACTCATTCCCGCAAAAATATGTGCTTGGTCTTTCGGAAGATGCCGAATTTAACAATCGCGCCGCTACTGTTTCCTCGTTTATTGATTTGCGAAAGGATGAAGACGGCGAAAAGCCAAGCGTTGGACAGTTCAGCCAACAAAGCATGGCGCCGTTCACCGAGCAGTTGAAAACACTTGCTTCAATATTTGCAGGTGAAACGGGATTGACGCTTGATGACCTCGGTTTTTCTACTTCTAACCCTTCAAGCTCCGATGCAATCAAGGCGAGCCACGAGCAGTTGAGATTGACGGCAAGAAAAGCGCAGCGGACATTCGGCACGGGCTTTTTAAACGCAGGATATTTAGCAGCGTGTGTGCGTGATGCGCAGAATTACGACCGCAAAGCTTTTGCCGACACAACACCTATCTGGCTGCCGATATTCGAGCCCGATATATCTGCCTTAAGCGGTATCGGTGATGCGATATATAAAATCAACGAAGCAAGCCCGGGCTTTATGGGCAACAAGAACATAAAACAGCTTATGGGACTTACGAGTGATGCAGAATGAATACAGACGAATTTTATGCACAGTTAAGAACCGAGCTTGCTAAGCGTTTGCAAAGTGACAGCAGGCTTACAGCTATTGCTGAGAAAATAAAGCTGAAAAAGGCTGATTTTAAGGATACTGCCGAGTATTCGCAGATTGTTGCAAGGCATATATCTAAACTGATACAAGAAAAAATCGGCACAAATTCAGCCGTTGACATTGAGTTTGTGTGCAAGGAGCTGTTAAAAGACCATTATTCAGCGATAAATGATGTTTTAGGCACTGTTCAGGCAATTGTTGATGAGAAGAACAACATCCACATTGCACCGCAAAAGGCTCCGTTCCCGCAGGAACGTGTGAACAAGGTTGCACATGCTCTTATGGATCCGAGAGTGCCGATTGAGGTCATAAAACGGCGTGCAGGCGCACCTGTTGAGAACGTTGCAAATTCTTTCCATGATGATTACATCAAGGAAAACGCAAAATTCCGCAATGATGCTGGTCTTAAGTGCTACATAAACCGCACAACAGACGGCAATTGCTGTGATTGGTGCACTAAAATGGCGGGACGATATGTCTATGGTGAGCACCCTGATGATGTTTTCCGTAGGCATGACAACTGCGGCTGTAAAACCGTTTATGAAAACGGCAGGCAACGTCAGGATGTATGGACAAAAAAGAGCTGGGAAGCGCCCGATGTTGCCAAAGACGCACCAAAACCAACAAAGCTAAGCTTTGAGCAGGGCAAGGCACTTGAAAAGAAGAATTTGCGGAAGTATCACGGGTTGACAGCAGACAGCAAAGGTGGTATAATAAAAGCAATTACAATTGATGATATAAAGACGGCAGATAAAAAAGGCGTTTTGTCAGAAGATTGTATTGAAACGATTTGCAATACCATTGCGGAATACAGAAAATCTGGCCATAAGTTTAGGTTCGATTCTGTTCAAATAGTGTCAATTCCGATGAAAGACGGAAAATTAGATGTGTTGCGTACTAATGCAATAGACCGTTACGGGCATCCGCAAGTTGTACTTGAAATCAATCAGGTTGTTTTCGGAGGGTACACAAAGAAAGATATTGATGCTATCTTTTTCGGATCAAACTATACGGTATGTGAGTCTTTACGAGAAGCAGTAATTCATGAAATTGGTCATGCAAAGGCGATAAATGGTCGTACTTATGCAAACTACAAACGAATTGCTGAAGAACTCTCAACAGTTCATAACAGTTCTATTTCGACGCTTGCCAGCAAAGATGGACTTGAGCTAATTGCCGAGTGCGAAGTTCTTCTAAGCCGAGGAGAATTGTTACCGGAAGATATTTTGGAAGATTATAAAACATATACAACAGGTGGAGGCTAATTATGATTCCTGTTAATATTTTTGATTGTGTTGCCTGCAAACACAGAAAGAAAAACGAATACGGATTGTATTGTGCTGCCTTTCCCGAAGGAATACCGGATGATATCATACACGGCACAGTGAAACCACACAAGATGGAACAGTGTGGCAATGGCATAAAGTTCGAGGATAAGCGTCCTCCTGAGTTCCAAACATATTCAGATTAAACCGCCCTTAAATAAGGCGGTTTTCTTATACCCAAAATTAAAAGAAAGAGGTTGAATTATGAGAGAACTTAACACAATTCAGAAAAGAGAAAAGCTCAACAAGGTATTTGCGGTTGATGAAAAAGGCAACGGCGGTGCAAATCATCAGTATGATATTTATCCCGCCGAAAACTTTGACAAAAACACAGAACCCCTTATCTGCATCCAGTTTCAGAACGGCCCTCGTAAAGACGCTGACAGCGTTCACGGCGTTCTTGATACAGATTTGCTTGAAATTGTACGTGACAGACTGAAAGGCTTTCAGAGTGGCACATTTGCAACACGAGAAAACGCTTGCGCACTTACGCATATCGAGGAAGCGCTCATGTGGATGAATCGCAGAGTTGAAGACAGAATTGAAAGAGGCGTTCTCGGGACGAATAACAAGTAAAACGCAAACAGAATATGAATATCAGCACTTTGGCTAAGCTCAAGGTGCTATTTTTATACCCAAATGACGAAAGTGAGGTTATTATGAGAATTCCCGAAAAAATCAAAATCGCAGGCTATACCTACAAGATTGAACGACCCGCAGAATCGTTTGTATCAGACCTAAGCGCCTGCGACGGCCTGCATAGCTTTGGTACGCAAACAATAAAGGTTTCGAAATGCGGAAACGAAGCGTATCAGAACACGGTGTTTCTGCATGAGCTCGTGCACGGTATTATAGCAAGCTATTGCTCAGCCGATTGCTATGACGAAGAAAAATTTGTTGAGCAGTTTTCAAAGGGATTATATCAGGTAATAACCGATAATCCGCAGATTTTTACATAAGAGGGCAGTATATATGGCAAAACCAAATCTGCGTCCCGACCACAACGGCACACAGCGAGCGCAGTTTGAATCAAACAAAAAGAAAATCTATGCAACGCAAAACATCTGCGGAATATGCGGAAAACAGGTTGATTTTGGCTTTAAGTTTCCGCATCCGCTAAGCCCATGCATAGACCATATCATTCCCGTTGCAAAGGGCGGGCACCCTTCGGCACTTGAAAATCTGCAGCTTGCACACATGTGCTGCAACCGCCAGAAATCTGACAAGCTGACGGTGAAGCAGATTTTTGACAGCGAAGTAGAGCTTATATCCAACAGGGTGCTGCCGCAGACTTTTGACTGGAAGAATATTTGAGAGCCGAGAAAGGAGCTAATCTGATGAGCAAATCAAGGCTTGGCAGACAAACTCCTACAAACTCCGTTATACTGCCGTATACGCAATCGAAAGGCACGGAAGCGGTAGATATCTACAATCGTTCGGGAAGAACGGCGCAGGCATGGCAGAACCTGATGCTTGAAGATATCATGGCTGTTAATGATGAGGACCTTTGGGTGCACATGAAGTTTGGCTGGTCAATACCAAGACGAAACGGCAAGTCCGAAATACTTATCATTCGTGCCATGTATGGCGTTTCGCACGGTGAAAGGGTTTTATATACCGCGCACCGAACAACCACATCGCACAACGCATGGGAAAAGGTTATCGAGCGTCTCTCAAAGGCGGGATTTCTTGAGGGGACAGATTTTAAAACAACAAAGCAATTCGGCTTGGAGCGTATCGAATGGCTTGACGGCTCGGGCGCTGTTATAAACTTTCGTACACGTTCATCAAAAGGCGGTCTTGGCGAGGGTTATGACCTGCTGATTATTGACGAAGCGCAGGAATATACATCAGACCAGGAATCAGCTTTAAAATATGTTGTTACCGATAGCAAAAATCCGCAGACTTTGATGTGCGGAACGCCGCCGACGGCTGTTTCATCGGGAACGGTGTTTTTATCATTTCGCCGTGATACAATGACGGGCAAGGCGCAGGACGCTGGCTGGGCAGAATGGTCTGTACCGGCACTTACCGATGCGCATGACCCGGAATTGTGGTACGAAACAAATCCATCGCTGGGAACGATATTAAGTGAAAGAACAATCCGCTCAGAGCTTGGCGATGACCAGGTTGATGATAATATTCAGCGACTCGGGCTTTGGCTTAAATATAATCAGAAATCGGCGATTACCAAGGAAGAATGGCAAAGCTTTGCAATTGAAGAAATACCGAAGCTCAAAACAAACAAAAGGTTGTATTTTGGTGTTAAATATGCAAAGACAACGTCAAATGTATCGCTGTCGGTTGCTGTTAAGACTGCCGATGACAAGATTTTTGTTGAAAGTATCGACTGCCGCAGTATTCGTGACGGCAATGCGTGGATTATTGCATATCTGCGTAATCCGAATGCGCACAGCGTTGTTATAGACGGCGCAGGCAATCAGAGTATTCTTGAAGCGGATATGAAAAACGCAAATGTCAAATGCAAAGCTATACTGCCAAAGGTTGCCGAAGTTATTGAAGCAAACGCTTTGTTTGAAAAACATCTGTTTGATGGCAAAATATGCCATAAAAATCAGCCATCGCTTATGCAGGCAGTAGCTAACTGTGAGCATAGAGCTATAGGCTCGGGCGGCGGTTACGGTTATACATCAATACTTGAAGGTGCGGACGTTTCTCTGCTTGAGTCTGTCGCCCTTAGCGTTTGGCTGTGCGCCAACGCAAAAGAAAAGAAAAAGCAGAAAATCAGCTATTAAGCGGTTATATATAAGCCGTTTAATAAATAAATCACCTAAACTACGGGGTTAATGTAGGAGGAAAAATTATGTCGGAAGAATTCAAACCAATTGAAACACAGGAAGCGTTTGACGCAGCTATAAAAGCCCGTCTTGAACGCAACACAAGAAGCGTCACCGATGAGGTGGCAAAGAAATTTGAGGGTTATCTGTCGCCCGATGATGTCACCAAGAACAACGACGTCTACCAAAAGCAGATAGATGATCTAAATGCAAAGCTCAAAACACATGAAACAACTATTGCGGATTTAACCGCAAAAAACAAGGCACACGAGAACAGCTCGGCAAAAATGAGAATTGCCCACGAGGTCGGAATACCGTTTGAGCTTGCCGATAAGCTTTCGGGCGAAACTGAAGAGGATATCAGAGCAGATGCGGAAAAATTGGCAAAATACACCACAACAAAAAACAATCCCGCACCGCCCTTTTCAGCAGAAAAGCCCGCCCCCGATTTAAGCGATGCGGCATATATCGAAATGCTGCAAAATCTCAAAAAACAGTAAAGGAGAAAATTTATGGCAACAATCACAACATCAGGAACACTTTTTAAGCCCGAACTTGTAACAGAGATGTTCGACAAGGTAAAGGGCCATTCTGCACTTGCAAAGCTCTGTGGTACAACACCCATGCCCTTTGCAGGTACCGATACTTTTGTATTTACAATGGACGGTGAAGCTTCAATCGTCGGCGAAGGCGGCAACAAGCCTGCTGGTGATGCTGGTTTTACACCCGTAACAATCAAGCCTATCAAGTTTGTATATCAGCACAGAGTAAGCGACGAGTTTGTCAACCTTTCCGAAGAAAAGCAGCTGCCCTACCTTAAGGCGTTTTCCGAAGGCTTTGCAAAGAAAATGGCAAGAGCGCTTGATATTGCCGCTATTCACGGCGTAAATCCTTATGATGGCGAAACATCTGCAACAGTGGGCAACAACTGTTTTGGCAAGGCAGTAACTGCTGCTGTAACCTTTGATTCTGCCGCACCCGATGACAATATCGATTCTGCCGTTGCGCCTATTCAGACAGCAGACGGTGTTGTTACGGGCATTGCAATGTCGCCTACATTTGCGTCAGCGCTTGGTGCAATGAAAACAAAGGATTCCAACCTTCCTATTTATCCCGAATTCAGATTTGGTGCAAATCCTGCAACATTCGGCGGTATTGCATCCGATGTAAACAACACCGTTGAATTCGGTCAGAGTAAAACAAGAGCCATTGTAGGCGACTTTGCAAGTGCATTTAAATGGGGTTATGCAGAAAATATCCCGCTTGAAATTATCCAGTTCGGCGATCCTGACGGCCAGGGCGACCTTAAGCGCACAAACCAGATTGTACTTCGTGCTGAAAGCTATATCGGCTGGGGAATTCTCGATAAGGATTCGTTTGCACTTATCAAGGCTGAATAATCATGAAGTATCGCAATATCCATAACGGCAGGATTATTGAAATACCGTCGCAGCTTTCCTCTCCCGATTGGGAGAGGATTGACGGCGGTGATTCGGAGAAAAAGCCAAAAACTGATGAGGCGGTGATGTGCAATGAGCCAAACAAACGCAAAGGTGTACGCAAAGTTAAGTGATATAACAGCTCTCGGTGTTACCTTGACAGCAGCGCAAAGTCAGGCGGCAGAAGTTTTGCTTGAAACAGCAAGTGCAAAGCTGAGAATAACGGCAAGAAAATACGGCAAGAACATTGACAGCATGATTGCTGATGAAAATACGGGTGAAGATTACGCTATCGCTGTAAAAAGCGTTGTAATACAGTCTATTTGCCGTGCGCTTGACAGCATTGCCGATTCTTCACCGGCAATAACGCAGGCTTCGCAATCCGCTTTGGGATACAGCGCTTCGATGACGTTTCTCAACGCAGGGCAGTCGCTTTACTTTTTGCGAAATGAGCTAAAAGACTTAGGCATATTGCGTCAGACCTTTGGAGCTTTGGAGGTGTACAGCTTTGATACAGATGATTAAGGGCACTGATATCACGCTTTATACAAACGGCATGGCAGAAACTGTCAGCAATGTACTTGTTGGCGAGCCTTCGGAGAATGGCAAAATCTATACACTTGCAATACCTAAGGGCGATGCACACAGCTGGACGGACAGACTTGTTGAGATATTCGGGACAAAATTCCGCACAATTGGTTTTGCAGAGCAGGGCATTGAGGAAAATATACCGCTTGCATGGCATAAAAAGGTTAAAGTCGAAAGGCTGATTACCAACGCTATATGTACGCTGTACGAAAAAGACAGCTTTAAAAGGCATATTTTTTATGATGTTTATACCCACGATGCAAGGGGCGAAGTTGTCACCAAAGATGGCGCTAAGACAAGCGGCGATGTGAAAATGCTGATATACGCTGTTTGCAATAACAGTGGTTACGTTCCTAAAATCGGGGATATAATCCTCGGTTTTGAAAGCAATTTCGAGTTTGACAGCTCATCACAGCAGAGCGTATCGGAGAGCATGGCACAGTTTCGTAAAAGTTGCCCCGAATTTGCGGTTATAAAGAGCGTTGAACACAAAACAATCGGCATAAAGCCCGATTTTGACATCACAGCGAGGTGATTGCGTGAAAGCAAAGCTAATATGGAGCAGTAATTTTGCCAAGCGTAACGCCCGAATGTTTGAAAACATGCAAACCTATGTTGATAACGAATGTTTACGTCAAATGACGCCTTATGTTCCCGTAGGTCTGCCGCGCTTTAAAAACTCTGGCAAGCTGCGTGATTCTGCGGAAATTGCAGAAAAGGGCAAGATTGTTTATACAGCGCCTTTTGCAAAGAGTGACTATTACGCTGTAAAGAACCATAAACCACCGCACGGTGGAAACCCCAAAGGAACGCGTCTATGGTTCGAAGTGATGAAGAAAAACCACGGTCAGCAAATATTGCGAGGAGCCGCGGCAATCGCAAAGAAGAGGTAACACATGAATATTATCGAAAAAATGCGTGAAATTCTGCAGAGCTTTGACAAGATATCGCAGGTTTGCAACGAAATACACATCGACTTTGCCGATCCCGAGCCAACAAGCTACGGCTTGGATCCGATCGGCGATGAATTGATATCCGAAGATATCTTAGGGTGCCAAAAGCGTCAGCATAATTTTATGCTATACGCAACCTACAGCGGCATTAACGATTATGAGCGCATGGCCAATAGCGGCGCACTTTTGGAGCTGACGCATTGGCTTCATAATCAGATTGGCGCAGAAATTACAAGCACAATTGACGGCGTGGAATTTAGCGGCGAAATAACGAAAATAACGGCAAACAACGCTATGCTGTATCAAATCCCGCAGGAAAATACCGCAGACGGTCTGCAGTATCAGATGGGTATACAGGTGCAGTATAGTGTTAAGGTTTAATAAGAAAGAGAGGAATATTTATGCCTGAAACAGTAACAAAGAAGAAAATCAAGCGTAAATTGATGGCGCATTTTGTCAATGCAGCACTTATAGGCG
>JAZQJI010000022.1:0-68872 GCA_045541475.1 Oscillospiraceae bacterium
GAGATTTGTCGATTTTTGGTGCCGGTGGCGGGGGTCGAACCCGCACCCTGTCGCCAGGACCGGATTTTGAGTCCGGCACGTCTGCCAATTCCATCACACCGGCGAACACCATTAGGTATTTTACCACACCTAAATTAAAAAGTCAAGAGGATTTTTTGAGTTTGCGTAATTTTTGGCATTGCACAGCGCAATTTTTTGCATTTGGTGTAACTTAGCACGCCGTTTACGCATAATATGATAAAAATTAATTGATTCAGGAGGGTTTTTATGCAGTGTTTTCTCGGCGGGGTAACGCCAAACGGTTTTAAAAATGAATTTTCGGCAATTGCCGAGCGCAATGGATATTACGGCTATATTCTAAAAGGCGGTCCCGGTACGGGCAAATCAAGCCTGATGAAGCGTCTGGCGGAAGAATATGGCGGTGAGTGCGATTTTTATTGTTGTTCTTCCGATTTAAACTCGCTTGATGCCGTTGTTTTTAAAGAAAAGGGGATTTATGTTGCCGACGGCACCGCCCCTCACGTTATGGAGCCAAAGCACCCTGCGCTTGACGGTGAATATATAAATTTAGGTGATTTTTGGGACAAAAACAAAATAGCACCTCACAGGCAAGCGCTTGAATACTGCTTTGCGGAAAACGCGGCGTTTCACAAGCGTGCATCAAGGTTTGTAACAGCGGGTGCGGAGCTCTTCGGCGGTCTTTATGATTACGCGCGTTCCTGTATTCTGGAAGAAAAGCTGCAGGCGTTTGCGCAGCGCTTTGCCCGAAAAATGCTTGGACGCAATGGCGAAATTGAAGGTCAATGCGAAAACCGTCAGCTTTCGGCAATTACGCAAAGCGGTTATTTTACACAGGAAATTGACAAAAGCTATACCGTTGTTGCCGTTTGCGATGATTACTTTGCCGTTGGCGGAGAGCTTTTGCGAATGATTTGCGCTGAAGCGCTTAGCCGTGGACTTTTAGTTTATATTTCGCACTGCCGCCTTGTTACGTCAAACCCTATTGAAGCTGTGCTTATTCCCGAAAAGAATTTGGCGTTTTTAAGCGAAAACTTTCTTAACGCAAAGCATTATGAATGTTTGAAGAGGATTAACGGTATGCGTTTTTACAACATGGCAAAAATTGCCGAGAAAAAACAGAAAATGGCGTTTGATAAATCCGCAGGGCTTGAACTTTGCGCCGAGGCGGCATCTTCAATTGCATCGGCACTGAGCGTGCATGATGAAATTGAAAAATACTACATCAACGCTATGGATTTTACCAAGGTTGACAAAGTTTATCGAAAAATACTTAAAAGCATAAGCTGAAATTTTTAAAACAAAAGCCTTGCAATGCCGTAATATCAAGCGTTGCAAGGCTTAAATTTATTTATTCGTGATGAAGCGTTACACAAACGATTTCAGGGCGGTTGAAAATGCGCCACGGGAAACCGCTGTTGCCTATTCCTCGGGAAATATATTCTGTCATATTGCCGTAATCGTGTGCGCCTGCGGTGTATTCAGGCAAAATACCTTGGTCTGGCGCGTAAAGCCCCTGCGTAAACGGCAGCCTTATTTGACCGCCGTGCGCATGGCCGCAAAAGGCAATATCTGCGCCACATTCGCTGTAATATGCTATTTCTTCAGGGTTGTGAGCCAAAAGCACACGCAAATCGCTTTCATCGGTTTGCGATATCAATTGTTCAAGCACGTTGCTTTGTATTGAGTCGGCATCAAGACCGATAATGCTGATACTTTCACCGTTTTTTTCAACTTCAACCACTTTATCTTCAAGCAGAAAAATCTCTTCTTCAATGATTTTTTTGCGTACAAATTCGTATTCGTCCGTGCCTTTTTCGTGGTTGCCCGTTATGTAATATGTGGGAGCTATGCTTGCTGCGCCTTCAAGCAGTTCAAGACTGTTTTCGTATCCGCTGCGGTTTTTGTCAATAATATCGCCCGTAATCACAATAATATCGGGCTTTTGCTGTGATATAAGCTTTAAAATATCCTCTTGATTTTCGCCGCAATTTTTGTTGTGATAATCAGAAAGCTGCAATATTTTAAAGCCGTCAAACTCTTGCGGAACCTTACTGCTGTAATATTCATGCTCGGTAATTACAATATCATTATTTTGCCAATGCGTAAATATACCAAACAATATTACCAAAAGTAAAATTATTATCCGTATGATTGCCTTTTTGCTTAAAGGCTTTTTTGTTGTATTTTGCTCCATAAATTCTACCTTTTGAAATAAATGTTTTTTATTATACCAATAGTAAATATTTGCGCAAGATATCTGCACTATTTATATGCGTTATGTTTGTTTTTTTATTATAATATTGCACGAAAAAAATGTCAACAACGGCTCAACAAAATAAAAAAATCTGTTGAAAAACTGCTTGATTTGTGTTATTATAAAATGTATATGTTTTTACATAGGTAAGTGGATTTGATATAGAAAGGAATATTGAATATGAAAAAGGGAAATTCAGCATTAATATTTGCAGGTGTAATTTTTGCAGGTGTAGGCTTGTTGTTTTTTGTAATAGGTGCGTGGATGGCATTTTTTATCGACCGCAATTCACCTGCGCTGCAAACTGATAGCCCTACGGGCGTAGGAATATTTATAATGCTTTTCAGTTGTATTTTTATTGCCGCAGGCGTTTGGCAGATTGTAAAGCAGGTAAAATCAATTGCAAAGGCAAAACGTATGCTTGAAGAAGGCAGAATGTACTGGGCTGAGGTTTCAAGCATCAACCAGAATACAAGCGTAAGAATTAACGGCAGGTCACCTTATTACGTTGAGTGTTGGTGTGAAGACGAAATGGGCTTGTGCCGCAATTTTACAAGTGATGAAGTTATGCAGCTGCCTTCAATGTTAAGCTTTGGCGCAAAGGTTGCGGTTTACGTAAACCCTGATGACAGCGAGGAATATTACGTTGATTTGAGCAAATTTCAGCCTGCACCGCCGCAAAATATGCAGGGTATGTATGGCATGAATAATATGTATAACAACAACGGTATGTACGGCAACGGTATGTATGGCAATGATATGTACAACAACTCAAACAACAATTATTATCACGAATAAAAAAGGAGAGCAAAGCTTTGGCTAACGATAAAATAAGGAATTTTTGCATTATAGCGCACATCGACCACGGCAAATCAACCCTTGCCGACAGATTGCTTGAGGAAACTTCAACAGTCGCTGCAAGAGATATGGAAGAGCAGTTGCTTGATAACATGGATATTGAGCGTGAAAGAGGCATTACCATAAAGGCACGTGCGGTGCGCCTTGTTTATAACGCAGATGACGGCGAGGAGTATATATTCAATCTTATAGATACCCCCGGTCACGTAGACTTTAACTATGAGGTTTCTCGTTCCTTGGCTGCTTGCGAGGGCGCAATACTTGTTGTTGATGCTTCGCAGGGAATTGAAGCGCAGACGCTTGCAAATACCTATCTTGCAATTGAGCACGACCTTGAGGTTCTGCCCGTTGTTAATAAGATAGACTTGCCTTCGGCAAATCCTGAGGTGGTTTGTGAGGAGATTGAAAACATCATCGGCATACCCGCAATGGATGCGCCCCGTATTTCTGCAAAGACAGGTCTTAACATCAAGGAAGTTTTAGAACGTGTTGTTAAAGATGTGCCCGCACCGCAAGGTGATGAAAACGCACCCTTGCAAGCATTGATTTTCGATAGCTATTACGATGCATACAAGGGCGTAATTATTTATATAAGAGTAAAACAGGGTACGGTAAAAATCGGCGATACAATTAAGCTTATGGCAACCGGTGCGCAGTTTACCGTTGTTGAAGCAGGCTTTATGACAGCTTCTGACCTTATCAACAAGGGCAGCTTGTGCGCGGGCGAGGTTGGCTACATTGCCGCTTCTATCAAGAGCATTGCGGATACCCGTGTTGGCGATACAGTAACCCTTGCAGAAAATCCCTGCGATGAGGCTTTGCCGGGTTACCGAAAGGTAAACCCCATGGTTTTCTCGGGTATTTATCCTGCTGATGGTGCAAAATACGGCGATTTGCGTGAAGCGCTTGAAAAATTGCAGCTTAATGATGCTTCGCTCTCTTTCGAGCCCGAAACATCAACGGCATTGGGCTTTGGTTTCCGCTGCGGATTTTTGGGATTGCTTCACATGGAGATTATTCAGGAACGTCTTGAGCGTGAATATAATCTTGATTTGATAACAACCGCGCCTTCAGTTATATACAAGGTTCTGATGACAAGCGGTGAGGAAGTTTACATTGATAACCCCTTGAACTTCCCTGACCCTGCACTTATCGATACCGCTATGGAGCCAATGGTAAAGGCGGAAATTCTTTCGCCTTCCGATTTTGTGGGAAATATTATGGAGCTTTGTCAGGAAAGACGAGGCGTTTTTAAGGATATGCAGTATCTTGATGAAACCCGTGTGGCTATTCACTATGAATTGCCCTTGAACGAAATCGTTTATGACTTTTTCGATGCGTTAAAATCCAAAACAAAGGGCTATGCTTCGTTTGATTACGAGCTTATGGGATACGTAGCATCGAAGCTTGTTAAGCTTGATATTCTGCTCAATGGTGATGTTGTCGATGCGCTTTCGTTCATCGTGCATACCGATAAAGCCTACGGCAGAGCGAGAAAAATAGTTGAAAAGCTTAAAGAAAATATTCCTCGTCAGCTGTTTGAAATTCCCGTACAGGCGGCTATCGGCGGAAAGATTATTGCAAGAGAAACCGTAAAGGCAATGCGCAAGGACGTACTGGCAAAGTGCTACGGCGGCGATATCACAAGAAAGAAAAAGCTGCTTGAAAAGCAGAAAGAGGGCAAAAAGCGTATGCGTTCCTTAGGTACGGTAGAAGTTCCGCAGGAAGCATTTATGAGCGTTTTGAAGCTTGATGAATAAAAGGAAAAGGGATTTATGAACAGGGAAGAACTAAAAAAAGCCCGTATGCAGCGTGATTTGGAAGAAAAAGAAATGCTGCCCCCCATAAACGAAGGTCATTCCATGGCGTTTTCGGCGATAGCCATTGTTGTAATGAGCGTTGGTTTTCAGATTTTGCATTGGTATTTGTACGAAATGTTTAATTTTGATATGCGATTGCTGTGTGTAACGCCGCTGCCGCTTGTGCTTGCCTACTTTGCCGTTATGCGTGATACAGGTGTGGGGCATACCTTGCCCAAAAGGTTTATATTCGCCTTTAGCTGCGTTGCGCCTTTGGTGCTTGGCTTGGTTTTAAGTGTTGTTTGCTATTTTAACAACCCCAATTTAAGCATTTTTACGGGTGAAGTAAGCGATGCTGACACAAAGGTTAACGTAACAATTGCGCTTTACTCGTTCCGCGTGGCACTAACATCGCTTTATTTAACAGTTTGCGCATTGCTGATACACGTTTTTTCAAAGCTTAAAAATTAGCAAATGCGGACAATGTAAAAATTAAGGGTATATTATTTACAATATTTGCAAGAAATAAGCGAAAATTGCCGATATAATATTAAAGTGTATAATAAAATTATTTTTTCGGAGGAAAAATATATGTCAAAAGAATTTATTGTAGAAACATCTGCAAGACACGTGCACGTTACACAGGAACATCTTGAAATACTTTTTGGTGAAGGCGCAAAGCTTACACACAAAAAGGACCTTTCTCAGCCGGGCCAGTTTGCCTGCGAAGAGAGAGTTACAATTGTAGGACCTAAAAAGGAGCTTGCAGGCGTATCCATTCTCGGACCGGTTCGTCCTGCTACACAGGTTGAACTTTCCGCAACAGATGCACGTTCAATCGGCGTTGCAGCACCTATCAGAGAATCGGGCGACATTGAAAATTCTGGCGCTTGCAAAATTGTTGGACCTTGCGGCGAGGTTGAAATCGAGCAGGGCGTTATCGTTGCTAAAAGACACATTCACCTTACACCTGCAGACGCTGAAGAGCTTGGTGTTAAGGATAAGGAAATTGTTTGGGTTAAGGTTGAATCTGCTGACAGAAAGATTATCTTCGGCGATGTAGTATGCCGTGTTCACGATAATTTTGCAAGAGCTATGCATATTGATACAGATGAATCAAACGCAGTATGCGCAGCAAGAGATGCAGTTGGCACAATCGTTAAGGTTGACTAATCCGTACTGAATTTATACATAATAAATACGCCGTAAAGCATAATACTTTGCGGCGTAAAATTATATTTTTTTGAGGTTTTGATTATGGTTAAGCGAAATTTAAGCATGCTTATGGATTTTTACGAGCTGACAATGGCAAACGGCTTTTTTGAAAACGGCAAGGCACATCAGATTGTTTATTTTGATATGTTTTTCAGAAGAAATCCTGAAAATGCAGGTCTTGCAATTTGCGCAGGACTTGAGCAGGTGATTGATTATCTTGAAAACCTTGAATTTACAGCTGATGACATCGCATTTTTGCGTAAAAAGGGGATTTTTTGCGAGGAGTTTTTGCAATATCTGGCGAATTTTAAATTTACCTGCGATGTGTGGGCTGTACCCGAAGGTACGCCGATTTTTCCGGGAGAGCCGATTGTTACCGTAAGGGGTGAAGCGGCACAAGCACAGCTTATTGAAACAATGCTGCTTTTAACGATAAATCATCAATCGCTGATAGCCACAAAGGCAAACAGAATAGTGCGTGCCGCGAAAGGCAGACCCGTAATGGAATTTGGCTCTCGCAGGGCGCAGGGCTGGGACGGAGCGGTTTACGGCGCGCGCGCAGCTTACATTGCAGGCTGCTGCGGTACTGCTTGTACCGTTTGTGAGCAGGATTTTGGCATTAAGGCACTTGGCACAATGGCACACAGCTGGGTGCAGCTTTTTGAAAGCGAGCTTGAAGCTTTCAGAGCGTATGCAAAGGTTTATCCCGATGCCTGCACACTGCTGGTTGATACCTACAACACGTTAAAATCGGGTGTGCCCAATGCAATTACCGTGTTTAACGAGCTTAAAGCCAAGGGTTATGGCAATTTTGCAATAAGAATAGACAGCGGCGACATTGCATATTTAACATCAAAAGCAAGAAAACTGCTTGACGATGCCGATTTGCAGGATTGCAAAATCGTAATTTCCAATTCTCTTGATGAATATATCATAAACGATATTATATTGCAGGGTGCAAGTGTGGATAGCTTTGGTGTGGGCGAAAGGCTGATAACAAGCAGCAGCGAACCCGTTTTTGGGGGGGTTTACAAGCTTGTTGCCGTTGAAGAAAAGGGCGGAATTATCCCAAGAATAAAGCTTTCGGACAATGCCGCAAAAATCACCAACCCTGCGTATAAAGAAGTCTGGCGTTTGTTTGATAACGAAACAGGCAATGCTCTTGCCGATGTGCTTACCCTTGCAGGTGAAGTTATTGATGATAAAAAGCCATACGAAATTTTTGATCCCGAATACACCTACAAACGCAAGGTGCTTACAAACTTTACGGCAAAAAAGCTTCTTGTGCCGATTTTTGTTAAGGGCAAGTGCGTTTACAGCCGCCCTGATATTAACGAAATTAAGGATTATTGCAAGACAGCGCTTGATACTATCTGGAAAGAAGTAAAGCGCTTTGAAAATCCGCATAAATATTATGTCGATTTATCGCAGAAGCTGTGGGATATAAAACAGCACATGCTGATGGGCAAAACAATCAGATAAAAAAATAACTGCCTTCGGAAATTTCCGAGGGCAGTTTGCGTTGTAAGCCGTAATTTTATTTAATGATTACTGAGCGTTGAAAAGCAAAAGACCATTTTCTTCAACAGCCTCACTGCCCTCAACATCAACAAGCTCAAGCACGTCGCTGTCAAAGCAAAGTGTAAATTCAAAAGTTGAGCAGTAATTCATATTTGCGAGAGTTACGGGGATTTCGATTGTATCACCTGCGTTTGCGCCTACCGTATCAACAAGAAGAGCAGCATTAGCGGGTGCTGTTGCCTGTGAGCTTTCGCCGCCGATATTTGCGCCGCCTGCAACGATTTCAACGTCAACCATTGAAAAAGTTTCGTCAGCTACAACAATATCTCCGCCGATTGTTACTTCGCTTAAACCGTTAGCGGCGCCATCCTTAACGTTGAAAACTACTGTAAAAATTTCAGCGTTGCCTGCAATGTCAGCAGAAGATGTCCAAACGATTTTTGCGCTTCCGCTTGATTCGATAGCGGGTGCGTCATCTGTCTGGGGGGTTGAATTTGCATTTGCATCAGTATTGGCGCTTGTATCTGCAGTTGATGCAGAATCAGCAGAGCTGTTTGCGGTTGAGGATGCAGCAGATGTTGAATCAGAAGTGTCGCTTCTGTTGCCGCAAGCTGCAAAGGAAGTTGCCGAAACGCAAAGTGCGAGTGCAACGAGAATTTTCATGATATTCTTTTTCATTTTGTTTACTCCTTTATTTTAGTAAAAAATAAAACACACCGTAATTATACAGCAAAAAAACTGCCATGTCAAGCGTGATGTTCAATTTAAGCGTGTGCATATTTTGCACAAAAAAATTTGCATCTTGATATTTTTGGCAAAAGTTAATCAATAATCAGATAAAGGTGAAAATTTTGGGCAAAGCTGCGGCTTGTTTGCAAAATGTACAATCAAAAGGCAAAAAAACACGATTTGTCCGCTAAAAATCACGAAAATAAAGTTTATCTATTGACACGGCATACGTCATGTGTTATAATTCAATAATGTATCATCGGATAGTATCGATTGAATTAAGCATGATAGTATATCATACATTTTAAAAGCTGTCAAGTATTTTTTAAAAAAAATACTGCCGGTGATAAAATTAAAAAATAATTACGCTTTAATTGCCGTGCAAAAATCAGTTTTTGTTTTGGCAAAGCGTTTATTGAACATCAAGGAGGAAAAGAGCCTATGGTTAATGTTAAAAGCGTAAAGCTCGGCAAAAACGAGCGCATGTCGTTCGGCAAAATCTCCGAAGCCCTTGAAATGCCAAACCTTATTGAAGTACAGAAGAACTCGTACAAATGGTTTGTTGAAGAGGGACTTAAAGAGGTATTCCGTGATGTAGCGGCTATTACCGACTACAACGGCAATATGGTGCTGAATTTTGTTGATTACCGCATTGACCCCACCCCCAAGTATACTGTTGCCGAATGTAAGGAGCGTGACGTAACTTACGCCGCACCTTTGAGAGTGAAGGTAACACTTTGGAATAAGGAAACAGGTGACGTTAAGGAAAGCGAAGTTTTCATGGGCGATTTTCCGCTTATGACAGAAAGCGGCACTTTTGTTATTAACGGTGCTGAGCGTGTTATCGTTTCGCAGTTGGTTCGTTCGCCCGGCGTTTATTACTCCATTGAAAAGGACAAGACCGGCAAGGATTTGTTCCGTTCAACAGTAATCCCCAACAGAGGCGCATGGCTTGAATATGAGCTTGACTCCAACGATATCGCTTATGTAAGAATTGATAAAAACCGCAAAATTCCGCTGACAACCTTTGTTAGAGCATTGGGCTGCGGTACCGATGAGGAAATTGCAGACCTTTTCGGCAACGATTACCGCATGAATCAGACAATTCTTCAGAAGGACGCTACAAAGAATACTTCCGAAGCTTTGCTTGATGTTTACAAAAAGCTCCGCCCCGGCGAGCCGCCCACGGTGGAATCTGCGTTGCAGCATATAGATAATCTTTTCTTTGATGCAAGAAGATACGACCTTTCCAGATTTGGTCGTTATAAATACAACAAAAAGCTCGGCATCGCTTCCCGTATTGAAGGCAGAGTGCTTGCACAGCCCGTTGTAAACTCTCTCACAGGTGAAATACTTGCAGATGAGGGTGAGTTCATTACAGCAGCAAAGGCCGCTGAAATTGAACAGGCAGGCGTAAGCGAAGCTTATATCAACGTTGAAACAAGAGAAACCTACATCAACGCAGCAGGCGAGCTTGCAACAAGAGTTGAAGACAAAATCGTTAAGGTTATCGGTAACGGCATGGTTGATATTGCAGGCTATGTTGATATTGACGTTGCACAGTACGGCATTAACGAAAAGGTTTCGTTCAAGGTTCTTGCTGATATTCTTGAAACTTCCGCAGATGCTGAAGAACTTGAAGAGAATATCAAGAGAAGAGCTGACGAGCTTGTTCCCAAGCACATTATTCTTGATGATATCTACGCTACAATCAGCTATTTCCTCAACCTTTGCGATGGCGTAGGTACAATTGATGATATCGACCATCTCGGCAACCGCCGTATCCGTTCTGTTGGTGAATTGCTTCAGAATCAGTTCAGAATCGGCTTCTCGAGAATGGAAAGAGTAATCCGTGAGAGAATGAACATTCAGTCACAGGAGCTTGATACAATCACTCCTCAGGCGCTGGTAAACATTCGCCCGATTACTGCTGTTATTAAAGAATTTTTCGGTTCATCACCGCTTTCACAGTTCATGGACCAGACAAACCCCTTGGCTGAATTGACACACAAACGTCGTCTTTCTGCTCTCGGTCCCGGCGGTCTTTCTCGTGACCGTGCAGGTTTCGAGGTGCGTGACGTACATTACAGCCACTACGGCAGAATGTGTCCTATCGAAACTCCTGAAGGTCCTAACATCGGACTTATCTCATATCTTGCAACATTTGCAAGAATTAACGAATATGGCTTTATTGAAGCTCCCTACCGCAAGGTAGATAAGGAAACAGGCATTGTTACAAACGAGGTTGTTTACATGACAGCCGATGTTGAAGACAGATACATTGTTGCACAGGGTAACGAACCGCTTACAGAGGAAGGCAAGTTTGCAAGAGCTAAGGTTCACGCACGCCACCTCGACCAGTTCCTTGAAATTGAACCCGAAAAGGTCGATTTCATGGACGTTTCACCTAAAATGGTAGTTTCTGTCGCAACCGCGATGATTCCTTTCCTTGAAAACGATGACGCAAACCGTGCCCTCATGGGCTCCAACATGCAGCGTCAGGCTGTTCCGTTGCTCAGAACAGAGCGCCCCTACGTCGGCACAGGTATGGAATACAAGGCCGCTGTTGACTCAGGCGTATGTGTGGTTTCCAAGCATGAAGGCGTTGTTACAGAAGTAAGCGCTGACGAAGTTGTTGTTAAGGATAATGACCATATCGAGCACACCTATAAGCTTATCAAGTTTAAGAGAAGCAACCAGGGTACTTGCGTTAATCAGCGTCCCATTGTTGAATTGGGTGAACAGGTTAAGGTTGGTCAGGTTCTTGCAGATGGCCCTGCTACATCGGGCGGTGAAATTTCGCTCGGTAAAAACGCTCTCGTAGGCTTTATGACATGGGAAGGCTACAACTACGAGGACGCTGTACTGCTTAACGAAAAGGTTGTTAAGGAAGATACATTTACTTCTATCCATATTGAAGAATATGAAATTGAAGCAAGAGATACAAAGCTCGGCGCAGAGGAAATTACAAGAGATATCCCCAACGTTGGTGAAGATGCTTTGAAGGACCTTGACGAAAACGGTATTATCCGCATTGGTGCCGAGGTTCGTTCCGGCGATATTCTCGTCGGCAAGGTAACACCTAAGGGCGAAACCGAGCTTACCGCTGAAGAAAGACTTCTCAGAGCTATCTTCGGTGAAAAAGCAAGAGAAGTCAGAGATAATTCTCTTAAGGTTCCGCACGGTGAATCGGGCGTAATTGTAGACGTAAAGGTATTTACAAGAGAAAACTGCGACGAATTAGGCCCCGGCGTAAATATGCTTGTCAGATGCTATATCGCACAGAAGCGTAAGATTTCTGTCGGCGATAAGATGGCGGGCCGCCATGGTAACAAGGGTGTTGTTTCGAGAATTCTTCCCCAGGAAGATATGCCCTTCCTTGCAGATGGCACACCGCTTGATATCGTACTCAACCCTCTCGGCGTACCTTCCCGTATGAATATCGGTCAGGTTCTCGAGGTTCACTTGGGTATGGCTGCAAAGGCTCTCGGCTATCACATCATGACACCTGTATTTGACGGCGCACACGAAGGCGACATCAGAGATTGGCTCAAAGCAGCGGGCGAAAAGCTTGAAGCTGATGATAATCCCGATACACTCTTCCACGGCGTTCAGTTTAATGAAACAGGTAAGTTTACACTTTACGACGGCAGAACGGGCGAACCGTTTGATAACCCCGTAACTGTCGGATATATGTACTATCTTAAATTGCATCACCTTGTTGATGATAAAATCCACGCACGTTCGGTTGGTCCTTACTCGCTTGTAACCCAGCAGCCGCTTGGCGGTAAAGCGCAGTTCGGCGGTCAGCGTTTCGGTGAGATGGAAGTTTGGGCGCTTGAAGCTTACGGCGCAGCTTACACCTTGCAGGAAATTCTTACCGTTAAGTCGGACGATACCAACGGCCGTGTACTCACCTACGAAGCAATCGTTAAGGGACAGAATGTTCCTAAGCCCGGCGTTCCCGAATCGTTCAAGGTACTTGTCAAGGAATTGCAGTCGCTTGCGCTTGATGTTCGTGTTTATGACGCAAACAATGAGGAAATCGACCTTAAGCAGAACTTTGATGATGACGACAACATCATTCCTCATCCTTCCGATTATGATGACGATTCCGATATGGAAGACATTATTATTGAAGATGAGCTTGAAGACAGCTACTATGAAGATTACGGCGATGACGATGACGCTCTTGACGATGCCGCTGATGACGGCGATATGTATGATGAGGATGACGACTTCTAATCAGCAAACCCCTTATAAAAGCAAAGCTGCGTCAACCAATATCATAAAGTAAACAATATCGTGTCCGGGCAGAAATGCTCAAAAAATTTCTGCCCGGCGTAAAATAAACAAGGGGGCTTATTCTTAATGGAATTTAACACTTTTGAATCCATAAAAATCGGTCTTGCCTCGCCCGAGCAAATGAGAAACTGGAGCTACGGCGTTGTTGAAAGACCTGAAACCATAAATTACAGAACACAGAAACCTGAAAAAGACGGTCTTTTCTGCGAAAAGATTTTTGGACCTACAAAGGACTGGGAATGTCACTGCGGAAAGTTCAAGAAAATCCGTTTTAAAGGTAAAGTCTGCGACCGCTGCGGTGTTGAAGTAACACGCGCAAAGGTAAGACGTGAAAGAATGGGACATATCGAGCTTGCTGCTCCTGTTTCTCATATCTGGTACTTTAAGGGCACACCTTCCCGTATTGGTCAGGTGCTTGAAGTTTCGCAAAAGCGTCTTGAAGAAATCCTTTATTTCACAAAATATATCGTAACAAATCCCGGAAATACAGAGCTTGAGAAAAAGCAGCTTCTTTCCGAAAAGGAATATATCGACGCAAGAGAAAAATACGGTGACGATTTTGAAGCAGGCATGGGTGCTGAAGCTATCAAGATATTGCTTCAGGAATACAGCTGCGATCGTTACGACCTTTTCAGACAGAAATTGGAAAGACAGAGCAAGCTTAATCTTGACAGAGAACAGAGAGAACAGTGCGCTAAGTGCACAAGCTTTGATTGCAAGAATTGCGAGCTTTGCGCAAATTGTGTTGAAGAAACCGAATGGAAGAACAACCTTGAAGTTGTTTCTGACGAACTTAAAGACGAACTTGACGGACTTGCATCCGGCCAGAAGCGCATGAAGCTTTTGAAGCGTCTTGAAATTATTGAATCTTTCAGACTTTCAGGCAACAAGCCCGAATGGATGGTGCTTGATGTTGTTCCCGTAATTCCGCCCGAATTGCGTCCTATGGTTATGCTTGACGGCGGCAGATACGCAACAAGTGACCTTAACGACCTCTACCGCAGAGTTATTAACAGAAACAACCGTCTGAAGAGAATGCTTGAGCTTGATGCTCCCGATATTATCATCAGAAACGAAAAGCGTATGCTTCAGGAAGCTGTTGACGCACTTATCGACAACGGCCGCCATGGCAGAGCTGTTACAGGTCCTTCCAACCGTGCACTTAAATCTCTTTCCGATATGCTTAAGGGCAAGCAGGGCCGCTTCCGTCAGAACCTTCTCGGTAAGCGTGTTGACTACTCCGGCCGTTCCGTTATCGTTGTAGGACCTGAACTGAAAATGTATCAGTGCGGTTTGCCTAAGGAAATGGCACTTGAACTTTTCAAGCCTTTTGTTCTTAAAAGACTTGTTGATACAAAGGTTATTACAAACATTAAGGCTGCACGCAAGCTTGTAGACAGAGCTAGGGATGAAGTTTGGGATGCACTTGAAAACGTAATTAAAGATCATCCCGTTTTGCTTAACCGTGCTCCTACACTTCACAGACTTGGTATTCAGGCGTTTGAGCCCGTGCTTGTTGAAGGCAGAGCGTTAAAGCTTCACCCGCTGGTTTGTACAGCTTACAACGCTGACTTCGACGGTGACCAGATGGCTGTTCACCTGCCGCTCTCTCAGGAAGCTCAGGCAGAAGCAAGATTTTTGATGCTTGCTGCAAACAACCTGCTCAAGCCTTCCGATGGACGCCCTGTTGCTGTTCCTACACAGGACATGGTACTCGGTTCTTACTACCTTACAATGCTTAAGGAAGGTGAAAAGGGCGAAGGCAAGGTATTCCGTGATGTAAACGAAGCTTTGATGGCTTACCAGGAAGGCGTTGTTTCGCTGCACGCAGCTATCAAGGTTAGAATTACAAAGGATATCGGCGGAAGAAGAGTTTCCAAGATTATTGACTGTACAGTCGGCAGACTTATCTTCAACGAAAACATTCCGCAGAATCTCGGCTACGTTGACAGAACAAACTCCGATAAGCAGTTCGACCTTGAAGTTTCGTTCCTTGTTGGCAAAAAGCAGCTTTCAGGCATTATCGAACGCTGCATCAAAATTCATGGCACAACAACCACTTCCGAAGTGCTTGATAAGGTTAAGGCACTCGGCTTTAAATATTCAACAAAGGCAGCTATCACAGTTGCTGTCTGCGATGCTGTAATTCCGCCGCAGAAGAAGGAAATTCTTAAAGCTGCTGATGAACAGATTGAAAGCATTACCGAACTTTACGATAACGGTTATATCTCCTCGGGCGAAAAATCCGCAAAGGTTATTGAGGTTTGGAACCAGGCTACAAACGATGTTACAGCCGCTTTGAAGGCAAACCTTGACCAGTACAACCCTATCTTCATGATGGCGGACTCCGGTGCCCGTGGTTCTATCAACCAGATTCGTCAGCTTGCAGGTATGCGTGGACTTATCGCAAACACATCGGGTACAACAATCGAAATCCCTATTCGTGCTAACTACCGTGAAGGCCTTAACATTTTGGAATACTTTATTTCCTCTCGTGGTGCTCGTAAGGGCTTGGCTGATACCGCTTTGCGTACAGCTGACTCGGGTTACCTTACAAGACGTCTTGTTGACGTTTCGCAGGATGTTATTATCCGTGCCGAAGACTGCGGTGCCGAGGACGGTATTGAAGTTTACGAAATTACAAGCGGCGGTCAGGTTATTGAACCTCTTGAAGAAAGACTTCTCGGCCGTTACCTTGTTGAAGATTTGCGTGACGAAGCAACAGGCGAGCTTATCCTTTCCAAGAACAAGCTCATCAACGAAAGCGACGCACAGAAGGTTGTTGCAAGCGGCGTTGAAAAAATCAAAATCCGCTCCGTTATTCACTGTAAGTGCAAGCAGGGTGTTTGCGCTAAGTGCTACGGTGCAAACCTTGCAAACGGCAACCTTGTTTCCGTTGGCGAAGCTGTTGGTATCATTGCTGCTCAGTCCATCGGTGAACCCGGTACTCAGCTTACGATGAGAACGTTCCACACGGGCGGTATCGCATCTGCTGAGGATATCACACAGGGTCTTCCCCGTGTTGAAGAATTGTTTGAAAGCCGTAAACCTAAAAAGGCTGCAACAATTGCAAGAAGCTCCGGTAAGGTGCGCATAGAAGAAATCAAGAAGGCTAAGAATGTATTTATTGTAAATGAAGAAACAGGTGAAGAAGACACCTACGTTCTTTACGATAAGCTTAAGATTAAGGAAGGCGATTATATTAACAAGGGCGACAGAATTACCGAAGGTAATATCTACCCCGTTGATATTCTCAACGTTCTCGGTCCCAAGGCTGTTCAGGATTACATCATCAAGGAAGTTCAGAAAGTTTACAGACTCCAGGGTGTTGATATCAATGATAAGCACATTGAGGTTATCGTAAGACAGATGCTCCGCAAGATTAAGGTTGAGGATTCAGGCTCCAGCTATCTGCTGCCTGCAAGCCTTGTGGACAGAAAGGAAATCGACGAAATCAATGCTCAGCTGAAGGAACGCATGGAAAACGGCGAGGAAAATATCCGCCTTATTACCACAAGCCCCGTTCTTCAGGGTATTACAAAGGCTTCGTCCAGCTCCGACAGCTTCCTTTCCGCAGCTTCCTTCCAGGAAACTACAAAGGCTCTCACCGACGCTGCTATCAAGGGCAAGAGCGATATGCTGCTTGGACTTAAAGAAAATGTTATCATCGGTAAGCTTGTTCCCGCAGGAACCGGTATGGATGTTTATAACAGGGTTGAAATCGTTAAGAACGAAACCGTAACCGAACAGCACGCAAACTAAAATTTGCAGCGCCGATGCTGATGCTATCAGTGTCGGCGCTTGTGTTTTAAATTTTACTGTATAATATACAACTTTATGCATAAAAATATGCATATATACATAAAATGATGCATATTTATTGCGAGATATGCAAAAAATCAGAATAAATATGCAAAAAAGGGTTGACAAACTCAAAACACGGGTGTATAATTGGGTTTAGTTGATAAAAACGTGCTTGTTTGCACGCTGATATAAGATTTTTTGGAGGTAAATTAAAATGGCTAAAGAGATTAAAAAGGTTGTTCTTGCATATTCAGGCGGACTTGATACATCAATCATTATTCCGTGGCTTAAGGAAAACTACAACAATTGCGAAGTTATTGCTGTATCCGGTGACGTTGGACAGGGCACAGAGCTTGACGGTCTTGAGGAAAAGGCTATCAAAACAGGTGCTTCCAAGCTTTACATTGAAGATTTGACAGATGAATTCATTGATGACTACGTATTCCCCACAATGAAGGCGGGCGCTGTATACGAAGGCAAATATCTCCTCGGTACATCTTTTGCACGTCCTATTATTGCTAAAAGAATTGTTGAAATTGCAAAGGCTGAAGGCGCAGATGCAATCTGCCACGGCTGTACAGGTAAGGGTAACGACCAGGTTCGTTTTGAGCTTACCATCAAGGCTTTTGCTCCCGATATGGAAATCATTGCTCCCTGGAGAACATGGGATATCAAATCACGTGATGAAGAAATCGACTACGCAGAAGCTCACAATATCCCCTTGAAGATAAACCGCGAAACAAACTATTCCAAGGATAAGAACCTTTGGCACATCTCTCATGAAGGTCTTGACCTTGAAAGCCCCGCTAACGAGCCTCAGTATAATAAAGAAGGCTTCCTTGAACTCGGCGTTTCTCCTGAGCAGGCTCCTGATGTTCCTACATACGTAACAATCACATTCGAAAAAGGTATTCCCGTTGCAATTGACGGCGTTAAGATGAAGGGCAGCGACGTTGTACGCAAGCTTAATGAGCTTGGCGGCGCAAACGGTATTGGTATTGCAGATATCGTAGAAAACCGTCTTGTTGGTATGAAGTCCCGTGGCGTTTATGAAACACCCGGCGGTACAATCCTTTACTACGCGCACGATGCTCTTGAAACTCTTTGTCTTGATAAGGCAACTATGAGAGTTAAGCAGCAACTTGCTCCCATTTATGCAGATATGGTATACAACGGACAGTGGTTTACACCCGTTAGAGAAGCTCTTGACGCTTTTGTTGACAAGACACAGGAAACTGTAACAGGCGACGTTAAGCTCAAGCTCTACAAGGGCAACATCATCACAGCATCTCTCACATCACCCTATACTCTTTACGATGAAGAAGTTGCTACTTTTGATGAGGACGAGGTTTACGACCAGAACGACAGCGCAGGCTTTATCAACCTCTTCGGTCTGCCGATTAAGGTTAAGGCAAAGCTTGATGAAAAGAGAAATAACGGCTAATTGTTCTATTTGTGATTATATATAAGGAGTTATTGATAAATGAACAACGGTAAAAATGCAACCGCTTACATAATTGCCATTGTGGTGATGATTGTTGGTGCAGTATTCCTTTTCAGAGGTTTTAAGGAAAAATCTCTTGTAGATGAAGGCTTTGAAAATTATAACGAGCTTTCTTACAAAGATGTTGAAGACGGTATGCTTGTTGAAGGTGAGTTTTACTATGGCTACGGCACCTTTGCTGAAGAGTATGAAACCACCTACGGCATAAGACTTTCCGATGACAGCGAAGTGCTTTACTATGTAGTTGAAGCCGGCAACGAAGAAGAAATGGAAACCCTTGAATACCGCTATGTTGGCTTTAAGGCAACACCCAGTTGGTTTGATAAAATGGATGAACTTACCGACGAAACAGACGAGTATTTTCTTGATGAAGACGCACCCGAACCTACACCTGTAAAATTTACGGCAAAGGTAAGCGATATGTCCGATGAGCTTTACGGATATATGGAAGACGCTTTTCTTGAACAAGGCATTGAAAAAAGCGAAATGGACTATTACTTACACCCGGTAATTTTAACACCGTATAACGAAGAAGGATACAAAGCTTACCTTATCGTTGGTGCAATCGGTGTTGCAATCGGCGTAGTAGTGCTGGTTATTGCTTTTGCAATAAATTCTAAAAAGAAAAAAGCAGAGGATGTTTATTATTAATTCCTGAAAGCTTTTGCGGGCAGAGCGGTTCTTGTTTTTTCGTTAAGAACCGTTTTGCCCTTATGCTGTTATTATAAGGAAGTTTAAAATACTCAAAAATGCTTTGAAAAGAGGATACTTATGGCAAAAAAACTTGATATTGCATACAGAATTGCTGTAATTGCAACCGCTGTTGCAGCAGTGTTGTCGCTTGTTTTTGTTATTATTTGCGTGGCTGAAGTTGATAAGCTTGATGAAATGACAAAGGATTTTATGGTAAAATTTGCGTTTATCATAGAAATGTTTTACGTCGCATTTGCAGGCTCTGTTATTTCGGTTATTCTCAGCATTTGCAGCGCAAAAAGCACAAAGCCATTGTTTGTTGTCGGACGCACGTTTTTTATATCCGTGGTGCTTTTCATTCAAAGCACTGCTTTAAAGACTGTAAACGGAATGTACCCTGTTTTGAGAGCGTTTAAAAAATACGATTTTGAAACCGAATCCGACCTTAAAAATACCGAAGCCGAGGACTTAGGGTTGACGCAGGATCAGGTAGATTCGTTCTTGTCAGGCGATGATATAGAAAATGGCATTGTGGCTTTGGCACTTGCTATAATGTTCGGTGCTGCTGTTTACTTTGTGCTTGCAATAATTTCGGCTGTAAGCCTTGCAAACAAAAACAAGAATAAAGAAAATGCAGATGTAAACGCTTAAATATTATATAGATTAAAATTTTACGGAGGATATGGATTTTATGTCAGCAAAAATGTGGGCGGGACGCTTTTCGAAAGAAGTTGACGAGGGCGTAAACGCATTTAATTCTTCAATTGCGTTTGATTCAAGAATGTACAGACATGATATAAAGGGCAGCATTGCGCACGCAACCATGCTGGGCAAGTGCGGAATAATTCCCGAGGAAGATTCGAAGGAAATCATCAAGGGCTTGCAGGGTATTCTTGAAGATATGGATAACGGCACGCTTGAAATTGACATGAACGCCGAAGATATCCACATGTTTGTTGAAGCCGAGCTTACCAAAAGGCTTGGCGCTTTGGGCAAAAAATTGCATACTTCACGTTCCAGAAACGACCAGGTTGCGCTTGATATAAGACTTTATCTGCGTGATGAAATTAACGAAATCAAGCAGCTGCTTATTACGCTTTGCACATCTCTGGTGGAAATGGCAAAAAAGCATAACAAAACCGTAATGTGCGGATATACGCATTTGCAAAGAGCACAGCCAATTACCTTTGCACATCATTTAATGGCTTATACACAAATGCTTCTGCGTGATATTTCACGTCTTGATGACTGCAAAAAGCGTATGAATGAAAGCCCGCTTGGCTGCTGTGCGTTGGCAGGTACAACCTATGAAATTGACAGATTTTTGACCGCAGAGCTTTTAGGCTTTGACAAGCCCACCGAAAACAGCCTTGACGGTGTTTCGGACAGAGATTTTTGCGTGGAGCTTAACTGTGCGCTTTCACTTATTATGACGCACCTTTCACGCTTTTCCGAAGAAGTCGTTTTGTGGTGCTCGTGGGAATTTAAGTTTATTGAACTTGATGACGCTTTTGCAACGGGCTCTTCCATAATGCCGCAGAAGAAAAACCCTGATATCACTGAGCTTATAAGGGGTAAAACAGGCAGAGTAAACGGCGATTTAATCACCTTGCTTACAATGCTAAAAGGCTTGGCACTTGCATACAACAAGGATATGCAGGAGGATAAGGAAGCGATTTTTGATGCAGTTGATAACACCAAGCTTTGCTTAAAAACATTTATCCCCATGCTTGATACAATGCGCGTTATCGGCGATAACATGAAAAATGCCGCATCAAGAGGCTTTATCAACGCTACCGATTGTGCGGATTACCTCACCAAAAAGGGTATGCCCTTCAGAGAAGCTTACAAGCTGACGGGTACACTTGTTGCCGATTGCATTGCAAAGGGCAGAATTTTAGAGGAAGTTCCCATGGAAGATTACAAGGCACTTTCTGACTTGTTTGAAGAAGATATTTACGATGCAATTGACCTTACAACCTGCGTTATGAAGCGTAAATCATACGGCGGACCTGCACCCGACTGTGTTGACGTGCAGATTGAAAATGCCTGCAAATTGATTGATACTTACAAAAATAATTAAGGATATTGATATATATGAAGACGAAGATTTATATTGACGGACAGGAAGGCACAACCGGATTAAAAATTATGGAGCGGTTTGAAAACCGCAATGATATAGAGCTTTTGAAGATTGATTCTGACAAGCGTAAGGACAGCGCAGAGCGTCAGAAAATGATAAATTCATCGGATTATACGTTTTTGTGCCTGCCCGATGCGGCATCTATTGAGGCTGTATCACTCGCAAACGATAAAGTAAGACTTATTGACGCTTCAACCGCGCACAGAACAAATCCCGCATGGGCATACGGCTTCCCCGAATTATCGGCAAAGCATAGAGAAAATATCGAAAAATCGAACCGCGTTGCCGTGCCCGGCTGTTACGCAAGCGGATTTATCTCCCTTGTTTATCCGCTGGTTGATAAGGGCATAGTGCCGAAAAATTACCCCGTAACCTGCTTTGCATCATCGGGTTACAGCGGCGGCGGCAAAAAGATGATTGCCGATTACGAGGCAGAAAATCGCAGCGATGAAATGAACTCGGCAAGGTTTTATGCGCTTACACTTTCGCACAAGCACTTGCCCGAAATGAAATATGTATGCGGACTTGACAACAAACCGCTGTTTTCGCCTTTTGTTTCCGACCATTTCAGCGGAATGACCGTTATGGTGCCTATACATACTTCACTGCTTGCAAAAAAATATACCGCAAAGGATTTTCACGAGGTTTTGGCTGAGCATTATGCTAATCAGAATATGGTTAACGTGATGAGTTTTGGCGGCGAAGGTGTGCTTGAAAACGGCGTGCTTTATTCGGGTGCAATGTCGGGCAGCAACAAAATGCAGATTTTTGTTTTTGGCAATGATGAACAGATTTTGCTCGGCTCCCGTTTTGATAATCTCGGCAAGGGTGCTTCGGGCGCGGCTGTGCAGTGCCTTAATATCATGATGGGCATTGACGAAACAACAGGTCTTGTTTAAATTTTAAATTATACTGAAAAGAGAGAAAAAACCATGGTTGATATAAAAGCATTTTCGGGGTTTGAATTGGTAAGCGGCGGTGTTTGTGCCGCACAAGGCTTTAAGGCAAACGGCGTTTGCTGCGGACTTGCACACAAACCCTTGAACAAAACTGAAGAAAACAGCGCAATTGCTAACAACGCATTGCCCGAAAACACAAAGAAAAAGAACGATTTGGCGGCAATTTACTGCGAAAAGGAATGTTCTGCAGCGGCTGTTTACACAACAAACAAGGTTAAGGGCGCACCTATTAACGTTACTAAAAAGAACATTGCAAACGGCAAGGCGCAGGCTGTTATTGTAAACTCTGTAAATGCAAACTGCTGCAATGCCGATGGTGAGAAAAAAGCTGAAATGATGTGCGAAATTCTTGCAAATCAGCTAAACATCGACAAATGCGATGTTATTGTGGCTTCAACGGGTGTTATCGGTCAGATTTTGCCGATTGAGCCGATTGAAAACGCCGCTAAAGAGCTTTGCGAGGGCTTGACCTTTGACGGAAACGAGCGTGCCTGCGAGGCTATTATGACAACCGATACCGCTAAAAAGCAGATTGCGGTTAAGTTTAAAATAGGCAACAAGGATGTAACTTTGGGCGGCATGTTAAAGGGCAGCGGAATGATTCATCCCAACATGGCAACAACGCTTACATTTTTAACTACCGATTGCGATATTGCACCTGAGTATTTACAGCGCGCTTTATCGGATAACGTAAAAATTACGCTTAACATGGCAAGCGTTGATGGCGATACATCTACAAACGATATGGTCTGCGTGCTTGCAAACGGCATGGCAGGCAACAAAAAAATCGACAGCGAAAATAAAGATTACGAAACCTTTAAAAACGCACTTTATGTTGTAATGCTGAATTTGGCGAGAATGATGGCTCGTGACGGCGAAGGCGCAACAAAGCTTATTGAGTGCATCTGCACCGGCGCCGATGATTACGAAACTGCACGCAAGGTTGCAAAAAGCGTTGTTTGCTCAAGTCTTTTCAAGGCGGCAATTTTCGGGCAGGATGCAAACTGCGGAAGAATTTTCTGTGCAGTTGGTTACAGCGGCGGTGAATTTGAAGTTGAAAACCTCAGCGTTTCCATGGCTTCCAAGCAGGGCTGCGTACCTGTTTGCGAAAACGGTTCTGTGCTTGATTTTGATGAAGATCTTGCTGCTAAGGTTTTAAGTGAGGAAGAAATAAACATTCACGTAAGCGTGGGTAATGGTGAATATTCTGCAACTGCATGGGGTTGCGATTTGACCTACGATTACGTTAAAATCAACGGAGATTACAGAAGCTAAGCGAGGTTTTTTTGATATGGATTACCATAGCGAGCTTATTGATAAATATCTGCATAAAAATGAAGAGCTTAAATACAGCTGCGGCGTTACGGGATATAAAGATAATCTGACAAGAATTACGATAACATATCTCGGTGTAGTGCTGATAATTGCGGGCGTTGTTGCGTGGTTTTATCCCGAAAAGACGTTTACAGCCGCTTTGGGTGTTGGGCTTTTGGGTATGCTTTTGGTGTTTGCGTGGGCATTTTTTGCAATTAAAAAGCAGGAAAAAAACAAGGCAGAATACGAAAATATTGTTTATGCCATAACCGATAGCAGAATTTTGATTTTGAATAAGGCTTCAAGCAGGGTTGTAAAGGAATATCATTTTGCAACCATAACCCATGCCTTTGTGGAAAGCTGCAAGGCAAACAACGGCACGGTTTATTTTCAGCCAAATGCAAACACACCGTATGTTTCTTCAAAAATCAGCGGATTGATTTTGTATACAGTACCTGAAATTGAAAGTTCACGACTTTTGTTTGTATCTTCACCCGAAAGCGTGTGCGATATTATAAACACCTGTGTTGATGAATACGAAAAGAAAATGAAAGAAAAATCCAAAAAAGGAAGATAATAAAATGTCTGAAGTAAAACAAAAAATCACTAACGAAACCAGAGCGGGCGTTTTGATGGACGCACTGCCCTATATCCAAAAATACTACAACAAAACGGTTGTTATAAAATACGGCGGCAACGCAATGACAAATGACGAGCTGAAAAACGCCGTTATGAGCGATATCGTTCTGCTCTCTCTTGTAGGCGTGCGTGTTGTGCTTGTGCATGGCGGCGGCCCCGAAATCAACGATATGCTTAGCAGACTTAACATTGAAAGCAAGTTTATCAACGGCTTGAGATATACCTCTAAGGAAACCATGGAAGTTGTAAAAATGGTACTTGCAGGCAAGGTTAACAAGGAGCTTGTTTCTCTCCTTGCCGAACACAAGGGCAGAGCAATCGGCCTTTGCGGACTTGACGGCAATATGATTGTTGCCGAAAAGGTTAAAAGCGATGTTGATTTGGGATTTGTGGGCGATATTGTTGAGGTTAACACAGAAATCATCACAGACTCGCTTGATAACGGCTACATACCCGTAATTGCAACCGTGGGCGGCGGCGAGGACGGCGAGTGCTACAACATCAACGCTGATACAGCTGCGGCAGGCATTGCGGCAAAGCTTAATGCTGAAAAGCTTATTCTTATGACGGATATTGCAGGACTTTTGGAAGACAAGGACGATCCTTCCACACTTATTCCCACGGTAAACGTCAGCGAGGTGCCTTCGCTTAAAATGCACGGCATCATTTCCGGCGGCATGATTCCCAAGATTGATTGCTGTGTTGAATCGGTGCGACGCGGTGTTGGCAGAACAGCCATTATCGACGGCAGAGTGCCTCACTCAATATTGATTGAGCTGCTCTCAAACGAGGGCATAGGAACACAGTTTGTGTAAAACAAGGGACTGATATAACAATGCTTTTCTTTACAAAGCCTGAATATAAAACGGTTGATATGCCGTTTTTATTGATTGAAGCGCAAGAAGATTTTGAAGCGGGGATAATAAGCGTTGAAACATTTGGAATTGTTGACGGCAAATCAAAGTTTTTTAGTGCTTCCTTTTCGCTTAAAAAACCTTCAATGTATGATGATGGCTCTTACGATGAAATTCTTGAAAACTTAAGAGCAACACAGGGCAGGGAAATATCCGTTGTTCTTAAATACCGTAAAAACAAGCTGAAAAGCTTTAAAATTGATTTGGATAGCTTAGCGTTTGCCTGCGTTGATGACAGACTTAAGGAACTTGAGTTGCTTGGCTGGGGTGTTTACGATTATAGTATTAAAGAAAAAATTGAAGCAGAAAATCAGGTTTATAATGCTTGATTACTAAAATCAGAATTGTTTGCGAGGATATTATGAAATCTGTGTGGAATAAGTGGTTGAAACAATCCGTTTTTATCTATTGTGTTTTGTATACAATAGCTACTATAATCAATAGTGTATTATATCTGATAGATGGGCATTATGAAGATCCAAGCGGAAATTGGCACGAAATTGATAGGGCGATAATTGTTTTGATTGTTGTTCTTGCATACACAATGATAAAAAACATTAAGCTTAAAAATTATTGGTTAAAATCAGTTGTTGTATATATTCCAACTCTTTTACTTGCATTTGCTTATGTTTGGGTGGCAGGGCTCAGAGATACATTGGCAAGTTCGGCATACAGAGATATTTTTCTGAATTATACAATTGGATTTGTAATAGTCGCCGTGTTTGGATATGTTGCAACTTTTTTGAAAAATAAGAAGAATAACAAATAAATTTATATCCACAAAAAACAAAAAAACAAATCATTCTTCTGAAAGGGGAGATAATATAAAAATGGGTACAATTGAAAAATTTGACAGTTATGTAATGGGCACCTACGGACGCTATCCGCTTGTTGTTGAAAGCGGAAAAAACTGCGTGTGTACCGATGAAAACGGCAAGGAATATATCGATTTCGGCAGCGGAATAGGTACAAATTCGCTTGGTTACTGCGATAGCGATTGGGTTAACGCCGTTTGCAATCAGGTGCAGAGTATGCAGCACACATCAAACTATTATTACACAAAGGTGCAGTCCGATTTTGCCGCAAAGCTTTGCTCGGCAACGGGCTATGCAAAGGTCTTTTTTGGCAATTCGGGCGCAGAAGCCAACGAGTGCGCCATAAAGCTTGCAAGAAAATACAGCTTTGATAAATACGGCGAAAACCGCAATAAAATCATCACCTTGAAAAACTCTTTCCACGGCAGAACAATGTGTACACTTTCTGCAACCGGGCAGGATGTTTTCCACAACTATTTCTTCCCCTTTGTTGATGGTTTTGACTACGCCGAAGCAAATAATATTGCTGATTTGGAAGCAAAGCTTGATAACAGCGTTTGCGCTGTTATGATTGAGTTTATCCAGGGTGAAGGCGGCGTTAACGTACTTGATGCAGATTATGTGCGTGATGTTTTTGCACTTTGCAAATCAAAAGACATTCTTGTTATTGCAGACGAAGTTCAGACAGGTATCGGCAGAACGGGCAAGCTTCTTGCCGCACAGAATTATGACGTGCGTGCAGATATAACCACGCTTGCAAAGGGCCTTGCAGGCGGCTTGCCGATTGGCGCTTGTCTTGTTAAGGATAAATGCGCAGAAGTTTTGACAAAGGGTATGCACGGTTCAACCTTTGGCGGCAACCCCGTTTGCTGCGCAGGCGGCAACGCTGTTTTAAACAAGGTCTGCGACGGCGATTTTCTTGATGAGGTTGTAAGAAAGGGCAGGTATTTCAAGGCAAGACTTGAAGCTATCGACGAGGTTGTAAGCGTTTCCGGCAAGGGCTTGATGATAGGCATTACCCTTAAAACCAAAAACGCTGCCGATGTTGCAAAGCTTTGTCTTGATAACGGCTTGCTTGTGCTGACAGCAAAAGAAAAATTACGTTTGCTTCCGCCGCTTAGCATCACTCAGCACGAAATCGAAAAAGGCATGGAAATTCTTGAAAAAGTACTTTCAAATTAATATAGAAAAAAGGAGTAATTATCATGAAACATCTTCTTAAGCTTCTCGATCTTTCAAGAGAAGAAATCACCGAAATTTTAAACCTTGCCGACCAGCTTAAATATGAGCGTGAGCACGGCATTGCACACCCCATTTTGCAAGGCAAAAGCCTTGGCATGATTTTTCAAAAGGCTTCAACCCGTACCCGTGTTTCTTTCGAAACAGGTATGTATCAGCTTGGCGGCAATCCGCTTTTCCTTTCTTCAAACGATTTGCAGATAGGCAGAGGCGAGCCCGTGCAGGATACAGCGAGAGTTCTTTCTCGCTATCTTGATGGTATCATGATTCGTACATTTGCACAGCAGGAGGTAGAAGACCTTGCAAAATACGGTTCTATCCCGATAATCAACGGCCTTACAGATTTCTGTCATCCCTGCCAGGTTCTTGCCGATTTGATGACTATTCGCGAAATCAAGGGCAGCTTTGACGGACTTAAAATGTGCTATATCGGTGATGGCAACAACATGGCAAACTCTCTCATCGTTGGCGGACTTAAAGTCGGCATGGAAGTTTCAATTGCTTGTCCCAATGCATATCAGCCCGATAAGGCTGTGCTTGATTTTGCTAATGCAAACGGCAATTTCACAATGACAGAATCCGTTATTGAAGCAGCAGCAGGCGCAGATATTCTCTTTACTGACGTGTGGGCTTCCATGGGTCAGGAAGGCGAAGCAAACGAGCGCAAGCTTGTATTTACAGGCTATCAGATAAACGATGACGTTATGGCGGCTGCAAACAGCGGCGCAATGGTTCAGCATTGCCTGCCCGCACATCGTGGCGAAGAAATCACCGAAAAGGTGTTTGAAGCACACGCTGACGAAATCTTCCGCGAGGCTGAAAACCGTCTGCATGCTCAAAAGGCAGTTATGGTTAAATTAATGGCACCCAACGCATAGCCGACTGCTTTCGGCAGAGCGTTTGTCGGGTGCGCCCGACAGCGCAATTCGGGGCTTTGTTGATTGTTAGATATTTGCCCCGTCACGACCACATAACAAAAACGCCCACCCCTTACGGGTGGGCTGTTTTGTTATAATTTCGTGTGTAAATAAAAATTCATCAGTCAACTGATACTCGAAAAAGCTCTCGCCGCAAGCATGTGGCACGGCGGCAATCAAAGCTCAAAAGCAAAACCCAAATCCTTGAAGGAAGAGTTTTTCTTGTCCTTTTCGCTCAATTTGATTTCTTCAATATCATCAAGGGGCCACTGAATGTTGATGTCGGGGTCGTTCCACATCAAACCGCCTTCGTCGGTGGGGTCGTAAAGTCTTGTGCATTTGTAAACAAAGGTTGCCTTTTCGGATGTAACCAAAAATCCGTGTGCAAAGCCTTCAGGTACATAAAACTGCTTTTTGTTTTCGGCGCTCAAAATCACGCCGTACCACTTGCCGTAGGTTTCGCTGTTTTTACGCAAATCAACGGCAACGTCAAAAACCTCGCCCTCAATAACACGCACAAGCTTGCCCTGCGGATTGTTCTTCTGGAAATGAAGGCCACGCAAAACGCCCTTTGATGAGCATGATTCGTTATCCTGAACAAACTTAACGTCAACGCCGCCCTGCGCAAAATCGTTTGCCTGATATGTTTCCATAAAATATCCTCGGCTGTCGCCGAAAACTGTCGGCTCTATAACGTAAAGTCCCTTAATGCCTGTATCTACAAAATTAAACTTTCCCATATATGTTTAGTCCTTTCTTATTCTACTCCGTTTTCAAGAATTCTTACAATGCCCGTTGCAAGAGCTTGCTTCCAGTCGCGCATTTCATCAAGACCGATACAGCGCAAAGCGGCATTATCAAGCGATGAATATGCAGGACGCTTTGCGGGTGTGGGGAATTCATCGGTGTTGCAGGGGTTAACGACGCAATCAACACCTGCTAAACGAATAATCTCGCAGGCAAAATCATACCACGAACATTCTCCGGCGCCCGTGCAGTGATAAATACCGTATTCTTGTGTTGTGATAAGCTTTAAGATATGGTATGCCAGATCGTTTGCGTTTGTGGGGTTGCCTCGCTGATCTGAAACAACCTTAAGCGAGCCAAGCTTTTGACCGTTTTTGATTATGGTGCGCACAAAGTTTTTGCCAACGCTGCCGTAAAGCCATGATGTACGCATGATGAAATATTTGGAGCAAAACTCTCTTACGTAACATTCGCCCAGGTGTTTTGAATTGCCGTAAACACTCTGCGGTTTGCAGATATCCCACTCGATGTAAGGCTTTGTTCCGTTGCCTTCAAAAACATAGTCGGTAGAAACGTGCAAAAACTTTGCACCTGTTTTTTCGCATGCAATTGCAAGGTTTCTCGGACCCATTGCGTTAACCTTAAAGGCTGTATCAATGTTGGTTTCGCAGCCGTTAACATCGGTGTAGGCTGCACAGTTGATTACCGCATCGTAACCGCCCTTTGCAATGTATGCGATAACGTCTTCAAGCTTTGAAATATCAAGCTGATCGACATCAATAAATTCAGCAGTGATATCGCTTGTATCGATTGTGCCGATTTCTGCTTGCGACGTGGAAATAATCGAGCGCAGTTCGTTACCGAGCTGACCGTTTGCGCCTGTAATCAGAAGTTTCATTTTCGTCCTCCGTAAAATTTTATTTTATCAGCAGAAAATCAGCTGACCTGTCAGTGAAACAAAATTCTGCTTTTTGTAATCGTATTTTATTATTGTGTGGATTTTTGCAATTTTATTCTGTGCGGGAATAGCAACAAAACGCTTTATCGTTTCAAGCGATTGTTCGTCCGCCGTATCTTTTAATGCCGTATAAAGAGCCGCCGCCTGAATGTAAGTGGCGTTAAGTCTGCCTGCGCTTTTACGCTTTTTAAGCGATTTTGCAATGTACTTTATGCTTTTGGTGTTAATCGCGCCAAGCTCGTTGTTGCCGTGCTGGCGGTAAAGTATTGTCGGCTTGTTTACAAAGCCTATTTTTCCGCAGGCCGCGGCTAAAAGTGCAAGCCACCAATCGTGCATTAAAATACCGCTTTCAAGATCTTTTGGGTAGGTTGCAACACACAGGTCAAGCAACGCTTTGTTTATCATCATGGTGCAGCCCGTTACATTGTTTTGCGCAAGCAAGCGAGAGAGCGTGCGTGCGTTTTTATCAAGCCCCTGATACTCAAAAAAAGATGGAGCGGTTATGTTTAAATCAATATCTGCAACGGATAAATCAGTGTGGACGAGTACGGGAGTGTTTTTGCCGTATTTACATTCCAAAGCCTTTGCTTTTGATAAAGTCAGCTTGATTTTATCGGGCAGCCAGAAATCATCATGATCGCAAAACATGATATAATCACTTTTGGCAAGCTTTGTCAGCTCAAAAAAATTTGCCTTTGCACTGCCCGAATTTTGCGCACACACAAGCGTGATTTTTTCGGGGTGCTGTTTTATGATATCGCAGATAATTTCCACGCTTTTGTCGGTTGAGCCGTCATCGCGGATAATCAGATGCCAATCGTCAAAGCTTTGCGCCAGTATAGAGTCTATCTGTTTTTTGATGAATTTTTCGCCGTTAAAAACTGCCATTAAAATATCAACCATAGCATAGCTCCTTTATCCGCTTTTCAATGAAAAATATTACCACAAAATCTCAAATCTGTCAAGGAAAGGACGCTTTTAAGCACCGCAAACGAAAAATAATCAAAAAAAGCGTCAAATTTATAAAAAAATTGAAATATAACACTTTACAAATGCAAACAAATGTGATAAAATCAATAGTTAGGATATGCCTTTCGTTGTTTTTTTAACAATGATAAGCGCATACAATCTAAGGAGGAAAAAATATGGCAAGAAAAATGAAAACTATGGACGGCAATAATGCTGCCGCATGGGCGTCATACCCCTTCACAGAGGTTGCTGCTATTTACCCCATCACACCTTCTTCCGTAATGGCAGAAGTTACTGATGCATGGTCAGCAAAGGGCCAGACCAATATCTTTGGTCAGCCCGTAAAAGTTGTTGAAATGCAGTCCGAGGCAGGTGCTTCGGGTACAGTTCACGGTTCACTCGCAGCAGGCGCACTCACTACCACTTACACAGCTTCGCAGGGTCTTCTTCTTATGATCCCCAACATGTACAAGATCGCAGGTGAGCTTCTTCCCTGTGTTATCCATGTATCCGCAAGATGCGTAGCTTCTCATGCACTTAATATCTTTGGCGATCACTCCGACGTATATGCATGCCGCCAGACAGGCTTTGCAATGCTTTGCGCTTCCAACCCTCAGGAAGTTATGGACCTCGGTACAATCGCACACCTTTCCACAATCAAGGGCAGAGTTCCCTTCCTTCACTTCTTCGATGGTTTCAGAACATCTCACGAAATTCAGAAGATTGAAGTTTGGGATAAGGAAACAGTTGCTTCCATGGTAGACCAGGATGCAATCGCTGCTTTCAGAAGCAGAGCTATCAACCCTGAGAACCCCGTTCTCCGTGGTACAGCTCAGAACCCCGATATCTTCTTCCAGGCAAGAGAGGCTTGCAACAAGTACTACGATGCAATCCCCGCTATTGTTGAAGAATATATGGACAAGGTTAACGCTGAAATCGGCACAAACTACAAGCTCTTCAACTACTACGGCGCACCCGATGCAACACACGTTATCGTTGCAATGGGTTCTGTTAACGATACAATTGAAGAAACAATTGACTACCTCAACTCCACAATGGGCACAAAGCTCGGTCTTGTTAAGGTTAGACTTTACAGACCTTTCTGTGCTGATAAGCTCGTTGAGGCTCTTCCCGAAACAGTAACACAGATTTCTGTTCTTGACAGAACAAAGGAACCCGGTGCAATCGGCGAGCCTTTGTACCTCGACGTTGTTGCTGCTCTCAAGGGTACTAAGTTCGAAAACGTTCCTGTTTCTTCCGGTAGATACGGTCTCGGCTCTAAGGATACAACTCCTGCACAGATCAAGGCTGTTTACTGGAATGACAAATACTTCAAGGGTGAAGACTACAAGCCCAGATTTACAATCGGTATCGAAGACGATGTTACAAACCTTTCTCTTACAGTTGAAGATAAGGTTGACAGTGCACCTGCAGGCACAACAGCTTGTAAGTTCTGGGGTCTTGGTTCCGACGGTACTGTTGGTGCCAACAAGAATTCCATCAAGATTATCGGCGACCATACAGATATGTACGCTCAGGCTTACTTTGCTTACGACTCCAAGAAGTCCGGTGGTGTAACCGTTTCTCACTTGCGTTTCGGTACAACACCCATCAAGTCCACATATCTTGTAAACATGGCTGACTTTGTAGCTTGCCACAACCAGTCCTACATCACAAAGTATGACATGGTAAGCGATATCAAGCCCGGCGGTATCTTCCTTCTCAACACTCAGTGGGATAAGGACGAGCTCGAAGCTAACCTTCCCGGCCAGGTTAAGAAATATATTGCTAAGAACGACATCAAGTTCTATACAATCGACGGCGTTAAGCTTGGTAAGGAAACAGGCATGGGCAACAGAATTAACACAATTCTCCAGTCTGCATTCTTTAAGCTTGCTGACATCATTCCTTTCGAGGACGCTCTCAAGTACATGAAGGACGCTGCTACTGCTTCCTACAGCAAGAAGGGTGAAGATGTAGTTAAGAAGAACCACGACGCTATCGACGCAGGTTACCAGAACATTGTTGAGATTAAGGTTCCTAAGTCCTGGGCAAGAGCTAAGGATACAGCAATGGGTATGGCTAAGGTTTCTTGCGATAACAAGAAGCTTGAAGAATATGTAAACAACATTCAGATTCCCTGCAACGCTCAGAAGGGTGATGCTCTCCCCGTATCTACATTTGTTGATATGGCAGACGGTACATTCCCTCAGGGTTCTGCTGCATTTGAAAAGCGCGGTATCGCTGTTGATGTTCCCGCTTGGAATTCCGACAACTGTATCCAGTGTAACTTCTGTTCATACGTTTGTCCTCATGCTGTAATCCGTCCTATCGCTATGACAGATAAGGAACTCAAGAAGGCTCCTTCAAGCGTTCAGGAAAGAGCAGTTGACCTTACAGGTATGGCAGGATACAAGCTTGTTATTACAATGTCTGCGCTTGACTGTACAGGATGCGGCTCCTGCGTAAACGTATGTCCCGGTAAGAAGGGTGCTAAGGCTCTCACAATGATGCCTCTTGATACACAGATGGCTGAGCAGGAAGTTTACGATTACTGCCAGACTCTTGACATCAAGGAAGAAGTTATTGAAAAGTTTGAAAAGCAGGCTGTTAAGTCTTCACAGTTCCGTCAGCCTATGCTTGAATTCTCCGGTGCTTGCGCAGGCTGCGGCGAAACACCTTACGCTAAGCTTGTAACACAGCTCTTCGGCGATAGAATGTATATTGCTAACGCAACAGGCTGTTCTTCAATCTGGGGCGGCTCCGCACCTTCAACACCTTACTGCACAAACAAGGAAGGCAAGGGTCCTGCTTGGGCTAACTCCCTCTTTGAAGATAACGCAGAATACGGTCTTGGTATGCACATTGCTCAGAAGACAATCAGAGAAAGAGCAATCGCACTCATCAAGGATCTTAGAGAAACAGCTAAGAAGAAGAACGTTATCGAAGCTATTGATAACTACCTTGCAACAGTAGATGACGGCGAGGCTAACACACCTGCAACTTACGCACTTATCTCCGCACTTGAAAAGAGCGGCTATAAGGCAGCAGATGATATCCTCAAGTATAAGGATTACTTGCGCAAGAAGTCCGTTTGGATCTTCGGTGGCGACGGTTGGGCATACGATATCGGTTTCTCCGGTCTTGACCACGCAATCGCTTCCGGCGAAAATGTAAACATCTTCGTATTTGATACAGAAGTTTACTCCAACACAGGCGGTCAGTCTTCCAAGTCCACACCTATCGGCGCAATCGCACAGTTTGCAGCTGCTGGTAAGGAAATCAAGAAGAAAGACCTTGCAGGTATTGCTATGAGCTATGGTTATGTTTACGTTGCTCACATTGCTATGGGTGCTGACATGAACCAGTGTATCAAGGCAATTAAGGAAGCTGAAGCTTACAACGGTCCTTCACTCATCATCGGTTATGCTCCTTGTATCAACCATGGTATCAAGATGTCACTTGCACAGACTGAAGAAAAGCGTGCTGTTGAAGCTGGCTACTGGAACCTCTTCAGATTCAATCCCGAGCTTAAGGCAGAAGGTAAGAACCCCTTCATTCTTGATTCCAAGGCTCCCAAGGCTGATTATAAGGAATTCATCATGGGTGAGGTTCGTTACAACTCTCTTGCTCGTCAGAATCCTGAAAGAGCTGCTGAGCTCTTTGCTAAGGCAGAAGCTGCTGCTAAGGATAGATACGATTACCTTTGCAGATTTGCTAAGATGTACGAAGCTGAATAATCCTTATTCGGAAAAATACAGTAAATTAAAACGGCAGGATTTTTATCCTGCCGTTTTTGTTGTTATTTATTGAAATTTGAAATGTTATATGCTATACTGTAAAACAGTGTAGTATTTTTTATTGTATATAAAGAAAGGATTGGCGCAAATGGCTTTTGTTGAATTGAGCGGAGTATGCAAAAGATATAAAATGGGTGAAGTTACAATTTCTGCCTCTGAAAATATTGAATTTTCCATAGAAAAGGGCGAATTTGCCGTAATCGTGGGAGAATCGGGCGCGGGCAAAACAACCGTGCTGAATATCTTGGGCGGTATGGATACCTGCGATGAAGGTGAAATTTTTGTTGACGGAACCGATGTTTCGAAATATACAAGAAAACAGCTTACGGAATATCGCAGAAACGATATTGGATTTGTATTCCAATTTTACAATCTGGTGCAGAATTTAACCGCAAAGGAAAACGTTGAAATTGCCTTGCAAATGAAAAAAGACGCAGCAAGAGCGGATGAAGTGCTTGAGCAGGTAGGCTTAAGCGAAAGAGCAAATAATTTTCCTGCCCAGCTTTCAGGCGGCGAGCAGCAGCGTGTTGCCATTGCAAGAGCTTTGGCGAAAAATCCTAAATTACTGCTTTGCGATGAGCCTACGGGCGCACTTGATTACAACACGGGCAAGATGATTTTAAAGCTTTTGCAGGAAGCCTGCCGTGAAAACGGAATGACCGTTGTTCTTATTACACACAACCAGGCAATTGCACCCATGGCGGATAAGGTTATAAAAATTAAAAACGGCAAGGTTGCAAGTGTTGCTATAAACCCCAATCCCATCAGCATAGAAAAAATTGAATGGTGATTTTGCTTTTTAGATGAAACGGAGATAAAAAATGAACGCAGCTATTATAAAAAACACTCTGCGTAAGGTTGCCAAAACCAAAGGTCGCTTTTTGGCAATTACTGCAATAATTGCCATTGGCAGCGGATTTTTTACGGGCGTTAAGGTAACAAGTCCTTCCATGAAGCAAACTGCGCAGAATTATTATGAAAACACAAATCTGATGGATTTTAGATTTGTTTCTACCCTTGGCTTTGATGATGACGATATCAGCAATATTAAAAATTTGCAGGGCGTTACCGAACTTTCTGCCGGATACACCGCAGATTTGTTCTTTGAATATGACGGTGCGTACAATTCAATCGTCAGGATATATTCGCACAACGAAAACGATAGCGTAAACAAGCCCACGCTTATTTCGGGCAATATGCCGCAAAACGATAATGAATGTGTTATCGATGATGAATTAAAGGGCATATTTCCCGTAGGCTCTACCATTTCGCTTTCAACTGAAAGCAACGAAAGCGCAGTAAGCGATTTTGTAAGCTATAATGAGTATAAAGTTGTAGGTACGGCTGATTGGTCGATGTATATTGATTTTGAGCGTGGTTCCACAACGTTGGGTAACGGAAAAATCAACGCATTTATGCTTATTCCCGATACATCGTTTACCATGCAGGCATATACAGCGGTTTATGTAAAATGCGCCGAGCTTGAAAATGTAAACCCGTTCAGTGATGAGTTTGAAACTATTTCCGAGGAAAAGGGCAAATATTTTGAAGACTGTATGCAGACTTTAGCTCTTGAAAAATCGGACAGAATTTACAGCGAATTTGTAAACGACCCCGATTTTGTCAAGGCGCAGAACGATTACGAAACAGGTCTTGCCGAGTATGAGCAGGCATACAGCGAGTATGAAACACAGCTTGCTGAATTGGAAAAATTTATAAACGATGCAAATATTCAGATAAGCGATTACACAACGCTGATTGAAGACGCTACTGCCGAATACGAATCAGGCATAGCAAGCTACAATTCGCAGATTGAGGCGTTGGAACAGAGTGAAATTGACCTTGCCGCAAGAGAGCAGCAGGCAAACGCCGATGAGATTGAGCTGACAAATCAGCAAAACACACTTGATGGGCTTTATCTGACTATTAATCAGTATAGTTTATACAGCGCGTCACAGCCATATCCCGAAAGCTTGCAGACAGCACTTGACAACGCATCAACGCTTGATACAGCAGCGGTAAGTGTAAGCGCGGCGCTTGAAGCTTTTGTTACTGCGGATGAAAGAGATAAAAGGCAAGCCCGAGGCGATTTGGATGATATTATCGACTTAAAAGAAAGCTCTTTTGAGAGGGAAGCCGAGCGTATCGAAGCGGAGCGTGCAGACATTGCCACAACCCGAACCGAAAACGAAGCAAAAGCGGCAATTTTGCAGCAGACTAAAACCGAACTTGATGCCGCCAAAGCTGAAATAGATACAAATCAGGCAACGCTTGATGAATATATAAATCAAGTATCAACGGCAATGGCTGAAAGTGAAAGCATACGCACTGAAGCAGAGGCGCAGTTTGGCGAAACCGAACAAGCTCTTTTGCAGGCAAAAACTGAAATAGACAACGCTTACGCTGAAATTGAAGAACTTTGTGCCGATGTTGAATGGTACAGCTTTGACCGCGCTTCAAATATAGGCTATTCTGATTTTGGCACAAATGCGGACAGAGTGGACTCGATTGCAAAGGTTTTCCCCATATTCTTTATAATAGTTGCTGTGCTTGTGTGCCTTACAACCATGGCGAGAATGGTTGAGGAAGAGCGTGTTGAAATGGGCACGCTAAAAGCACTTGGATATTCACGCACGGCAATTTTGTGGCAGTATATAGCATACTCAGTTGCGGCAAGTATAATCGGCTGTGCCGTTGGCCTTGCAGTTGGTGTAAGCATAATACCAAAAGTTATTTTTGAAGCCTACCTGCTGATGTATATCATGCCCGAAATGGAACTTATCGTTCCTGCGGGTTATATAATCGGCTGTGTTGCGCTATCGCTTGCCTGCACGGTAATTACGGCAATTGCAACCTGCATGCACGCTTTGACCGAAACGCCCTCGTCGCTGATGCGTCCCAAGGCCCCCAAGGAAGGCAAGCGAGTTTTGCTTGAAAGATTTGGCTTTATCTGGAAGCGTTTAAGCTTTAACGCAAAGGTTACGGCACGCAATGTTTTCAGATTTAAAAGCCGTGTGCTGATGACAATAATCGGCATAAGCGGCTGCACGGCACTGCTGTTGACAGCGTTTACATTAAAATATGCAATATCTGCAATTGTTGATAAACAATATGGCGAGATTTTCAATTATGATGCGCTTTTATATCATGATGATAAAGCAGATAAAGCAGAAATTGATGTTATTTTACAAACTAATCAGGATATTACAGAGTTTACACACGCATTACAGAAAAGCTTTGAAATATCGGCAAACGGCAAAAGCTATGATGGTTATGTTGTTGTGCCCGATGATGCAAATGCGATGAAGAACTTTATTGCTTTGCGCCAGCCGGAAACATACGATGAAATAAACATAACGGGTGGCGGAGCGGTCATCAATCAAAAGCTTGCGCAGGTGCTTGATGTTGCCGTTGGCGATGAAATAACTTTGGGAGAAACAAAAACCAAGGTTAAAGTTGCGGCTGTTACCGAAAACTACACATTTAATTATGTGTATATGTCAAAATCGCTTTACACATCGCTTTTTGGTGAGGAAAAAACCAACATTGTTTATGCAAATCTTGCGCAAGGCACCGATTGCGATGCACTGTTTAAAGCGTTGGGCGATGCCTGGAAAGGTAGCGAAGGCACGCTTAGCATAAGCTTTACCAAGGATTCGGGACAGTCTTTCAGAGATTTGGTTGATACGCTTGATTATATCGTTCTTGTAGTGCTTGCAGCTTCGGGTGCGTTGGCATTTGTTGTGCTTTACAACCTCAACAATATTAATATTGTTGAGCGCCTGCGTGAGCTTGCAACACTAAAAGTTCTTGGCTTTTACGATGGTGAAGTTTCCGCCTATGTATATCGCGAAACCACTATAACAGCTCTGCTTGGCACGGTAGCAGGACTTATTCTCGGAACTTTTCTTGCAAAATTTGTTGTTGTAACTGCCGAGGTTGACGTTGTAATGTTTGCGCGTGATATTCCGCTGTATTGCTACGTTTTGGCAGCGCTTGTAACTATTATGTTTGTTGTTATAGTAAATATCTTTATGTATATCAAGCTGAAAAATATTGACATGGCGGCTTCGATGAAAGCGGTTGAATAGTTGCCATTCCTGATTGTGACAAAAATCAGTTTTGCACTTTTGATATTACTAATGCAATTACTTCAGTAATCAAGCTGAAAAACGGGAGATGTTGAAAATGAACGAACAAGTAAAGGGTTATATCGATAAATACCCAAAAGAGATTATCGATATGTATTCTGAATTAAGGCAGATGGTTTTTGAAAGCGTTTTGGTAGAGCCAAAAGAAGAATTGTGGGCAAAACTGCCAAGCTACTGCGTTGGGACGGATTTTGTGCGCCTAATACCGTTTAAAGACCATGTTAACATTGAGGCTAAAGCGGTAATTAAATATAAAGAAGAACTGAAAGGCTATAAAATCACCCCTAAGGGAATGTTGCAGATATATGTTAATCAAAATATACCCAAAGAGGTTTTAAAACAGGTTTTTTCTGAAACATTGACAGGGTAATAAAAAATCCGAAGAAGATGTATTTCTTCTTCGGATTTGCTTTTATATTTCTATTATATTCAACCATAAAGGGTACGTTATTCGTTCTTTATCTTTTTCCAATAATCCTTTGCGCTGTGCTCCTGCTTATTCTCGCCGTATTGATAATAAACACGGTCTTTTAAAGCATCGGGCAGATATTGCTGTTTAACGTAGTGATTTGGATAATCATGCGGATAAAGATAGTGCTGCCCCTTGATTTTTGCGTCTTCGCCGTCAAAATGCTTGTTTTGCAGATGTCTTGGAAAATCAAGCGCACCGCCGCCGTTTTCAATATCTTCAAGTGCGGCAGCAATGCCAAGATAAGCGCTGTTTGATTTTGGTGCAGTGGCAAGCAAAACAACAGCCTGCGCAAGCGGTATTTTGGCTTCGGGCAAACCTAATTGCATGGCAGAATCTACACACGCTTTAACAATCGGCACGGCCATGGGGTATGCAAGCCCGATATCCTCAGAAGCGATTACAAGCAACCGTCTACTAAGAGAAATTATATCGCCTACGGCGATAAGTCTTGCGGCATAGTGCAAAGCGGCATTTTCGTCCGAACCCCGTATAGATTTTTGCAGCGCTGACAAAATATCATAATGAGCATCGCCGTCACGGTCGTATCGCATATTACTGCGTTGCGTAAGCTTTTTTGCACATTCAAGCGTTACCAAAATCTTGTTTGGCATAATATCGCCCGCAAGAGCACAAAGCTCGGCAGTGGTAACGGCTTTTCGCACATCGCCGCCGCAACCCAAAGCTATATGCTCGCATACGCCGTCTTCAAGCTCAATTTCAATATCTTCGCTTTCGGCGTAAAGTTTAAACGCACGCTTTAAAGCAATTTCGACGTCATTTGCTTCAACGGGCTTGAACTCAAACACGGTTGAACGGCTGATAATTGCGTTGTAAACGTAAAAATAAGGGTTTTCCGTTGTTGATGAAATCAGCGTGATTTTACCGTTTTCTATATATTCCAGCAAACTTTGCTGCTGCTTTTTGTTGAGATACTGAATTTCATCAAGATAGAGAAGAATACCGTTAAAGCCTGCCAGGGTTTCGGTCTGCGATATAATATCTTTAATGTCGGCAACGCTTGCCTGTGTACCGTTAAGCTTAAAAAGGCACATATTTGCGTTTTCCGCAATAATTCGGGCAACGGTGGTTTTGCCTACGCCCGAAGCGCCGTAAAATATCATGTTGGGGATTTTGCCGTTTTCGATAATTCTGCGCAGCGGCATACCTTTATCAAGCAGATGATGCTGACCTACAACGTCATCAAGATTTTTCGGGCGGATTAAATCCGCAAGAGGTGTTGACATAAAAGCACTCCCGTTGTTGTGTATTGATAATATATATTAAATAGTATATATGGATATATTGCATAGGTAAAATTTAAACCGCAGAAAAAGCAACGGCGCTTTCTCTGCGGTTAATTTACGGTTGCGGAAAGAATTATTCGTAAAGAGGGAACTGCTTGCAGATTTCGGTTACGCCCGCACGGATTTCGTCTGCTTTGTTTTCAAAATCGGTAGCGCAGAGATAAATGTACTCAGCAATCTTTTCCATTTCTTCAACACCAAGACCGCGTGTTGTAACAGCAGGTGTGCCAATGCGGATACCGCTTGTTACAAAAGGCTTTTCGGGGTCGTTGTGGATAGCGTTTTTGTTAACGGTGATGTAAACTTCGTCAAGTCTGTGTTCGAGTTCCTTGCCTGTGATGCTGAAGGGGCGAAGGTCAACAAGCATAAGGTGATTGTCGGTGCCGCCTGAAACAAGGTTAAAGCCGCGCTTTACAAGACCATCTGCAAGAGCTTTTGCGTTTTCAATAATTCTTGTCTGATATTCCTTGAACTCAGGTTTTAAAGCCTCGCCAAAGCAAACAGCCTTAGCTGCAATTGTGTGCATAAGGGGGCCGCCCTGTGTTCCGGGGAAGATTGCAGAGTTTATCTTTTTAGCAAGAGCTTCGTCGTTTGTGAGGATAAGACCGCCCCTGGGTCCTCTCAAGGTTTTGTGAGTTGTGGTTGTTACAATATCTGCATAAGGTACGGGTGACTGGTGCAAGCCTGCAGCAACAAGACCTGCAATGTGAGCCATATCTACCATGAAGAGTGCACCAACGGATTTTGCAATTTCGGAAAGCTTTGCAAAGTCAATAGCTCTGGGGTATGCGCTTGCACCTGCAACAATAAGCTTGGGCTGATGCTCCTGAGCAAGAGCCATTACTGTATCGTAGTTGATGGTTTCTGTTTCGTCATCAAGGCCGTAGGAAACAAAGTTGAAATATTTACCTGAGAGGTTTACGGGTGAACCGTGTGTAAGGTGACCGCCGTCAGCAAGGCTCATACCGAGAACGGTATCACCGGGCTGAAGAACAGCAAAGTATGCAGCTGTGTTAGCCTGCGCACCTGAGTGAGGCTGAACGTTTGCAAATTTTGCACCAAAAAGTTCTTTTGCTCTCTCAATAGCAATATCTTCAACAATGTCAACATATTCACAGCCGCCGTAGTAACGCTTTGAAGGGTAGCCTTCAGCATATTTGTTGGTGAGCACCGAACCCATTGCAGCCATAACTGCGGGTGAAACAATGTTTTCGCTTGCAATAAGCTCTAAGTTGCGGCGCTGACGGCCAAGCTCCTTGTCCATAGCCTGTCCAACCTGCTCATCGTACTTAGAAATAAACCCAATTGTATCAAGAATATCGTTGTACATAAAAATTTTTTCTCCTTTAAAAATTTTATTAAAAGCACCATATACGGACATACAATCCCCACATGATACATATATATACATATTATACACTATTTTCCAATCCAATTCAATAGTATTATGAAAAATAAAAAGATTTTTTTCTAACAAAAAGGCTTGACAATCTATTTTGTATGGGTTATAATGTTTATACTAATCTAATAATCGGTAGAAGTCTGCCCGTGTGTAGATTTTGCTATTATACCGATTGTATTATTACACGATTATAGTGCAGCCACTGCGCAATGGGCTGCAATATAAAATAAATTATAAAGGATGATTAAAGGATGAAAGTTAGCAAGCTCAAAAGAGCGCTTGCACTGATGACGAGTGTTGCTATGGCAGCGAGCGCACTGGTAATCCCTGCAGGTGCAGCAGATGCACCCACAGGCTCCGCAGATGCGGCTTGGGTTTACGGAACAAGCGCTGATGCAAGACCGTCAGAAGCAAGACTGACAGCCGATGTTCCCGGTACTGATTCTCCCATTACCGATGGCAGCGGCAACACAGCTTACGGCGACATTGTTGAAGTTGACATTATGCTTGAAAATGTTGGCGACGGCTGGAATGCATGCACATTTTATGTTGCATACGATTATGATATGTTTACATATCTCGGACATGACCAGGACGTTATGTACGAAGGAGTTTTGCAGAGAGCTGATGCAAAGACAATCACATCTGCAGCAAAGGTATACGAAAACGTTAATGACAGCGACCCTGTTAACGACTACATCGGTATATCTTCCGCTTCAATAAATGCAGTTACAGCAAACGGCCTTCTTGCAACACTTCAGTTCTTCGTTCCCGAAGGAACACCCGAGGGTCAGTATCCTCTTGATATCACTGTTGAAACATACGGAATTTCCAACAGTGAACCTCTTGATATCGAAGTTCTTTCACCTGCATACATCAACGTTATCGTTCCTGATGATAATGTTCTTGTTGACGCTGAAGATTATCAGTATGCAACAGCAGGCGAAACAGTTGATTATCATATCTACTTCAGCAACGTTGAAGCAGCAGGCGGTTTCTCTGCATTCGACCTTGCATTTATCCTTGAAGAAGGTCTTACAGTAGAAAAGGTTAACGTAACAAGCGGTTCCGTTGATATCGGTAATGGCGTTATCGTTGATCCGAGCCAGTCCAACCCCTATGCAACAGTAGGCGACAGCTATGCTGGTTACGCTGCAAACGGCGTTGAAGGTTCTCTCCACACAAATGTGCTCACTGAGGGCGAAGCATTTGATAGCTTTGGTGCTCCCGAAGGTAGCAGCGTGTTTGTAATGGACTTTGCAAATATGTACGGTTACCCTGAAAACTCCGTTATTACAGACGGTGAAATCATCCTTTCAATAACTGTTCCGGATGACGCAGTTGCCGGCGACATCTACGATGTAGATTTCTATTTTGGTCCCAATCTTGCAAACGGACTTCCTCTTTATAAGCTTTACAGCCAGGATGGCCCCATTGATATGACATACGATGACGGTTTCATCGAAATCGCAGGCTTTGAGGCTGACATCCTTAAGGTTGACCAGGACAGCGCTCCTCTTGCAAACGCAGGCTTGCAGGTTCTTGATGCAGAAGGCTTAATCATTGACGAATGGATTTCTACAACAGACGTACACACAGTTGACGGCCTTACAGCAGGCGTTGTTTATACAATCCATGAAGCAGCTGTTCCCGTAGGCTACACAGCTTCTGAAGATATTCAGTTTACAGTTGATAGCGAAGGCAATGTGTACATTCTCAATGGCGAAGCAGAACTTGACGCAGCCGGAAGAGTAGTGTTCTCTGCTGAACTTGATGCAACAGCTGTTAGCACAGTTGGCGTAACAAACGTAACTACAACAACAACTACTACAACTACAACAACAACAACAACTACTACAACTACTACAACTACTACAACAACAACTACAACAACTACAACTACAACAACTACTACCACCACAACAACTACTACAACAACACTCAGCACTTATGTGATTGAGATTGTTGGTGATGATGTAAACGCAATGGCTGGTGAGTCTGTTGACGTACCTTTCAATGCAACAGGTCTTGATGATGCATCTTCAATGCAGTTTGTAATCAGTGTTCCTGCCGGTTATGTTATCGAAAACGTAACTCTCGGCGATATGATCGAAGGCACACTTGTTTACAGCACAACTGCTGATAACGTAGCAACAATTACAATTGCTGATTGCACAGTTCTCGGCGATGGCGAAATGTTTGTAATTACAGTTGCAGTTCCTGAAAGTGCAACTGATGGCACTGTTCCCGTTGATATTCTTGACGAAACATTCAAGTTTACTGATGGTGATGCAGTAGAAGTTGGTCCTGACAGAGCAACTGTTACAATCGATGATGGTTCTATCACTGTAACAGCTCTTACAACAACAACTGTAACAACAGTAACAACACCCACAGGCACAACAACAACTACAACACTTAGCACTTATGTGATTGAAATCAACGGTGCTCACGTTAATGCAGACGCAGGCGAAACAGTTGACGTTCCTTTCACAGCAACAGGCTTTGATGATGCTTCATCAATGCAGTTCGTAATCAACGTACCTTCCGGTTATGTTATCGAAGATATCGTACTTGGCGATATGGTAACAGGAGATCTTTCAACAGAAATCGCAGGCAACACAGCAGTTATCGTAATTTCTAACGCTGTAATCAACGGCGAATCTGATGATTTCTTCACCATTACAGTTGCAGTACCTGAAAGTGCTGAAGATGGCACTGTTGACGTAAATATTCTTGATTCTACATTCTCCTTTACAGATGCCGACGGCGTTATCGTTGGTCCCGACAGAGCTGATGTTACAATCAATGATGGTTCTATCACAGTGACTGCTATTACAACAACAACTACTACAACAACAACTACTACAACCACAACAACAACTACTACAACTACAACTACTACAACAACCACAACAACCACAACAAGCATTTCAATGGCTCTTAAGGCTGATGAAATTGTTCTCGGCACATATTATGCTGATAACACATACACAATTGTAGATAACGAAACAGGCAACTTCACTCTTGAGATTTATGTATACAATGAAGATACACTCGGAACAGAAGTTGAACCTACTATCGTTGATATCAATGACTACATCGTTGTTGATTCCTCCGCAGTAGACGGAACTCTTGATATGACATCCTTTAACAAGGGCGATGAGGGTGTTTCTCCCTTTGATATCTACTGGGATTACTACAAGAAGAACGGCACCTACACATTCGGATTTGAATTCGGATTTGTATACGACTTTGATAATACAGCTGCTCTCATAGCTCAGATTAACGAAGAAGCCGGTCTTACACTTTCTGAAGAAGAATGTGTAGCACTTCTTGATAATGTTCTCTTCTACGATTACGCTAACAACGTTTCTGTTGACTTTGGCACAGTAGCTTGCACAGTAGGTCAGCGTGGTGACGCAAACCTTGACCACATCGTAGATACAAGAGACGCTGCTGCAATGGCACTTTATGCTTCTCAAAGCGCTTCTCAGGATGCTAACAACTTCGTAGCTCCTACTCTTAGCGAAACTAACGATGCTCTTGCTAAGTTCCTTGCAAACATCAACGAGGATATTGTTACAAGAGCTAACGGCGATTACTCTTGCATTGATACAAGAGACGCTTCTAACGCAGCTCTCCATACATCTTTGAGAGCGAACTACACAACAGTTGTAGATCTTATGACATCTTACTACGAAATCTGGACAAATCTTGGTATCGTAGAAAAATCTGATGCAGACGGCATCAACGCTGGTAACAACCTCGATGTTATTGGCTAATCCTTAGTTCTTACATTCCACGGACGCGATCGTTTGCGTCCGTGGGTGGAGATATATTCATTTAAATGAAAGGAATTATAATCATGAAAAACGTTTTTTCAAAAACACTTGCTAGTGTTGCAGCTCTTGCAATAGCAGCTGCTACAATGGCTCCTTCAGCAATTGCTCTTGATCAGGATACTGTTGAAAGCACAGAAATCACATTCGAACTTTCTCAGATCGAGATGACTCTTGAAGAACTTCAGGCTGCAGATTACACTGTAACAATCGAAGCTTTCTCCAACGACTCTATCTACGGTATGACAAACTTCAACGACGTGTTCCTTTATTTTGCTCCTATGACTGCTCCCGAGGGCAGCGAGCTTGATCCCGGTAACACAACATTGTCCGATGATAACGATCCTGACAGTGACGTTGCAATGTCTACCGGTCTTTCTCTTGCAAAGGTACCTAAGAGAGGCATAGCTTCTGATAACTTCAGCCTTACAGTAGGCGCTTGGTCCGACCAGAATGGTATGATCCAGGTTAACGCTTTCACAGATTCAGTTATCATGAATGATGATTGGACAGACGAACCCGGCACTATCACATGCTTCTACTTCGACGTTGTTGTTCCTGAAACAGCTAAGGCTGGCGATCAGTTCAACCTCGTATGGTGGGATGATAAGAATGCTCAGGCTGGTTGCGCTGAAGCTTCTCCTGACATGATGTACAACTACGCTAACGGCGATTGGGTTGATGGTTTCATCAAGATCACAGATCCTGAAGTAACAACAACTACAACAACTACAACTACAACTACTACAACAACTACAACAACAAAGGCTCCTGCAACAACTACAACAACTAAGGCAGATGCTGAAGAAGTTACAACAACTACAACAACAAAGGCTCCTGCTACAACAACTACAACTACAACAACAGCTTCTGAAGTTGAAGTAACAACAACAACTACAACAACAAAGGCTCCTACAACAACTACAACAACAACTACAACTGCTGCTGATCCTATTCCTGATACAGGTATCAACGCTCCTGTTGCTGCAATCGCAATGCTCGCAGTAATCGGCACAGCTGCTGCAGTAGTTATCAAGAAGAAGGAAGACTAATTTAAGGTCTTTGATACTTTAACTTGAAATAATTAACGCCCCCAATTCTATGGGGGCGTTTTTGTTATAATGATTAGTCAATTATTATGTCGCTAAGCGAAAAATCAATTACAGTTTTAAGGTCATCAACTGATATTTCAACTTGAAAACCTATTTTTCCTCCGCTGAAGATTATTGTATCAAAATCTTCGGCGGTTTTGTCTATTGTGGTGATAAAAGTCTTTTTCATGCCAATCGGTGAACATCCACCGTGAATATATCCTGTTAAAGCTAATAAATCTTTAGACTTTATCATGTTTATACTTTTTTCACCAACGGCTTTTGCCGCCTTTTTTAAGTCCAGTTCTTTACAAACGGGCACCAAAAATACGTAGTTGTTTTTAGATTTTCCTTCGGTTACCAAGGTTTTAAAAACGCGGTTTGAATCTTGATTTAAAACGGTAGCTACCTCAATACCGCTAATTGCATCTGTATCAGCATAATAATGACTTATATAATTAATTTTCTTTTGTTCTAAAATACGCATTACATTTGTCTTTTCAGTATTCTTTTTCATTCTTAATGTCCTTTTTATAAAGTATTTCGGCAATATTATATCACCGATATAATGCGTTGTCAAATCAGTAAACAGCAAAACCGCCATTGAACATCAAGTTCAAAGGCGGTTTGTAATGTTATCATAGAAATATCAATGGTTGTCTTCAATATGTTTTATCATAGCGTTACATGCAACTCTGATACCGTTTGCGCTATCGATAACATTTTCGCGCACAAGTAATTTTGTATATTCGCCATTAAGGAAGACATAGTAGCACATTTCGTCGTCAGGTGTCTGGTAAAGTTCAATATTTACCTCATCACCGTTTGCACAGCTGTAATTAATGCTTAAGTACGGCGAACTGCCTTTTTGAACGTCTGCGCCGGAATTATCGAGGCTAGAGCAGGTGAGCGATGCCATTGCAGTGTAAAGCTCTTCAAGCAATGCAGTACCGTTTATATCTCCATAAAGCTCGTGACCATCAAATGTATATTCATTAATATCATCATAGCTGTTGTTGGTGATATGATGCGTCTGACCGTCAAGATAAAGATCAATTTCTGCGATGTCAGTTTCGTTGTAGTTGGTTACAAGGGTGTGACCGACATAAATCATCGGATTGTAGATTTCTTCAAGTGTGACATCAAGAAATGTAAGATCGCCGGTTGAGAATAGCACAACTTGTTTTGTATCTTCATACATTGCGTAAATCAAAGTGCCGTCAATGTTGGTGTTGCCGAATATTAAATCAATCGCCTTGCCATCTTCGGTTTTTAGAGAAAAACGATACTTAGGCTCATCAAGACCATATTGTTCAAGATCCTGACAGTTTTCCTCAACGAATTCGTAAACAGTTACTCTGATAATATTATCAACAATTGTTGATACATTTGCGTAGTCTACGTTCCAGTCGATAGGGCCTTTTGCTACCCAACGCTTTGCGCTTGAACTTGAAAAATAGTTTTGCATGGGATAATCTTGCCATGAGTCGCTGTATTCGCCTTCGAATATGAGTTCATTATCTCTTTCAAAGCGGATATATTGAATATCACTGTAAATTGTTCCGTATTCAATAATGTAGGGATCTTTGAGGACATTTTTTGAGCAATCGAGAAAGTATCCATCTTCGGCACTGATGAGATAGATGTAGTTTTCGCCCTCTCTCATAGCATAGTAGTTTTCGCCTGTGGGTGTAGTGTTGCCGATATATACCTTGTGCTCGGACATATCAGAAAGTATGCAGTTAACACTTACCGGATTATCAAGTCCATACATTGCAAGATCTTCATTTTGAGCATCAAAGGATATAGTACGGACTGAGCTTAATCCGCTCATTACAGAAACGGTGCTCTCTATCATTGCCTCGTTTGGCGAAAAATTAACATCATCAATCGACCAATCGTTGTTTTCATAGTGCAGGCGGTAAAGCTCATCTTTTTCGGTTTCGATTTCTACTGTTCTGATTAAGTTAGAATCAAAAGCAAATAGATTTACCGAGCCGTATTCCATTGCAAGCTCAAGATTATCCTTGGCGTTTTTATGTGCTGATAATACATAACCCACTGTGGAAACAGCAGCAACTGCTGCAATGCAAATAATGGATTTTGAATAAACTGAGAGCTTTCTCATGAGTTGCGCCTCCTAGCCCATACAACAAAGCCAACAATCGCAACACATACGGGAACAGCGCCGATAGCGAAAAGCAAGCCGTCAGCAGAAGCATCATCAGAAATGGTGAAGCTGTCTACTCTCTGAACTTTAGATTCGATAAGCATATCAACAGAGTTATCATAAAGCCATGTGATGCCGCTGAAGAACAAGAGCATCGGTTCCTGAACAAGTTCACTGTCGATATACATATCATCAATAAAATCAGCAGAACCGAAAAGCAGAATCTGTGCATTTTCAACGCCATTGCCTCTGGAATTATCCATGGAGCTGAACGCAAGGTAAGGCACGCCGTATTCTTCTTCAACGTCTTTGCCGTCACCGCCGCAGGGTACTGTAACAGCTGTTGCATCACCCAAACACTTGATAAGAAGGTCAACCTTAAGGTTGCTGCTGTTTGTTGTGTTTACGTTGTAAACGCTTCGGCTGTTGGGGAAGTATGCATCTATATCGTTATCTACAAAGCCGGCTGTAAGCGAGGAATATATTGTATCGGCAAATTCAACCTTTAAGTTGTTGGGGTTGCCGGAAACAAAGTTTTCTGCGCCGGTTTCTTCAATCTTGTCGTAATTAATGCCAAGACCAAACTGTTTGAAGAGAATTTCAAAATTTGTGTAGTTAACTTTATCAGAGTTGGGAGCCATAAGGAAGCAGATTTTGCCGCCGTTGTCAAGATATCTTTCAAGCTTTGTAAGCTCATCATCTGTAAGGTCCCATTTAGGATCTGCAACGATGATAATTTTGCAATCCTCGGGGATAGTATCGCTTGTGATAAGGTTGAGAGTTTTTACAGCATAGCTGTTTGCCTGCAAAAGAGAAACCGCACTGGAGTAGTCCTCTTCAAGAGAGCGCTCGTCATGACCTTCAAGGAAATAGATTGTAGGCACTTCGCCGTTAAGGCAGTACTGAATAGCACCTGTGATGTAGTTTTCACCGATAAAAGTAAGCGCACTTGTTATTTCGCTTACTTCAAAAAGATTTGCACTTGCTACTTTTTTGGTTAATCCGTTGCCGGAAACAACGATATCGCCTTCGGTAAGGATAAGGTTGTTATCGGGATTGGCTTGCTGTGCAAGGTCGGGACGTTCGGAAAGGTCGAAGTCAATAAGATTGATATGCTCGTATTCGTTATACTGACGCAGTATTTTTGCCAAAACAAGCGTATCCTTATCTGCTTCAACATCTTCCAGGTCGTAGAAGAAATAGATGGTAATGTCCTTATCCAGATTAGCGAGTACATTGCGTGTTGTATCGTTAAGAGAATAGTATTTCTGCGGTGTCATATCCCACGAAATGCCAAGCGAATTTGCAAGCAGATTAAGCGGAATAATTGCAAGAACAATAACAACAACAAGCGACCATGCAAGTATGCGAAGCTTTATCTTGTTTTTCTTTGCCTTTTTGGCACGCTCGTCCTTGGTTTCTACAATGCGCTCGTCCTTTGGCGCAGTTTCTTTTGCCTCGTTTTCTGCGGCAATTTCGGCAAGCTCGTTATTATCAACAGTTGCTGCGTTTTCGTCGTTAAGCTTTAAATCTTTATCGTTATTCTGTGTATTCATTTCAAATTACCCCCTGCAGCGTCTTCTCTGGTCGATAGAAATCATAGTAAATGCCAGAGCTGCGCATGTAAATGTAATATAGAAAACCAAATCGGCAAGGCTGAACCAGCCGAGTGCGAAGTTAAAGAATCTTTCCTGAGCTGAAATTGCATCAAGGATATTGGGGATTACAGGAAGATTTGAGATAAGTACGTTTTCCTTGAAAACATCAACAAGATAAAGGCCGAGCATACAAGCTTCGCCCAAAACTACTGCGATAACCTGATTTTCAGTAAATGACGACATCAGCATGCCGATTGCAATAAGGCAGAAGCCCCATGCGATGAAGCCGATGTAACCGCAGATAAGTCCGGACCATACGATTGTGCCCGTGCTTGCGATGATTATAGGGAAAACAAGGCTTAATGCTGTCATAAAAAGGAAAACAACAGCTACTGCCAAAAATTTGCCTACAACAACCGAAAACAAACTTACCGGGGAAGCAAGCAGCAGAACCTCAGTGTTGCCGCGGCGTTCTTCAGCAAAGGTTTTCATAGTGAGAGCAGGTATAAGGAATATGAAATAAAACATATTCTGATAAAGAATGTGGTAAGCGTATGAAAACTCATTGGTTGAAGAGTCGGTTGTGGTGATTACGTTAATAAAGGTTTGTGCAAAAATAAAAAGAAAAATTGCGCTAAGTACATATACCATTGGTGAAAAAAAGAATGACTGCAATTCTTTTTTGAATATGTAACGCATAATAACCTCGTTTCTCCGCAGCTTTATAAAAATGATTTTTATCGTAAACAAAATTTGCAGGCACGCTTGTGCGGCAGCGTGCAAAATTTAATTTTATCTGGCCTTTTTGCTTGTAAGGCTTACAAACACGTCTTCAAGACTTGTCTTTTCTTCAGTAAATTCAACAAGTGCCAAGTCAGAATCGACAACCCTTTTAAGCACGCTTTGGCGTACACGTTGGTCGGTAACGTCAATTTTAAACTGATTTGTATTAGCGTCAAGCTCTTCAACGCCGTAAATCTGTCTTACGCCGTTAACGCTCTTAAGCAGGTCGTAAGCCTTGTTCTTGTCGCCTTCAATTTTAAGGCTGTAAACGGAGTGTCTGTCCATACCATGTGCAAGGTTCCAAGGGGTATCAACCGCTTTGATTTTACCTTTATCAATAATTACAACTCTTTCGCAAACTGCGCTTACTTCCTGCAAAATGTGTGAGCTGAAAATGATTGTTCTATCCTTTTTAAGCGATTTTATAACGTTTCGCACTTCAAGAGTCTGGTTGGGGTCAAGACCAACTGTGGGCTCGTCCAAAATCAGAACCTTTGGGTCTGCAAGAATAGCCTGCGCAAAGCCGACTCTTTGTCTGTAACCTTTGGAAAGGTTTTTGATGAGTCTTTTCTGAACATCGGTAATGCGCAGCATGGACATCGCTTTTTCTACACTGGATTTTATCTGATTTTTGGGGATTTGCTTTATGCCTGCGCAAAATTCAAGATATTCACGCACTTTCATATCCATGTATACGGGTGGTTGTTCGGGAAGATAGCCGATTTTTCTGCGTACTGCCATTGGGTCGTCGTTGATGTCAACACCATCGACAAGAACTTGTCCGGAAGAGGCAGGCAAATATCCTGTGATAATGTTCATTGTTGTGGATTTTCCCGCACCGTTGGGTCCTAAAAAACCAAGTATTTCGTTATCATTTACGGTAAACGAAAGATCATCAACGGCGAGAATGTTTCCGTATATCTTGGTTAAGTTTTTAATTTCAATCATACCGCTTTTTGTGTGCAGCGCCGTAATTTCGCGCCGCATCAAGCTCCTTTCATAAAATGTATCGATATGCTGCTTTATACTATATATAATAATATATCTTAACGGCAGCAAAACAAAACCTTAAAATGTGTTGTGCAAAGCCAAATGTAGCTTGATACACATAAATTATTATAGCAAAAATACAATATGCAATTGTTAACAAACTGTTACAAGCGCAGAAATGTTTTAGATAATCTGCCGCAATAAGTCTATTTAAAACAATTGTACAATTTAAACCTTTAAATAGTCTTTAATTTAAACTTTTTGTGCAAGTCAACTTGAACAAAACGGCAAGCTTGTTTTTGTAAAAAGCTTACAAATATCGATTACATGCCGAAAAAAAAGCGATATTTGCTTGACACTTGAAATTTTTACCGCTATAATTGTGGTATAAAGGTAGAGTGGCGATATATCTATTTATATGCCATTTTACACAATAACGGTTCATTGACAACGTCGGCGTGATTGATAACGATGTCATCAGCGGCAGTTGTCTTCGACAATTAAATTTTTCGAGAGGAGAAAAGAAAGTTATGAAAATCAAATTCAGCAGACTTATCGCAGCTGCTGCTTCTGCAGCAATGGTTGTAAGTGCTGCAGCACCTGTTGCTTCAGCTTATGACGGCAGAAGAACAATCCCTGAGAACTTTGACGGAACTGATACTTCATACAAGGCTCGTTTTATGTCACTTTATACTGACGTACTTACAAACGGCCAGGCAAACGGATATTTGAGCTCTAACAGCACAGTTTCCGGTGGTTTCGGTATTCCTTACCACTCAGTTGAAGAGGTTTGCGTTGAAGCACCTGACTACGGTCATTTGACCACATCCGAGGCTATGTCCTATCTCGTATGGATCGCAGCAATGAGAGACTACATTGTTGAGAACGATTCTACATACGGCACAACAGGCGACCTCACAAAAGCATGGGAAACAATGGAATACATGGTTCCCGGTTGGAAGGATACATCTACTGCAACTACAAAATCTGTTCAGACAGGTTTCTGGGGCGGCACACCTTCCGCACAGTACAGCTCTGATGAGCCTGCTACTCCCGACCTTTATCCTTCGGGTACAGACGCTAACAACACAGGTGAAGATCCTATTTACAGCTACTTCCAGACAGCTTACAAATCTGATGTAGGTGTTTATTTGCTTCACTGGCTCGCTGACGTTGATGACTGGTACGGCTATTCCGGACGTTTCAATTCCGGTAAGGACCTCGGTTCCTTCACATTCATCAACACATTCCAGCGTGGTGAACAGGAATCTTGTTTCGAAACAATTCCTCATCCCTCAGTAGAAACTCTTGAATATGGTATCACTGGCCGCGGTATTATCGCAGCATTCAACTGCGAATCCAATCCCGCTAAGCAGTGGCGTTACACAAACGCTCCTGACGCTGAAGGCCGTGCTATTCAGGGTGTTTATTTCGCAAGCAGATACGGCGTAAGCGGTTACTCTTCTCTCGCTTCTGATGCAGGTAAGATGACTGACTACCTCCGTGGCGATATGTTTGATAAGTACTACAAACCCATCGGCTGCCAGAATAAGAGCGCTAAGAGAAGCGGCACATATGATAGCTGCCACTATCTCATGGGTTGGTACACATCATGGGGCGGAGCTCTTGATGGTATGTGGAGATGGAAGATTGCGTGCTCACACGTTCACTACTTCTATCAGAACCCGCTTCAGGCTTACGCTGCTCTCGTTGATACAGGTATCAACAGCGGCATGAAGGCTTCAAACGCTACAACTGACTGGGCAACATCTCTTACACGTCAGCTCGAACTCTTCCAGTGGCTCCAGTCCGCTGAAGGTCCTTTCGCAGGCGGTTGCTCCAACAGCTACAACAACTACTCAACATATCCCGCAGGCTCAACAACATTCTATGATATGGTTTACGTTGAGCACCCTGTTTACGCTGACCCCGGTTCTAACCACTGGATCGGTAACCAGGTATGGGCTACTCAGAGACTTACAGAACTTTACTACTACACAATCCAGGATGCTGGCCAGAATGCTTATGCTGATAAGGCTAACGAACAGCTTGCTTCTGTTCTTCCTTCTTGGGTACAGTGGTTTGTTGATGAAACATTGTGGGATGACGCAGCAGAAGCTGAAGTTGGAATCGAAGGCGCTAACTATGCTATCCCCGGCGGTATTAACTGGACAGGTGCACCTGCTACATGGACAGGTACAAAGCCCGCATCCAGCGCAGTACATGCTGCTGAAATCACATACTACACAGCTTCCGACATCGGATGTGTTGCTTCACTTGCTAACACATTGCTTTGGTACGCAGCTGCAACAGATTTGACAGCTGATACATCTGACGACGCTCTTGGCGATGACGCATTTGACGTTGCTAAGAAGCTTATCGACAGAGCATGGGCTCTCAACCGTGATGATATCGGTGTTTCCGGTATTGAAACAAACGGTTCTTACTCTCGTATGTTCACACAGGTAGTTTACGTTCCTACATCTTACAACGGCAAGATGCCTAACGGCGACCCGATCGTAAACGGCGCTACATTCTCCAGCATCCGTACAGAATACGAAAAGGTTGAAAGATACCAGGAAATGAAGGCTGTATTTGATGAAACAGGTTCAACTGAAAGCTACGAATACTATCTCCACAGATTCTGGCACGCTGGCGACATGCTGATGGCTCTCGGTACAATGGCACTTCTCTTCCCCGATGAAGTTCCTGAAAGCGAAGATGCAGGTCTCCTCGGTGACGTTAACAACGATGGTAAGGTTAACGCAATGGACGCTACACTCGCAGCTAGATACGCAGTAGGCTCTTATAGCCTCGATGCTGCAGCTATCAAGCGCGGTGACGTTAACGGCGATGGTAAGGTTAACGCTATGGACGCTACACTTATCGCAAGATATGCAGTAGGTTCCTTGGCTAAGTTCCCCATCCAGTAATCCAATAGTCATATAGTATTATTGTCGATTAAATGATTAAACGGGATGCATTATGCATCCCGTTTTTTTGTCAATTTTTTCAAATTATAATATCAAAAAAAGCGGCTAAAATAATAGCGGAAATGTAATTTACAATTTCTGATAAACTTTGGCGTGCCGCTTGCCGTAAATGCGGCGCTGCATTGCGCAGCATGGAGATTTTATGTGGGATAAACTTGCACTTATTTTGCTGATTGTCGGCGGACTTAACTGGGGTCTTGTTGGCATTTTCAGTTTCGATTTAGTGGCTTGGCTATTCGGCGGCGTAGGCGCGGTGCTCAGCAGAACTGTTTACATTCTTGTTGCGCTCTCTGCAATATGGTGTATATCGCTCTTATTCAGAGACAACAGCCTCGCTGAAGCTCACGAAGTCTAAAGCGTAACGGGGCGGTTATGGCTGCCCCTTCCACGCTTTGAAACGCATTGTGTACCGCCTTGGCTTGCTATTTTATTGTTGCCGTCGGCAAGTCTTGATATACGATATACAGTGCGTTTCAAGGCGTGGAAACCTTTAATATTTGTTATGTGAAAACTGCTCAATATCGCATTTGCAAAGTTGTGAGAAATTACAAAATATCACCAACGGAAAGCAAAAGCATTGACATTTTTGAGAAAATAGGGTATACTATACATGATGTTAAATAATTGTTTTATTGACATCCGTTTTGTTGTCTCCTTTCTTTTGTTCTACACATATTTTTATCTCTTATTATCTTTGCAGAGCGTGGCTCTGCTATTTTTTTGCCTTATATCTTGACAAAATTGCTTTTTTGATGTATAATCACCTTATTATGTTTGTGCATGATTTTGGTTGTAATACGCAGATTTCAAAAGATATTTTGTGTTGATATGTATGCAACAGATTTGCTTTAATTGAATACAAAATGCTAGTGTAGCACAGTAGGTAGTGCAGCGCATTCGTAATGCGCAGGTCGTGGGTTGTCGGTAAAGCGACATCACAACGGACACTGCAAGCCTTGCAAAATCAAAACTGAATATCAAATGCTTGTGTGGCTCAGTCGGTAGAGCAGTTCATTCGTAATGAACGGGTCGTGGGTTGTCAGTAAAGCGACATCACAAACGGACACAGCAAGCCTTGCAAAATCAAAACTGAATACAAAATGCTAGTGTAGCACAGTAGGTAGTGCAGCTCATTCGTAATGAGCAGGTCGCCTGTTCGAGCCAGGTCACTAGCTCCACCAGCCAAACGCTGGGCGGTAACGGGCTCCGCATCTGCGGAGTCCGTTTTATTTTGCTATACCTTGGATTTTATTTGGTTCATAATATTATAAGCCTTTCCATACGGAGAGGCTTTGTTTTTTCTGCTTATAAAACTGTTCATACTATAAGGCATATTCCAATGTGCGCCCATTTTGAACGCAGGTTACTGTTCATATGAGTGTTTGCTAAGAAAACACAGAAATGCTTGAAACTTAAACAAATATATGGTATAATTAACCTGAATAATTGTACATATTTCCAAGGAGGAATAAGTGATGAACGCAACCGAACAGAAAGCTGCTGCCAAGAAGTTTGCTGACTTCTGGAAAGATAAAGGCTACGAAAAGGGCGAGTCTCAGAAATTCTGGATTGACCTTTTAACAAACGTCTATGGCATAACTGACATATCAAGCTTTATCAGCTTTGAAGAACAGGTCAAGCTTGACCACACATCTTTCATCGACGGGTTTATTCCATCTACCCATGTCCTCATTGAACAGAAAGGCTTGGGTAAAGATTTGCGCAAGGGTATCAAGCAGTCTGACGGTTCTGTGCTCTCTCCGTTCCAGCAGGCAAAACGTTATGCTGCCGAACTGCCATACTCACAGCGTCCTCGTTGGATTGTAACCTGCAACTTTGCAGAGTTTCTCGTTTACGATATGGAAAAACCAAATGGTGAGCCGGAACAGATTTACCTCAAATATTTACCAAAGGAATACTACCGCCTGCAGTTCCTTGTGAACACAGGTGATGAACATATCAAAAAGGAAATGGAAGTCTCCCTGCAGGCCGGCGAGCTTGTGGGCAAGCTGTACAATGCTATCTTAAAGCAGTACAAAAATCCTGAGTCTCCCGAATCTCTCAAGAGCCTTAATATGCTCTGTGTCCGTCTTGTTTTCTGCCTTTATGCAGAGGATGCAGGTATCTTCGGCAGACATGGTTTATTCCACGATTATCTCAAGCAGTTTGATATAAAGAATGTCAGAAAGGCTATTATTGAGCTGTTTAAAATTCTTGATACTACTGAGGACAAGCGTGACCCTTATGATGAAACTATGCTTTCAGAGTTCCCTTATGTCAACGGTGGTCTGTTCAAGGATGAAGATATTGAAATTCCGAATTTCAGTGAAGAAATCCTCGACCTTCTTCTTAACAAGGCAAGTGAGGACTTTGACTGGAGCCTTATCAGCCCTACTATTTTCGGTGCGGTGTTTGAATCCACCCTCAACCCTGAAACACGTCGCAGCGGCGGTATGCACTATACCTCTATTGAAAATATCCATAAGGTTATTGACCCGCTGTTCCTGGATGAACTCCGCGAGGAGCTTGCAGAGATCAAGGCATTGAAAGTCCCCAAGATTCGCAACGATAAAGCAGAAGCATTCCGTGAAAAGCTGTCTAAGCTTACGTTCTTTGACCCTGCCTGCGGTTCCGGTAACTTCCTAACCGAAACCTATATTTCTCTGCGCCGTTTGGAGAATGAAGCTTTAGAGATTATCAACCAAGGTCAGATTTTGCTCGATACCGGCGATATTATCAAAGTTTCCATCGGTCAATTTTACGGCATTGAGATCAACGACTTTGCCGTTACCGTTGCGAAAACTGCGCTTTGGATTGCAGAAAGCCAGATGCTTAAGGAAACCGAAGAAATTGTAAATATGTCTCTCGATTTTCTTCCCTTGAAGTCCTATGCCAATATTGTGGAAGACAATGCCCTCCGTACCGATTGGGAAAGTGTTGTACCGAAGGACAAGCTCAATTACATTATGGGCAATCCGCCGTTTGTTGGTGCGCGACTTATGAGCAAAGATCAAAAGGATGATTTGCTTTCAGTTTTCGGTGCAAAATGGAAAAACGCAGGCAACCTCGACTACGTTTCTTGTTGGTATAAAAAAGCAGCCGACTTGATGAAAGGAACACAAATCCGTACTGCCTTAGTATCGACAAATTCTGTTTCGCAAGGCGAAAGTGTTGCGATTCTTTGGAAACCACTTTTTGAGGACGGAGTACACATTGACTTTGCACATCGTACATTCCGCTGGGATAGTGAAGCGAGCATTAAAGCACACGTTCATTGTGTCATTATTGGGTTCAGTAGTGCGCCTTTTTACAAAGCTAAAGTTATTTACTCATCTGAAAGACCGATTATTGCGAACAACATAAACGCTTATTTGATTGATGCACCAAGCGTATTTATTGAAAGCATAAAGAAACCATTAAGTAATGTCCCAAACTTAGTATTTGGAAGTATGCCAAATGACAATGGATTTTTAAGTGATTATTCGCAAGAAGAAAAAGATACGATTGTTTTAGACTATCCCGATGCCGAAATTGCATTTAGAAGATTTATAGGTGCAACCGAATTTATCAACAATAAAGTGCGTTGGTGCTTATGGTTACAGGGTGTATCACCCAATATCATAAGGAGTATTCCACCTATTTCTAAAGCTGTAACCTCTGTAAAAGAGATGCGTGAACAAAGCAGTCGTGAAGCAACAAGAAAGTTGGCAGATGTTCCAATGTTATTTGGTGAAATTCGTCAACCTGATACAGACTATATTATTATTCCAGCGCATTCATCCGAAAAAAGAAAATATATTCCAATAGGATTTGTGAGCAAGGATATCATTTGTAGTAATGCCAATTTACTTATGCCGAATGCTTCATTGTATCACTTCGGCGTTTTGACATCTAATGTTCATAACGCCTGGATTCATGCGGTCTGTGGTAGAATCAAAAGCGATTTTAGATATTCGGTAAATATCGTTTACAACAACTTCCCGTGGTGCAATCCTACCGCCGAGCACAAAAAGAAGATTGAGGAAACCGCCCAGGCTATTTTAGATTCTCGTGCCCTCTATCCTGACTGTTCTCTTGCAGATCTTTACGATGAGGTAGCTATGCCTCCCGAGCTCCGCAAGGCGCACCAAGCAAACGACCGTGCCGTAATGCAGGCGTATGGGTTTGATGTAAAAACTATGACGGAGAGCACCTGCGTGGCAGAACTAATGAAGATGTATCAAAATTTAGTTAAATGAAATATCGGGGTAAACATGGACGAATACAATTTTATAAAAGACAGCAAAAAAGAATTGGAAGCATTTTATGCACGATTTTTTGATTCCAATGACGAATTGCAAATTTTCTTGTCTGATGCTTTTGATTATAAGAATGGCTCCTTGGCTCGAAGACAGGCATTATTCCAAGTGCAACGATTCATTTCATTGGCAAACGATATTGATAAAATTCGTCCCAGCCGTGATCCTTTGAGGATTTTGTTTTTGAAAATTGGTCTTGATGCGTTATGCACTCTTTCAGGTCATACAGACAAAACAAAGCCCCTTTTCTATTCAAAATTCTGTAATTGTTTTAGTATAGAGGGCAAGAATTATATTCTAAATAATTTTAAGCTATCGCATTTTGAAGATGAATACATGGGACACAGTTTTGAAACAAGTCACGATATTGATTTAAATGATTTTTTTAATATTATAAAATTTACTCGTGATATGGTTGTGCATAATTTTGAGTATTGGGGAATGCAATTTTTTGCACACGACGATGATGCAACTTGGGTTGCTTCGTTAGAAACCAAAAAAGATTTAATCCTATCTTATAATTATCATCGAGAACACAAGAAAGAAACAACCTACATTTTTCAAACAACATTAAAATTCGAGAAGTTTATTTACTATTTTACTGAGGCTTGCGTTAGGTTTATAAATGAACATATGAAAAAACTTAGTAGTAAAGAAATGAAACCCAACATAGGAGAAAACAAAACATGAACACGTTTTATAATCAAATGTTTAATCCGCAATATGTGAATTTGCAATATTATCGCCAAATCGAACAGATGCAGTACCAAGCTAAACAAAACGAAGAAGTTGCAAAGGCTGTTAAGGCGATTCATGATTTATGCGAAGCTGTAAAACGGTTAGACGATAATCATCAGCAAATTGCATTTTCTGCTTGCCTGGCTGAAATGGCAAGAGAATTTAATTGGTGAAAAAATAGTAATGTGAGCTATTGCTGATAATACAGTAAAAAGCACAAGTGTTTCTTTGCTGGGGGATAGTAAACGCACTTGAATTTTGACGATAGAATTTACGACAAAAGGGATAAAATTGTGCCATATTATGATAGGTTATTTTCTGCAATGAGACCATTTTGGATTAACAAGGTCAGGAAATGTCAGGATAAATAAGGGTATAAAACCATCACCCGTGAAATCCCCACGATGAAGCCTATCGACTAACAAAATGGACACCCTATGACTGCAAAAGTCATAGGGTGTTTTTTGAATATTAAAAAATATCCTTTGCCGATTACAAGATGAAAAAATCCTTAATACATGCTGGAGATAATTGACTTATAATCAAAATCGGTGTATAATGAACAAAAGAATAACATATTTGTTCTTTTTAATAGGGCAAAGTGCCTTATAATTCGTGAAATGGAGAGATGGTTATGAATATGCGTAGATTATTGTCATTAGTTGTAGCAATTGTAATGATGTTCAGCATTGTAGGCACGCAGTTGGTTGTTGCAAATGCAATCGGTGAGCCTACCATTACAGTTGGCAGCGGAACCGGTGAGCGGGGAGAGGATGTAACCTTGACAATAGAGTTATCCAATAATCCGGGCATTTGCGCTGCCCAAATTTGGGTTCACTATGCTGAAGGATTGGTATTAAAATCGGCTACTGATTCCGGCCTTTTAGCGGGCGCCGAATTTGGCGGAGACAAGAATGCCAATCCCTATGGATTATCTTGGGAAGATGGCACCAATGCTGAGAGAGCAGATAATACCGGCAATGGCACATTGGTTACCTTGGTTTTTACCATCGATCCTTCTGCAGAGCTGGGTGATCATGATGTTTCTGTTACTTATGATTCGGGCGATATTTATAATATGGCCTTGGAGGATGTGGATTTCGCGCTTGTTTCCGGAACGGTAACAGTTAATTGCCAACATGTAAATACCGAAATTCGTGATGATGAGGAACCAAGCTGCAATGAGCCCGGTTATTCCGGCGATACTTGGTGCATTGATTGCGAAACCAAGATTGAAGACGGCATTGTCATTTCTGCAACAGGCAATCATATTGATGCAGACGGGGAGTGGGAGAGCGATGAGACCCATCATTTCCATACCTGCAGTTGCAGCACCGAGTTTGACAAATTCTCCCATGATTATGAGCTTGCCCACAATGAAACCAGCCACTTTGAAAGGTGCACGGTTTGCGGTATAGAAAAAGAGCCGGAAGCTTGCAGCTTTGGGGAATGGACCTATGTAGAAGGGGCGAATACCCATAAAAAAGTTTGCGCTTGCGGCAACTTTAAGGAAGAGGATTGCGATTATGATGCAACCCATATCTCCGGCACCAACCGGCACCAAGGTGTGTGTAAAGTTTGCGAGCATAGTATAGAGAGCGCTGCCTGTAGATTACGCGTGGATGCAACCCTTCCCGATGAGATCGGAGAAATATTTGTTACCACATTCTCCTGCGCGAAGGAGTGCGGCAATGTAACAAATAATCATTGGGTTAAGTATGGCGATATCAGTAATGATGGAAAAATCTCCGTTGTAGATGTTATTTTCATTTTGCAGATTATCGGTGATCTGCGGTCTCCCGATACCGTTTATTGTGAACTGGGCGATGTACATCAAGAAGTCGATGACCCTGCCGGCTTTTTGAATACCATGGATGCTATAGCGCTTCTGCGGTACCTTTTGACTAAATAATATTAATTGCTATTAATAGGAGAAATAATTATGAAAGTATATAAAAGAATTCTTTCGATTGTTATGGCATTGGTGATAACATTTGCGATGATTCCTATTTCGGCAAGTGCCGATAGTGCCCAAGAAATTCAAATAACCGATGGGGAGACCTATACCGGATATATTGGTACTACCCATCAATTGAATGTTGCTTTTTTACCCGAAGGCGCAGACCAAGAATGGCTGTATTGGGAGTCTTCGGATGCAAATACGGTTGAAGTTGATAGTGAGACCGGTGATCTTTCTCTGCGCAAAGTAGGGACAGCGGTTATTACAGCAACATCATCTGACACCCATCTTACAGATTCTATTACTGTCGAAGTTATGGATTGTCCTTCTATTGTAATGGATCAAGAGACGGTTATTTATGCAACCCCTGAATCAGCTGAATCTGTATTTTCTTTTGTGCCGGAGACGAGCGGGGTTTATATTTTCCATTCCTATAATAACCAACACGATACCTACGCTTATTTGTATGATTCGGCGATGAATTATCTCTACGAGGATGACGACGGCGCCGAGTTCGACAATAATTTCAAACTTTCATATGAACTTACTGCAGGTGAGAAATATTATTTCAAAAGCAAATTTTGTGATTCTGAAAATGTCGGCACATATTCTGTCGAATTGAATATGTGCCCTCCGGCCACCTCCATGGAAATCACCAATGCGGAGGATACGCTCTGCTATGTTGGGTTTTCAAATTACTTTGATGTAGTATTCTCTCCCGAGAATGCTGCTGGAGAAGAGGTTATCTGGACTGTTGATGATCCGGAAGCGGCAACCATAAATGGGAATAATATTATTTTTCATAAAGTCGGTGAATTTATCGTTACGGCAACGTCTGAAAGTAATTTTGTAGATTCTTGCACCGTTACTGTTGCTGAGCCTGCTGTGCTTACCAAGGATCAGCCTGTTCGTTTCACCGCTTGCAATGATACAAAGTATATCAAATTTGAACCTACCGAAAGTGAACCATTGCGTATTGATGTCAATAATCCTACAAATGCAGAAAATCTCGGAATGGTTTTATTTGATTCTTCCGGACAGATGCTGGATGAGTCTGTGTATGCTTTGGAGCATGAATTTGAGGCAGGAGAAACTTATTATATCAGAATCGCGGTTTATTCTGAGGAAAGCGGCGAATATATTGTTTCACTTATGGAGCTTGTCCCTGCAATTTCCATGAGCATTGATAAAGGGGATGCCTATACCGCTTATTTGGGCTCGGAAGTCTATCTGAATGCGATCTTTGCTCCGGATAACGCAATGAGCGAAGAAGTAAGCTGGGAGTCGAATAACCCCGAAGTCGCATATGTTGATGAATATGGTTGTGTTATGCTGATTAAAAAGGGCGTTGCTACCATTACGGCAACCTCTGAAAATAATCTTGTTGCAACCTGCGAAATCACTATTGAGGAATATTCTACCATCGCTTTGGATCAAAGTGAAACGGTGGAGTTGAATATGGATAAACCTGATGCATATTTTTACTTTACTCCGGAAGAGGATGGATACTATGTGTTCTATTCCAATTCTGAGTATGATCCACGCGGATATATTTTTGATACCGAGTTTAATGAACTGAGTTCTAATGATGATGTGGGTGAAAACCATGATTTCAGAGTTGGTTATTTCATGGATGCCGGAACAACCTATATCCTGAAGACCGAATTTAATGATAGCTCAGTTAGTGGAAGCTTTGATGTTGCGGTTGAAAAAGCCAAATATATTACCAATCTTGAAATTCTCTCGCCCCCCGATAAGATGGAGTATGTCGAAGGGCAACTGGACAATTATCTTACCTATGATGGCTTGGCTCTAAGAGCAACCTGGTCGGATAATTCTACAACCGATTGGGAATATGGCCAAGGCAATTACATAGAAGACCAACCGGTATTTCTCAATGTGGATGAAGATGGATTGGTTAATATTTCTTGCGGCGGGCAAGAGGCCTCCTTTACTTTTACGCTTGTAGAGAATCCGGTAGAGAGTATAGAGCTTGTATCCGGTAGTATCACCTTGGTTGAAGAGGTAGGTGGACATGAGGAGAATGGTGTCTACTACTATGATTTTTTCATGCCTTCTGATGTAACTATAAGGATCCATTATACCGATACCTCTTCAAAAACAGTAAATGTCCATGATAATGTTGATGGTTACCGGTTTAGTTGGTATTTCGATCAATATGAGCACCCTTGGGTATTGGACGGAGAACAGTATGTTACAATTGAATATCTTGGCGCCAATATAGAGCTGCCGGTAACGATTATTGAAAACCCTGTGGATCATATTGAGCTTGTAAGCGGCACCTCCTATTTCTACATGGAGAATTCTAACGGATATATTGAGCCCGAGGCGGATGAGCCCTTTTTCTATTATTATTGCGGCAGTCATAATCATAGCGATGCCGTAATTCGGATCGTATATAATGACGGCCGTCTGGCGGTTGAAGCAAATGTAGGCGATGAAGTTGATGGATTTACTGTTAATTGGCAGGATAATCAATATGATCACCCTTGGGGCGTAGGAGATAATAATCAATCCGCCATTGAGTATCTCGGCTATACGGTCAATCTGCCCATCACAGTTAAGGGAAATTCTGTAGAGAGTATTGAGCTTGTATCCGGTAGCATCACCTTGGTTGAAAATGCAGGCGGATATGAAGAGGATGGTATATATTACTATGATTTTTCCATGCCTTCTGATGTAACTGTAAAGATCCATTATACCGATGCCCCTTCAAAAACAGTAAATGTCTATGATAATGTTGATGGTTATTGGTTTGATTGGTATTCCGATCAATATGAGCAGCGTTGGGTTTTGGGTGGAGAACAGTACGCAACGATCGAATTTTTGGGCGCTAAAACCCAAATTCCCGTATCAATCATTGAAAACCCTGTGGATCATATTGAACTATTGAGCGGGACTTCCAAAACCTATATCGAAAATTCTAATGGACGCATTGATGGCCAGTGGGGTGAGCCCTATTTCTATTATTATTGCGATGAGTCTGATCATAGAGACGCTTTGATTAAGATTGTCTATAAAGGTCGAAGAGCGGTATATGCCAAAATTGGGCAGAAGATTAATGGATATCTCGTATCCTGGGAGGATAATCAGTATGAAACTCCTTGGGTTTTGGGGGAGGAGAATCAATCTACTATCGAATATCTTGGTCATACAGTGAATCTTCCGATTACAGTTGAAAAAAGCAAGGTGGTGGGCCTTGAGGTTGTATCCGGCGGCAGTATCACTTTTATTGAAAATGCATATGGATATGAAGAGGATGGGATATTCTATTATAGTTATGAACTTCCCTCCGACCTTATGGTGAAGATCCTTTATTCCAATGATGATTCTAAGATTGTTAATGTTCATGAAACGGTGGACGGCTATTCCTTCAATTGGGATTCTAAGCAGCAAGAGAAGCCTTGGGTTTTGGGCGATGATAATCATCTCACTCTTTCCTATCTTGGCGCTGAAGTAGAGGTTCCTGTATCAATCGTAGAAACCCCTGTGGATTATATTGAGATCAATTCCGCTCCCACAAGAGAATATTTCTATGGTGATGAAACTTATGGATATAATTATGAAAATGGAGATTATGAATTCTATCCCAGTGATATGAAAGGCCTTTCCTTCACGGTATACTATAAGGACGAAAGCGCTAAGACCTTTACTTATGAAGATATCGACGAAGACGGCTATATCAACGGCTATGGATATAATGCGTATTGTGCGGATTGGTATCCCGAAATCGGAGATGTTGTTGTAACCTTTGAATATATGGGTAAATCTGCTGATTATGAGGTTGTGCTGAAGGATACGACTGTTGAATCAATATCAGTTACCAAACTGCCGGATAACCCAATATATTCTGATTATCAATTCTTCCCTGATCTTACCGGAATGGAAATCACCATCACCTATAGTGATCAGACAAACAAGGTGGTAACCTTAACAGAGGAAAATGCAAATTATCAGCATCATTCTTTGAGCGGGGAGACAATTTGCCGAGTTGAGGTCGATAACGATGAATTGTCGATTTATAAGACGGAACATGGCTTAAGTGTTTTCTATATGGGGATTTCTGAGAAAATCTCGGGTATTGCATTTGAAGCCAAACCAATAGCATCCATTACGCTTGGCGATGTTTCTGCCAATGGCGATGGGATGAGCCTTGATATCGTATATACCGATAAAACCCACCTTTCTTTAGCGTTAGAGCTCGTTGATTTCCATGAATTTGGTGTTTCAAACTGTTCTGCTAACGGAAAGACAGAAAAAGGTTATTTGGATTATATGATTAATACCTACAAGGATGAAGAAGGAAATGAAGAGTATTATACGGTATTTATCTTAGGCGAGGAAATAAATATTGATGCAAATCCGGCCATAATCGGTGATGCCAATCGGAATGGTGAGATGGATGTGCTGGATGCCACCATTCTGCGCAGATATCTTGTCGGCGGATGGGATGAAACCATTGATCCTCTTGCCACTGATATGAATAAGGATGGCGTTATTTCCCTGAAGGATTTCACTCTTCTTTGCAGAGCCCTTGTAAATTGGGGTTCTTGAGTATTCTGCATAATAAAAACGGACTATGGATTTTCCATAGTCCGTTTTGCGTTTATTTATGCATTCTTTTTCTTTCTCTTGTGTTCGATTATCCAGCCGATCAGCATGATAATGGCAAATACAATCAAATACCATACGCAGCCCATACGATGGCTGAAGACGGAAGCGATCACCATAAAGATGCTGCCGCAAAGGGCAAGGATCGGCAGGATAAACCGCCGCCCGATGGATTGATCTTTCTCTTTGCGCATCCATTGGATCAGAATGGGAATATACATCAGATAAATGGTGATGATCGGCAGCTCGGAAGAATCAAAGACAAAGACATTCTTCCATGTCCCCGCAAGGTTGGAAAGATAGAAATAGAGGAACCATGCAGCGGTTACAAACAGCGCAAAAATAGCGGAGTTGGCGGGCATATTGGTCTTGGAATCCAGCTGACCGAAGATCTCGGGCTTGGGGCCTTCCTTCCGATTGGCCAAGGAATACATGCATCTGGTGCAGGCCAGCATCAAACCATTGGTGGTGCCCAGGCAGGAGACGGCAATAAAAAGCTTCAGAATATTACCGAAGACATTGCCGAATATATTGGTGAAGGCAACGGTGGTACCTTGATCAATCAGCTCTTGATTGGTTGTGCCGCCGGCTACGCCGATAAAATAGAAAAGATAAACGGCTACAATGATGATTCCGCCCAAAACCAGCGCCTTGGGCAGATTCTTTTTGGAATCTTTGATTTCGGCATTGATGGAGGTGGCGATGATCCAGCCCTCGTATGCAAAAGCAGTGGCGCAGACAGAGGCAAAGAGGGGGCTCTTGGCGATGCTGTCGACATGAGCAACCGTAGCCATATTATTTTGTAGATTGCCGGAAGCTAAGCCGTAGATTAAGCCGACGACCATCATTAAAATCAAAGGGATCATCTTAATCACAGTGGTAGAAGTCTGGAATTTTCCGGCCAGCTTGGGGGAGAGCACATTCAATGCATAAATGGCGCAAAGATAGAAAAGCGTAAGGGCGATGCACTCGGGCCCAAGCACGCATCCGCCTTGGTCTGCAGGGACAATCAAAGGAAGATTGGGATGGACCGAGAGGATAAATTCCATGGTATAGCGAGCGCTGACCCATGCCAAGACGGAGGTCATGCCGGGGAAATAGATGGTGGCGGAAAACCATCCCATCAGATATCCGTAGCGAGGGCCGACTGTCGCCTCGGCATAATCCACCAAGCCATTTACACGCTCATATTTCTGCCCCATAAAAGAGAAGGTCAGCAAGCATGCAAGCATAATGGCGCCGCCGATAAGCCAAGCAAGGATTCCCAGCGGCATATTCCCGCCGGTTTTCTCGAGAATTGCCTGCGCCTTGAAAAAGACCCCTGAGCCGATAACGATTCCTACCACCATGCAAATAGCGGTAAAAAGCCCGTATTTTCGTTCTAATTTATTTTCCATCTTAAAATCCTCTTTTCAAAAGATAATTTCATTATATATGATTTTTTTCAAAATGTCTACTCTGATTTTCTCTCTTGATAAATAGGAGCAAGCGTGTTAAAATAAATCTATATTATGAGGAAAAGGAGAGCACCTTTTGAATCAGCAGGATTTCTATAAAAAATGGGAGAATTTTTGGTACTATTATAAATGGTATGTGATCGGCGGGCTTTTCTTGCTCTGCGCCATCGGGATTGCCATCGGCAGCTGCGCAGCCAAAGAAAAAGTTGATTTTTATGCTCTTTGCGCGGGGGAACGGATGCCCACTGCGATCCAATCGCAGCAGCTGGAAGAATGGCTGAGCGAAAAGGTCTCGGATGCGAATGCTGCAGAAGAGGATCGAAAGCGAGCCTCTCTCATTACGGTCGAGACCACCGATCAATGGAACGGAACCGGCTCTTCGGCAATGCTGGTGCAGGTGAATTCCGGCAAAATGGTGCTTTATATTTTGAGCGAAAGTACCTATAAGATCCTGCATGAAAATGAGGTGCTGCAGGATCTCTCTTTTGCAGGGGAGAGCCCTTATCTGGAGAAAGATCGTTATTTGCTTTCCGCTTCCGGTGCATTGGATCAATTGGATTCCTTTGAGGGAAACGCGGAGGAATATTACCTCTGCCTTCGAAAGGTGGAGGGAACCTCCTTTGAAAAGAGCGCAAGTAAAAAAATGCAGGAAGAAATGGCGAAAGATTTAATCAAGCGCTTGATCGCAGAAGAAAAATAGAATAGGTGGAAGGGACGCCTTCCACCTATTCTTCAGACTGTCAAAAAAGGCACAGACCGCAGAAAATAAGAGAACTAAAGAATTCTGCCGATTCTATAAATTAGCAAGAGAAAAGAAAGCCCACTCTTTTTCCTTGCTTTCTTATTATAAGGAAAAAATCCGCATGATGATGCG
>JAZQJI010000023.1:0-14994 GCA_045541475.1 Oscillospiraceae bacterium
GCCTATAGTGTAATAATAAAATGAATTTAATATTTTCCGTTGAGCTGATTTTTAACTCTTAATGAGCCAGCCCCTTAATTGTACAAAAAAAAGATGCGTACTTTTCCGTACGCATCTTTTTTTAAACTTTCGTTTTAATTATTTGATTTCAACAGTAGCGCCTGCTTCTGTAAGCTTAGCCTTGTATTCTTCAGCTGTAGCCTTGTCAACGCCTTCTTTGAGAGCCTTAGGAGCACCTTCAACGATGTCCTTAGCTTCCTTAAGTCCGAGACCTGTAAGTTCACGAACAACCTTGATAACTCCGAGCTTGGAGGAACCGAAGGAAGCGAGGATTACGTCAAATTCTGTCTTTTCTTCTGCAGCAGCAGCACCTGCGCCTGCAGCGGGAGCAGCAGCAACAACAGCTGTTACACCGTATTTTTCCTGAATGCCGTCAACAAGCTCGGAAAGTTCGAGGATGGAAAGAGCGTCAATTAAATCTAAGATATTTGTAATTTTCTCGGATGCCATGATAATATTTCTCCTTTAAATAATAATTTTTTGATTTTACGCTGTGCGTATTTTTAAAGATTGTATACGGCACATTTTATGCCGCGTTGTTTGTGAAAAAGCAGTTGTTAAACTTATGCTGCTTCTTCGTTCTTCTTGTCCACGAGAGACTGCAATGTAGCTGCAAGCTTCTGCATGGGAGCCTGAAGAGAACCGATGAGCATGGAAAGAAGCACTTCCTTTGAAGGAATCTTGGAAAGAGCCATGATGCCTGCTGCATCGTAGATTTCGCCGTCAACAAAACCGGCCTTAACTGAGAAAGCACCGTTAGATTCATCAGCATACTTGCCGAGAATTCTTGCGGGAGCTGTCTGGTCGTCTGCACAGAGAGCGATAGCTGTTGTACCCTCGAGAACGTTGTCAAAATCCATTCCTACTTCCTTAAAAGCAAAACGGAGAATTGAGTTCTTTTCTACCATGTACTTAACGTTAGCCTCACGGAGCTCTTTTCTGAGCTTTGTGTCCTGCTCAACGCTGATGCCCTTGTAGTCAACAAGAACGCAAGAACATGAGTTCTTGATTTCTTCTGTAAGAGCTGCAACCTTCGCCTTCTTAGCTTCGAGAATCTTCTCACTTGCCATTAATAAATTCACCTCCGAAAATTGATAGTGAATCGTATAAAAAAGAAAAGCCTTTCTCAACAAAATCGAGAAAGGTAATAGGCGCATATTAAAATTTACCTACACATTCCTCGGCAGGATTTACGGCAAATATAAAAAGCCACCTGCTGTCTTTAGAATACGATACATTGAGATTACTCAACTTTTGCTATTATATCACACGCCAAATCATTTGTCAAGCATTTTTATAAAATATTTTTATCGCAAAATAACCCAATAAGTTAACATATATTTTGAGCAAATTTAGGTGATACTACAAACTTTTTTAATATATATTTACAAACTGTTGTTTGCTGTGGTAATATATCAAAGTGATTTATCAAATCTATTACTTTAATAAGGAGAAAATTATCATGAAATCATTTTTCAAAAAAGCACTTTGCGCAGTTCTTGCTTGCTCAATGATGCTTGGTGCTGCTGCTTGCGGCAAGGGTGAAGAAGAATCAACTTCAAACAGTACTTCTGCTGCTGAAAATTCACTTCAGAAGGTTCTTGACAGCGGTGAGCTTATTCTCGGTCTTGACGCAACCTTCAAGCCCATGGGCTACACTGATGAAAACGACAATATCGTAGGTTTTGATATTGACGTTGCTAAGGAAGTTTGCGAAAGAATGGGCGTTGAGCTTAAATTGCAGCCTATTGATTGGGCAACTAAGGAAGAAGATCTTAACGCAGGCAGAATTGACTGCATCTGGAACGGTATGTCCGTTAACCCCGAAAGAGCTGAAGCTATGAATCTTTCTGATCCCTACATGAAGAACAGCATGGTATTCGTTGTTCCTGCTGATAGCGAAGCTGAAAGCATGGCTGACCTTGCAGACGCTGTAATCGGCGTGCAGAACGGTTCTACTGCTCAGACAATTCTGCAGGAATGCGACATTGCCGCTACTATTTCAGAATCTGCAATGGCTACAAATATTGAAGCCCTTCAGCAGATGGAACTTGGTCTTGTAGACGCAGTATTCCTTGATGTTATCGTTGCTGATTATGAAATCACAATGGGCGGCAAGGATTATAAGGTTCTTTCCGATGGTCTTGCTGAGGAAGAATATGCAATCGGCTTCAGAAAGGCCGATCAGTCACTTCGTGACAAGGTTCAGGAAACCTTGAGTGAAATGAAAGCTGATGGTACATTGGCAGAAATTTCTACCGATTGGTTCGGCAAGGATATCACAACTGTTGAATAATCGCAGACAATTCAACGTAATAGCAATTAAACCGATGGAAGCTCAACAGCTCCATCGGTTTTTGTTTTATCAGCTTGCTTTATGGCAGTAAGCTTGCATAGTTTACATATTTTACAATAACGTTCCATGTGTTCATATCAACAAAGCCAGTGGGCTCAAGCAAAAACAAATCCTGCGCACGCTTTACGCAAGCAATTGTTTTTGCATCATAAACGCCTGTTATATCACAGCTTTCTGTGCCGGGATAAAGCTGTGACAGAAATCTAAGCATAACCTGCAAAAATTCTACAAGTACAGTATTGCTTTGTGGTGTTATGATATATGATGAATCGGGGAAGACGTCAATCATAGTGGGCATTGTTACCGCCAATTGAGAGTATACTCTGACGATTGCATCCCATGTAACAGGATCTATTTCTCCCGTTACGGGCAGGCCGTAAATTGCTTGAAAGCTTTGCACAGCCTGCCTTGTGCGTTCATCAAAAACGCCGTTTGGTATTGTTGTGTTTATACGGTCATCTGTTTGAGAAATGCGGTGAAGGTAACGCTGCATTTCGCGAATATGTCCGATTTGCTGTGTGTCTGTAAATGGCATGATGTACTCCTTATATATTTCTATCTGATAGTATATCCCGGGTTTTGAAAAGGTTTTTTGTCAAAGCCGAATTTTAAATCCGACCATACCGATACAATAGCATCCCATGTGGAAGCACCGACTATACCGCTTTGTCGCAAACCGAATCTGCGTTGAAAGGCAGTTACTGCTTCTTTAGTCAGCGGACCGAAATATCCCGTTGCGGTAACGCTTGGTATATCATTGTAGGTTGCGTGTATATCGGTAAGATAGTTTTGCAGCACACGCACATAATCGTTTGTTATGCCCTCGCGCAGAATAATTCCCGGATAGAGTACAACGTCATCGGGCACAAGCGGTACTGATTCAACAATGCCCGCATAAGCCGCATAAATATCATTCCATGTGGTTTCATCAACAACGCCCGTCTGTGCCAGACCGAATGTCTGTTGGAATGAGCGCACGCTTTGTTCTGTTTGAGCATCGTAAAGACCTGTTATTGAAGCGGGCGTTACACTTTGATAATATGCACCGATAACTGCAAGGTGATATTGCAGAATACGCACGTTTTCACCCTCGGCACCGCTTGAAAGTGTTGAGGGTATATCGACAGAAGTTTCTTCAATAGATAAGCCTTCGGAATTAAGCTCGGCAAGCTTTTTAACGCTTATGTAAATGTAAGCGATTTTGTACCATGTTGCTTCATCAACAACGCCCGTTTGTGGCAAGTTGAATATGCTTTGAAAGGTTCTTACAGCGTTTGCCGTGTCTTCGCCGTAAATGCCGTCAATTGCAGCGATTTTAGGTATAAGCGGATAGTTTTGAGATATGCGGTTAAGCTGTGTCTGCAATGTAAAGATTTCGGTGCGTATATCACCAATTTCAAGATTTGTACCGGGGAATGACGGTGTGTTTGTTGCAACGGGTGCGTTTGTTACAATTTCTATATCATCACCGTAGTAGTTTTGCAAAATTTGCAGGGGTGTCAATCCACGGTTGGCAAGATCGACCGTACCGTATTGCGAAAGGCCATCACAGGTGGTTGTAGTGCCGTTGCAGAAAGCGGCAAAAAGCGGTTCTATTGAGCCTTGCCGTCTTATATAGCTGTTGAATATTTCGTCAACAATATTGCTGATTGAATCAAAAATATTTCGTCCTTCAAAAAATGCCTGGTCGTATTGCGTGCTGTTGGTTATGTCAAAATTGTAGCCTTTTGCGCGGTACCATTCCGTATATACTCTGTTAAGTGCAAAGGTTATTATTGCGTAAATATTTGCACGCAGGGCGCTTTCGGGCCAGGTTGGGAATATTTCACTTGACGCAACGTTTTTTATATAATCCGGAAAAGGCAGGGTTATGTTTGCCGCATTTGAATTTGGCGTGCCCAGATGCACGGTTATCGTTTCGGGAATAAAAGGCTGGCCTGTCATGCTTGATATCTCCTTTGGCTTTTAAAAATTTGGTTCATCGCTGTAAAAAGTTATTTCGCGTCTGTTTGAAGCGTTAGTGGGCAAGGGTATCATGTTTACGGGCAAAATTGATGTCGTATTTGAAAAAATCGGTACGTTATCGTTTATTACAGTGTAATTGCCCTTTGAAAACACTTCGGTTTTGTATGTTGCAAATGGCGTGTTTGCGCCGTTTTCCTCCAAAGCATCGGGCGCGGGCAGGCGTATTATCGGTGTTTTGCCATTTGCATCTGTCGCAGAAATATTTACTGCCACTTCACCGCTTGGTGTTTTTTGCATAATCACAACCACTGCGTCTGATATGGGAAACGCCCTATCTCCCGAGGATACCACAACCTGTAAAAATCCGTATGTTGAATACGAAATTGACATATCATTTGTCGGTATCTGCGCAATGCTGTCTGCAATAAACTGTATATCTTCCGCAGGTATGCGGTCGATAAGTTCTACCGGCGTAAGCATCGGTCCTGACAGTGATGAAATTTGCGGTGCAGGCATCTGCGGCTGATTTGGCGGCGGTGTGGGACTTGGCATGGGCATTGGTCTTGGTACAGGAATAGGCTCGGACTGAATAGGTTTTTGATTTGGAGTGGGTGCGTTTTCGGGTGCAGGAATAGGTTGCGGCGGTGCAGGAGTATTCTGCTGCGGATTTAGATTGCTTTTCTGGTAAAGCCGCATTATTTCATCAATATATTTTTGCATATTTTCATTGCTGTCCATAAATAAATCGCCTCTTATCAATAATGTTTTTTATAATTCTATTCAATAAATCCTAAAAAGTTGACTAATCACGAAAATTCTGATAAAATAAATAGAAATATCAAGACTTGAAAAGGGGAGCGGCAAAATGAAAAATGTTAGGTTTGAACTTGCAAAAAAAGCGGAAATCGGGCAATTTTCCAAAAGCTATTTGGGACAGCTTTTGTCATTTGTCGGCGTGTTTTTGGCGGCTACTCTCATTCAGGCAATAGTACCATGTTTGTATGTTTGGGACGATATGGCATCATCTATCACACAAAGCGGCATTGACCAAACCGATTCTGAGGCGGTTTATAAATTTTATATGCAGTATGATTTTGGCAATGCTTTTATGATTTTAAGCTTGTTCTGCACCGCTTTTGGTATTCTTGTAACATTTTTGTACTGCCGAGGTTTTGAACGCAGGAAAATTTCTTCGCTTGGATTTGTACGCAAAAACGCTGTTAAAAGCTATCTTTTTGGCGCGCTTACAGGTTTTGTAATGTTTGCAGTTTGTATTCTTATTTGTGTTGCTCTTGGTGCAAAAATTAAACTTGCAGATAATATATCGCCCGTTCTTGTGCTTGCATATCTGGGTGGGTTCATCGTGCAGGGTATGTATGAAGAAGTATTGTTCAGAGGATATTTTTTTGTGTCCACTGCCGCTTCGAAAAAGCCGCTTGTTTATGCGGTTGCAATTAATTCTATATTGTTTTCAGTTGCTCACGGACTTAACAGCGGCGTTACCTTTTTGGCGTATGTAAATATAGCGCTTTTCGGTGTGCTTATGTCTGTGTGTATGATTAAAACCGAAAATATATGGTTTGTTGGTGCTTTGCACAGCTTTTGGAATTTTACGCAAGGTAACTTTTTTGGTGTTAATACAAGCGGCATGGAAATGAACGCAAAAGTTTTTGAATTTGATGCAAATAACCAAAGCAGTTTTATTAACGGCGGAGCCTTTGGACTTGAAGGTGGAATTGTAGTTTCCGTTGCGGTGAGCATAGCAATTGCCATTGTTATTGCTTTGATAAAAAAAGAATCGACACAGACAACGGAGCAGTAATTTACTCCGAAGTGTGCCGATTGAATATTATTGTTCAATAAATTTGCATGGGTCGATATAATCGTCGTTTTGCATAACCTCAAAATGCAGGTGCGAAGGTGTCATGCTTTCAATATCTGCACTTTTGCCTACTGCACCAATAACTGTACCTGCGTTTACGGCTGTACCTTCGGTTACGCTTACGCCTTCGTTAAGGTTGCAGTAGCGTGCGGTAATTCCGTTGCCATGGTCAACCGTTACGCAGTATCCCCAAAGTGCGTCAAGCTCTACTTTGGTTACTGTACCTGCCGTCATTGATTTTACGCTTTCACCTTCGGCGGCTGCAATATCAATGCCGTTGTGCGTTTGCCAAATGCCTGTTGTGGTTGATTTTACAAGTTCGCCATTGCTGAAACTGTTGATGATATCACCACTGCTTATAGGGTAAATTATCGGCTGCGATGAATTGTTTTGAGTTTGACTTGGTTGAGCTGCAGTTGTGGTTGTTACAGGTTTTGCAGTTGTGGTTGTTTTGGTTGTAACCGTTGTGGTTCTCGTGGTTGTTGTGGTGGTTTCCTTTTTTATGCCGCTTTTGTTTGCGTTTGCATTGTCGGCAGAATTGATTGATTCTGCAATGGAAATGCTTGAATCAAGCTGACCTTCGAGAGAATCCTTTGTTTGTGTGTACGCAAAGTATCCTGCAAGCGAAAGCATTGCAACGCTTAAAGCCAAAGTTGCGTAAAGTCCTGTTTGGCCGTTTTTGCTGCGCTTTTTGCCCGTTGGTGTGTTATAATTTTTCAAAATGATTAACCCCTTTCTTATACACGGGATGTAAATTTCCCTTTGGAGTTATTTTTGTCCGCTTTAGACGAAATATACCGACAATTTTAATTTTGTGAGTAAAAGTGATTTATGAAAAAAGAATTTGATTTTACACATTTGCCGATTTTGCCCGATAAAGCCAAAACAACGGCGATTTTTAACGAAATTTCAGAGAATATCGATTTAAAAAGTAATCCTGATTGGGAAGAATATTGCAACAATTTTAGCGATGAGGAAAAATCTTTTTTTGAATATTTAGGTATTGATTTAAAATGCTGTATGCCTATCATTGATAACGGCGTTGAATTTATGTGCTCTGTATGCGGTGATATTGCCGCTGATGCTCAAACGGCTGAGTTTTGCGTTGACAATCTTAATATTTACGCTGAAAAATCGCCCGATTATGTGCAAAGCGGTATGATTGATTTGACAGTGACGCATTGCATAAAACACGAAAAGAAAAAAAGCGGAATATTCGAAAAGATTGCATATTTAAAGGCGAAAAAGCAAACCGAATATAAAATTGCAATGCAGTGGCAGCAAAAGCTTTACGCTGTATTAAAATCAAAGGGTGTGAGCTTTGTGCCTTTAAGCAGTGATGAATGTAAAACTTATCAGCAAATCTGGTTTGAAATATTTTATCAGAAAAAGCTTGGCAAAAAGGAAAGCATTTTAAGCTTTTTTGAAAATGAAAATTTTGAGTTTGAAACATCTCAAAAAGCAGATTTGTTGTTTGATAAAGCAAACAAAAGGAATGCCAACGTAATTTTGCCGCAATTCAGCGTGGGCGTAAAAACTGTAAATACGTCAAAGCTAAAAAGTGATAGCATGTATGATTTTATGGATATTGTAGTAACTGCGTTTGATTTTTCCTGGACGTACTGCAAAAAATCAGATGGAAAGGCATATTTTTATAAATTAAAGGATAAAAAGTCATGATATTTTTCGGTAATAAGAAAAAAGATGATACTTTAAGGGTTTTGAAAAAAATCGACAAAAAAGCTATTAAATATTGTTCTAAGCGTGATGAAAACGGTGGCGAGATTATTTTAGGCAAAAAGGGCGCAATAAATGTTTTTGATGATGAAATAACAATTGTGTGTGATGGCACTATAGTTTTCAGATGCGTCAGAAACGGCGCAAAGGCATTTGAGTTGATGAGCCTTGGCGGCGTTACGATAGAATCAGTTGACGAAAGCGGAAACAGAGCAGTTGTTACAGCTTATTATACATCGCCGTAATTTTGGGAGGGAATGAATTTTGCCGAGATTTTTTATTGATTATACACCAAATGAACGCGCCGAAATTATCGGCGGTGACGCAAAACATATTGCATTATCGCTAAGAATGAAGCTTGGCGATGAAATTGTGCTGACAAACAGCGGCATTGATTATTCTTGCGAAATCGAAAGCATCAATCCCGAAATGGTTACGCTTTCGGTTAAAGATTCAAGTCCGTGCAAGGCAGAGCCGAGTGTTAAGCTTACGCTTTATCAGGCAATGCCTAAGGCTGATAAGCTTGAGATGATTGTGCAAAAAGCAGTTGAACTTGGTGCCTGCAGGATTGTACCGGTGCTTACACGTCGCTGTATATCCCGCCCGAAACAGAATGATTTTGAAAAAAAGCGTATTCGTCTTGAAAAGATAGCTGCAGAAGCGGCAAAGCAATCCGGCAGGGGAATAGTGCCTGAAATATCGTCCATTATGTCTTTTGAGCAGGCACTTGAAGATATGAAAAAATCAGACTATGCGCTGATGTGTTATGAAAACGGCGGCAAACGCTTTAACGAGATTGATTTGCCCCATGATTGCAGCATTTCTTTGCTGATTGGCAGCGAAGGCGGCTTTGATATGGAAGAAGCAGAGCAAGCGCTTGATGCGGGCGTAACATCAATTTGGCTGGGAGAGCGGATTTTGCGCTGTGAAACCGCGCCTTTGGCGGCAATTTCTATTATAATGCATATAACAGAAAATTTTTAATGACATTTTTTGCAAAAAAATTCTAAAACTATTGAATTTTTTATTGCTTTGTGTTATAATAATTAAAGCATAATAGCTGTTAACTGTGCGGGTGTAATCCGCAGATGCCGTACAGAAATTTAAAATATACACCCTGCGGGGAAAAGGAGCTTTGACATGAAAAAGGGTTTGACTATTTTTGCAATTCTTGCTGCAATCGGTGCAGCTGCTGTAGCTTTCTTTGCTATTAAGAAAAAGCGCGACGATGAATTCTGCGATTGTGATTTTGAAGATGATGATTTGTACTGCGACGACGAGTGCGATTGTTGCGACTGCTGCGATTGCCTTGATGAGTGCGATTGTGAAGATTGCGACTGCGATTGCGAAGATATCGTTGATGAGATTATCGAAGAAGCTGTATCTGAAGAAGAAACTGCTGAATAATCTTAGTTTTAAACAAATCGACATTATTACGCCGTCTGTGTTTACAGGCGGCGTTTTTATGTGCTAATGCTTTTAGCATTGTCATTTTCGGCGTACATATAATAAATCGGCGCAAGCGAGAACAAAACGCCTGAAAGCGCTATGACATCTGTGCGTGAAAAAATCAGCAAAAAGCTAAGAAAAAAAGCCCAGAAATATGTTGCTGTGTAAAGTATGGCATAGTTGTGATGCTTGCCATACTGCGATTTTTCGATAAATCTGCGTATTACTTTCAGCTTTTCCAACGGCTTTAGCATACTGCGGAAATATGCATCAAACATAACCGTTGCGCGCTGCGGCAAGGTGAAAAAGCTTATCATAGCTGATTTGGCGCGCGATTTATCGTGACTTTTAATTGTAAATGCAGGAACTGTTATTGAAAGTACAGCAACAAAAAAGAAAAGCGTTGCTGTGTTTGGTTTTAACATTAGCGATGCGGGAAATAAGCGGAAGCTGTTTATTGCGGCAACACTGCTGCGTATTTTGCAAAAAACTTTGTATATCTGCTTTGAGTTGCGTCTTTTTGATTTAAAAACAGATAACGCTTCGATAATGCTTTGCTGTACTGCGCTGTGCAAGCTTCGGAAATGCCGACCCACGCTTTTAGTTATGCCAACGCATTGAACAGTGTTGTTGTAAATATCAATATAATCTTTGGCAATGTCATTATTTTGAAACAGTTTGTGTAAAATCGGCAAAATGGCATTTGATAACGGAAGGTAAAGCAGAATTATCAGGGTTTTGTTTTGATATTGCTGTGCAATTGCACATGATATCAAAAACGGCACTGTTAATTCTGTAACAATATAAAGCTTAAAATTTTGTTTGGTTTTCACGAGTGATACCCTTAAATCTTCTTTTTTTGTAGTTTTTGCAAAGTGTTTGATGATATGCGAAAAATTTGCACTTTAAATCAAATTAAATTTGTGGTATGATTAGTCTGTAAAGAAAAAGCTGACAGAAGGGCGGAACTGTTTTTTGAATAAATCACAAAAGAAAAAACTTAGTGCAGATGTTATGGATATGCTTGAAAAAACCTATCCCGATGCGGTGTGCTCGCTTGAATATTCACAGCCGTATCAACTTTTAATAGCTGTAAGACTTTCAGCGCAATGCACCGATGCAAGAGTAAATGTTGTTACAAAAGTTCTTTTTGAAAAATATCCCACTCTGGAAAGTATTGCAAATGCTGATCTTGCCGATATCGAAGACATTGTAAAGCCTTGCGGACTTTACAAAACAAAAGCAAAAAGTATTGTGGATACAGCAAATAAGCTTGTTGCTGAATTTAATTCAAAAATACCCGATAATATGGAGGATTTGCTGAGCTTGCCCGGAATTGGCAGGAAATCGGCAAATCTGATCTTGGGAGATATTTACGGCAAACCTGCTGTTGTTACCGATACGCATTGTATGCGCATTTGTGAAAGGCTGGGACTTTCCAAAGGACGAGAGCCTTTTGCGGTTGAAATGCAATTGCGAGAAATTTTGCCAATGGAAAGAGCTAACGATTTTTGCCATCGAATTGTTTTGTTTGGCCGTGAATACTGCACTGCCAGAAAGCCAAAATGTAGCGAGTGTCCGCTTAAAGATATATGCACTTACAAAGAAAAGAACGAGTAAAATGTCATTAAACCAAACCGTTTTGAATATGCTTGATTGAGGCAGAATGCTTTGCTTTCTATTATCGTATTTAGGCGGTTTGATGTTTATGGAGAAAAAAACAGGTTTTAATCACAGTCACGGCTTGATTTTACAGCAAAGAGAATCTCTTTTGCTGACAGGCGTTACCGATGTGGATAATTTTAACGATAAGGTCTTGCTGATTTACACCTCACTTGGTGAATTGACCGTGCGGGGCAGAAATCTGTGCGTAGAATCTTTTAGCACCGAAAGCGGTGAACTGACGGCGCACGGTGATATCAAGGCAATGATATACGGCGACAGAAACAGGAAGAACAAGCCGAATATTGTGCGTAAAATATTCAGGTGATGCCATGGTGCCGGAAACATATTTTACAATAAATCAAGAACTTTTGCTTTTTCTGTACTCTATTGGGTTTGGCTTGATTTTTGGTGCAATTTATGATATTTTTAGGGCGATGCGTCAAATGTTTACTCATAAATTTCTGCTTGTATTTGCTGAGGATTGTATTTTTTTTATTTTGTACGCAATTGCGCTTATGTGTTTTGCGGTTATGTTTGCGCATTCGCAGGTGCGGTTTTATTATTCCATCGGCAATATAGTAGGGTTCGCATTGTATCATTTTACCATCGGAAAGCTTGTTATGTATATCATTTGTAGGATTGTTTTGATATTGAGGAAAGTTTTTGCGTTTTTTAATAGATGTGTTTTAAAAATCGTACAAAAAATCAAATTGTGTTTTGTTGAAAACGCCGAAATTGTTCGCATTGATAAAGAAAAGCGTAAAAGTGTATTGCAAAACGGTGAAAAGTTGTTGTATAATAACAATGGTTTATTGTTTGACGATGATAAAAACGACATTAAAGAGGCAAGTAAACGCAAATTATTAAAAAGGGAAGCGAAATTAAACGGTGGCAAAGTCAATCGTTAGAAAGAAAAACAGAAAAAATGTGCTATTGAATATTGGTTTTGCGCTGGCGTTTGTCGTTTTTGTAATCGCTTGTGTTGCCTACATCGTCAATACACAATCCGGCATAGCCGATAAAGAAGCCGAGCTTGAGCGCCTGAATGAACGAATTGCTCAGGCCGAGAATGTTAACGGTGAATATAAGCAGATTTTGAACGGCGACGGATATGCGGAATATATTGAAGAACTCGCTATTGAGGAATTTGGATATGCCTACCCGGGCGAAATCAGATTTTATGATATTAACAGGAATTAAGAAAGGACACGGCGCATAACTTATGTGCCGTTTTTCTATGCATATTATGGATTTTGAAAGAATTAATGCATTAACCTTATCGCATCATATTGTAAAACAAACCGTAAAACCGGGAGATTTGTGTATTGATGCGACAGCCGGCAGGGGAAATGATACGGTGTTTTTGTGTTCTCTTGTGGGCGAAAACGGCAAGGTTATTGCTTTTGATGTGCAAGATGCCGCTGTGGAAAGCACAAGGCAAAGAGTGACGGATTGCGGATATGCAAGCATTGCACAAGTTGAAAAATGCAGCCATAGCGATATGGCAAAATACGCTGCAAACGGAACGGTTGCTTGCATTATGTTTAATTTTGGTTGGCTGCCCGGCGGTGATCATAACATTCACACAAATGCACAGACCAGCATCGCCGCAATAGAGCAGGGGCTTGATCTTTTAAAAGACGGTGGGTTAATGTCGCTTTGTATTTATTACGGTAAAGAAACAGGCTTTGAAGAACGAGATGCGCTTTTGCAGTATTTTAAAACTATTGATCAGAGAGTTGCATCGGTAATGGTATGTGATTTTGTTAACAGAGGCAACTGCCCTGCAATACCCGTGTTTATTTTTAAGGGTAAATAGCTTGACTTTTTTTAGGGTTTGTGATATAATATCATTTCAGTTGATGTGTTGATATCAACACTATCGAGATGTGGCGCAGTTGGTAGCGCGGGTGGTTTGGGAGCGTGCCTGGCAGTTACAGCCGAAATTTTACAGAAGTCCCGAAAAGCCTTTAACGGTGCGGACTTTCGGCACTTTATAAAAACGCAAAACCGCGTGGAATTTGCGTTTGACCACAGTTTGTCCCACTTCCACGCAAAAAGAAGAAAAATTGAATATATATCCGGGTGTGGCGCAGCTGGGAGCGCGGGTGGTTTGGGACCATCAGGCCGCAGGTTCGATCCCTGTCACTCGGACCAAACCTCTGATATTTCACAACGTATCAGAGGTTTTTTCTTAAATTCATTAAAGTGATAGGGGCTTTACGATGATTGAGTACGATTCATTAAAAACTATATTAGTAGATTTTTTTCGCAATTATAAAGCTTATGAGTTGAAAACAATTTGCGAGAAATATTCCATCCAATGTGATAATGAAATGAATCCTATGTATAGCAAACGTCTATATGTGGAAAGCGGTTTATCTAAAAAATCCTTTTCCGAATTACAAGAAATTGCGAAGGAAATCATTGCTAATGGGTGTGATAACATTTTTATAAAGAATGTTGAGCCATATTTAAACGATGATTTTTTCGAGATTCCTATGACTACTCGAAGGATGATTTTAAATTGGTTATGCTCTCAAAATAATTTGGAAGGAAAAGTTGATATTTGCCATTTGATTTCTTGTGCTTGGAACATTGATGAAATGCAAGTAACAGTGGTGCAATGGAACGAACAATTTCCACTCAAAGAATATGTTATACAACATATGATTAGAAATGATGATATAACATATCGCGAGTTATTTGAAGATTTACTCGACTTCATGTATATATCCAATAAACAACTGATTGTCTTTTTGGAATCGCTTGTTAATCCTTCAATACGGGAACCTGACGAACAAGAATACTATGTATCTGAATTAAATCATATTATTTGTTCAGAAGGATTTCAATTAGTACAACGAAAAAGTATCGCAGGACAACCAATTTATGCATTAGAAAAAGTATCTGCGGGAATTAGCGGAAAAATTCAAAACATAATTTTTGGAGCGTATGACGTAAAACCGGATATCGTAATCGAAGATTCTCTTTTAAACACATTGAAAATTGTTGGTGATGAAGAAAAATGCTTATTTTACAATTTACCGATATCTGTCAATGGTCTTTCTTGGCATGATTTGGTATCTTGGTGGAACAAAGGCAATACAAGTTATGATATTGAAATCGAAAAGAGCTTGGTAGAAAGACTGAAAAAATCTTTAGATTCTGAACCCGAAGTAATTTTTATACGAACATATTATAATCTTATTCATAAGTTGGGCAACAATAACCTTCCTGCATTAATTCCGCAAGTATATTGCCATTATGATCCTAAAAGTGCAAAGTTGCGAAAGGGACAAGTTTATGTTCTGCAAAGAATGGACTTTCTTTTATTGTTACCTTATGGGCACAGAGTAGTTGTAGAAATTGATGGAAAACACCATTACGCCAATAATGACACTGCTTCTCCTTCAAAATATGCTTCTATGGTGCGAGACGATAGAAATCTAAAACTATATGGTTACGATGTTTATCGTTTCGGTGGACATGAGTTTACTTCGCAAAATATTGTTGCAATAATTGAGGAATTTATAATAAATCTTTTCAAAAAATATGGTGTGATATAGTTTTATTTTAAAAGAAAACAGTAGTAACTATAAAGCTTTTCTTTGTTTACTGCAAACCAATTTTTGAGGGCGCCGTTAGTCGGCGCCCTCTTTTAGTTTCGCTTTCTCCTCCGCAATCTCCGCTTTGACTCTCTCGATCATCTCGGCGAGCTTGGCTTCGCACTGGTCGCGGTTTTCGGCGTAGATGTTGAATTTCTTTCTCTTGCCGTTTGGCAGTCTTGGGAAGAAGCTGCCTTCCCACAGGCTGTCATTGATCTGATACAGGCATCCGGTGCCGCTTTTGCGGATCTTTCTCAGGACGGGCTCGGGAT
>JAZQJI010000024.1:0-53150 GCA_045541475.1 Oscillospiraceae bacterium
TATAACAAAAATTGCCCTCCCGTTCGGGAGGGCTTATTTATTTTTATGTTTCATTCAACTATAATTGAGTGGAGAATTGCTCTACACCGAGCACGGTGCAGAAGTCGGGGGCCAAGCGGGCTTAGGAAGACAAATAAGGCAGTCAACTCCTTGGCTCACAGAACGACATGGCTACGATCCGACTTCTCGGCGGTTAGCATTTCCCCACCCAATTATAGTTGAATGAAACATAAAAATAAATAAGCCCTCCCGAATGGGAGGGCAATTCTTGTTATATAGTCGTGTAAAAACAAATATTAATGAGTCAACAAAGCCCCGAATTGCGCTGTCGGGCGCACCCGACTTCGCCTTATGGTTTTCCCACTTACTTGATAACTTTAATAAGTGAATTTCGTTATAAGGTCGTGCAAAAACAAATATTGATGAGTCAACAAAGCCCCGGATTGCGCTGTCGGGCGCACCCGACCGATTACTCGCCAAATCCAAAGCTAATCTGTCCCGATTCTTCAAGCCCTTTCGCAAGAGAGCCTGCGGCGGGCAATGTTTTGGCTTTGAATTTTGCAAATTCATCAAGCTTGTCAGCAGGTACAATTTGCGCCGAAACAATAGTATGCTTTGCTTTAAGTGTTACAACCTGCACACCGATGGTATCCCTTGTGGTTTTTTGCAGCAGCATGCCCGTGTTAAACATCAACGCGCGGTTGTTGTCGGTTCGCAGTAAAACCTCGGTATTATCAGGTGCATAAATCACTTTGATGATTTTTGATTTATCTGAAAATGCGCTTGTAAGCTTTTTGCGGTTTGTTTTTGTTTCGTAAGCGGAAAGCGGAACCTTTGCTACCTTGCCGTTTTCAAAAACAAAAATCACATGGCCTGTATATCCTGTAAGCGCAATTGCGGCTATAAGGTTTTCATCATCGGCAAAGCTTAATTTTGCAGGCACAAAATCGCCAATCAAACTTGCCTTGTTATCATCAAACTGACTTGCCTTTGCTTTGTAAGCCTGACATTTATCGGTAAAGAAGATAAGCTCAGCTTTGTTGGTGGTTTCAAAAACACTTTCAATAAAATCACCCTCTTTAAGCTTTTGCTCACCGCTCATTCGTAATGATTGCGGAGTGATTTTTTTGAAATAACCCGAATTTGTAACAAAAATATGCACGGGATAATCGGGTGTTTCGTCAATATCTTCTTCAGCTTCTTCGTCAGCTTCGTAGATGAAAGTTGTATTTCTGGGCTTTTTGTATTTGTTTGATACTTCCTTAAGCTCGGCAATGATGATTTTTTTAACCTTTTTGTTGTCGCTTAAGATATCTTCAAGCTCGGCAATCTCATTTTCAAGCTTTTCGATTTCTTCAATTCTGTTGAGAATGTATTGGCGGTTTAAGTGGCGCAGTTTAATTTCGGCAACGTATTCAGCTTGAATTTCGTCAATGCCAAAACCTATCATAAGGTTTGTTACAACTTCGCTTTCTTCCTCGGTTTCTCTTACAATTTTTATTGCCTTGTCGATATCAAGCAATATCTTTTTCAAGCCTTTTAAAAGGTGTAGCTTGTCCTTTTTCTTTTTCAAATCAAAGAAAGTGCGGCGTCGCACACATTCCACCCTGAAAGCAACCCATTCTTCAAGTATTTCTCTAATGCCCATAACTTTAGGTGTGCCTGCAATAAGCACGTTAAAGTTGCAGGAAAAATTATCCTGCAAGGGTGTCATGCGGAAAAGCTTTTGCATAAGCTTGTCGGGGTCAGTGCCGCGTTTAACATCAATTGCCAATGTCATGCCGCCTAAGCCGATTTCATCACGCACATTGGAAATTTCCTTTATTTTTCCGTTTTTTACAAGGTCTATTATCTTTTCAATGATAGCTTCAACAGTGGTTGTGGGCGGTATTTGTGTAACCTCAATACAGCCTGCTTCCTTGTTAAATCTGTAAACCGAACGAATTTTAACGCTACCCCTGCCCGTTTGTACGATTTTTTCAAGTTCGGCTTCGTTGTAAATCATTTTGCCGCCACCGGGAAAATCAGGGCCCTTAAGTGTTGATAAAATATCATGCTCGGGATTTCTTATAAGATTGATTGTAGTATCGCAAAGTTCTTCAAGATTAAACGGGCAGATGTTGCTTGCCATTGAAACCGCAATGCCGACGTTTGAATTTACAAGTATCGAAGGAAATCTTGCGGGCAGCAAAGTCGGTTCCATCAGTTGATTATCATAGTTAGGCACAAAATCAACGGTTTCTTTGTCAATATCGGCAAAAAGCTCGTTACAAATCGGATCAAGCTTTGCCTCGGTATATCTTGATGCGGCGCATACCATATCTCTTGAATACGCCTTACCGAAGTTACCCTTAGAATCGACATAAGGGTGCAGCAAAGCCTCGTTACCCCTTGTCATACGCACCATTGTATCATAAATTGCCATATCGCCGTGGGGATTAAGCTTCATTGTCTGTCCAACGATATTTGCCGATTTTGTACGGGGTGAGGTCAAAAGTCCCATTTTATACATGGTATAAAGCAACTTGCGGTGTGAAGGCTTAAAACCGTCGATTTCGGGCAATGCACGGGATATAATAACGCTCATGGCGTAGGGCATATAATTCTTTATAAGTGTTTCCGAAATGCTCTCCTGCGCAACAATGCCTGCGCCCTCAATGTAGGCATCGTTGTTAATAACGGGAGCGTTTCTTTTGGGTTGTTGTTTTTTGGGGGGCATCTTTATTCTCCTTAATCAAGCCGTTTTACAAAGGCTTTTTTGTCGGTCGAGTTAAAATCGCATTTTTCGTAGAATTTATGCGCGCCGTCGCGGTCTCTTGATGACATCAGCATGATTTTATAACAGTTGCGTATCCTTGCAAGCTCGCAGGCGTATTCCATGCATTGCTTTGCAAGCCCGGAATTGCGGTATTTTTCATGCGTTACAACATTTTCAATAACGGCAAACGGACGGCTATTGTGCGTAAGATTTTCTATAATTATAATCGTGCAGGAAGATACTATTTTTCCGTTTTCTTCCGCAACGATAATGCTGTGATTATCGTTTTTGCAGATTTCCTTCCATGTATTTGCTAAATCTGCGTTCATTTGTGGCATTGAAGAGCCCTTGTGCAAATGAGTATAAAGCAGCAAAATTCCGCCAAGGTCATCGCTTTGCGCCATTCTTATCATAAAAAATCTCCTTTTGGCAAAAAATGCAATTACGAAACGTCAACACTGTCGATGTACAGGCTTCCGTTTTCGGCTATATAATCCTTTCTGCCCTGCAAATCATCACCAAGCAAAATTTCAAAAAGCTCGGCACATTCTTCCATATCCTCTGCAGATATCTTTATCAGTCTTCGGGTTGAAGGATTCATCGTTGTCAGCGCCATCATATCGGGTTCGTTTTCGCCAAGACCTTTTGAACGCTGTATTCTGAATTTTTCCTTGCCTATCATATCAAGAATTTTTGTTTTCTCGCTTTCGGTGTAGGCAAAGTATGTTTTCTTTGCGGTGTTTATTTCGTAAAGCGGAGACTCTGCAATGTATACATATCCCTCGTTAATCAGCGTGGGGGTAAGTCTGTAAAGCATTGTTAAAATAAGCGTTCTTATCTGGAAGCCGTCTACGTCGGCATCAGTACAGATAACAACCTTATTCCAACGCAGATTATCAAGCGAAAAAGAAGAAAGCTGTTTGTTTGATTTAACGTTTACTTCAACGCCGCAGCCCAGAACTTTGAGCAAATCGGTAATAATATCGCTTTTAAAAATCCTGTCGTATCCTGCCTTTAAGCAGTTAAGAATTTTACCTCTAACGGGCATAACAGCTTGAAATTCGGCATCTCTTGCGAGTTTTACCGCACCCAAAGCCGAGTCGCCCTCCACTATATAAAGCTCTCTTACGGCTGTATCGCGTGAGCGGCAATCGACGAATTTTTGCACGGTGTTTGCAAGGTCTATGTTGCCGGTAAGCTTTTTCTTTAAGTTTAATCTTGTTTTTTCAGCGTTTTCACGGCTGCGCTTGTTAACAAGCACCTGCTCGCCTATGCGCTGCGCTTCCAGCGGATTTTCAATAAAGTATATCTCAAGCTGCGACTTTAAAAACTCAGTCATTGCTTCATAAATAAAGCGGTTGCTGATGGATTTTTTAGTCTGGTTTTCGTATGACGTCATTGTGGAAAAGCTTGAAGAAATCAATAAGAGACAATCGCGCACGTCATCAAAGGTGATTTTTGTTTCGTTTTTCAGATATTTATTCTGCTGTTTTAAGTAAGCGTCAATTTGCGAAACAAATGCCTGACGTACAGCCTTTTCGGGCGAACCGCCATGCTCAAGCGGGCTTGAGTTGTGATAATATTCAATAATATTAACCTTGTTGGAAAAACAAAGCGCAACATTAAGCTTTACTTTATATTCAGGCTTGTCGGGCTTGTCCCTGCCTTTCTTTTCGCAGCTCCATGTCTGTATGGCGGTTAAAGCATCTTCGCCTGCAAGCTCTGCGCAGTAATCACTTATACCGCTTTCATAGAAAAATTCATGCTCGGTAAATTTGCCGTTTTCTTCTTGTGAGCGATATAAAAACAGCAGATTGGGGTTAACAACCGCCTGCTTTTTCAGAATATCGAAGAAATACTCATCATCAAGGGTAATATCAACAAAAACTTCCAAATCGGGACGCCAATGAATTTTTGTGCCTGTTTTTTTGCGGTTTGTTTCTTCCTTTTTAAGACCGCCTATATTATCGCCCTTTTCAAAGTGCAGATTGTACTTAAATCCATCTCTGTAAATCTCAACGTCCATATATTCGGAAGCGTACTGCGTAGCGCAAAGACCTAAACCGTTAAGTCCAAGCGAATATTCATAGCTGTCCGCCCCATCAGAATTGTACTTGCCGCCTGCGTAAAGCTCGCAGAAAACCAACTCCCAGTTGTAGCAGTTTTCGGAATTGTTCCAGTCAACAGGACATCCTCGTCCAAAGTCTTCGACTTCAACGCTGTTATCATTATATCTGGTAATTATTATTTTTGAACCAAAGCCGCCTCGGGCTTCGTCGATTGAGTTTGAAATAACTTCAAAAATCGAATGGCGGCAGCCTTCAACCGTATCAGAACCAAAAATAACGCCAGGTCTTTTTCTTACTCTGTCGGCGCCTTTAAGTGCCGAAATACTTTCGTTATCGTAAACTTGTTTTTTAGACATATTGTTTTAAGCTTCCCTTATATAGTATATTTTATAGCCGCCCAGCCGCCTGCATCGGCAATTTTTGTTTGTTTAAATCCGTTTGATTTTATGACAGAGTCAACCTCATCGGCACGCTCTGTAATAATTCCAGAAACTATCAATGTTCCGCCGCTTTTCAAAAAGCTTTCAAACATAGGTGCCATTGCAATCAAAACGTCCGAAACGATATTTGCGCAGATAATATCATATCCGTTGCCGATTTTGTCGCACAAATCTTTATCGCTTAAAATATCACCGCAATATGAAATGTAATCTTTTGCGGATATACCGTTTTTGGCAGCATTTTCAGCAGCAGTTTCGGCAGCATTCTGCATAATATCCACTGCAACTGCGCTTTTGGCGCCAAGCAGTATCGCCCCAATTGAAAGTATACCGCTGCCGCAGCCCAAATCAAGTATTTTTTCATTGCCTGCAATACATTCGTCAAGCATTTCAAGGCAAAGCCTTGTTGTGTAATGCTGACCTGTACCAAAGCTTGATGCAGGGTCAATTTCCAAGATTTTGCGCTCGTCGGTGTTTTCAACTTCTTCCCATGAAGGTTTTACAAGCAATCTGTTACCCACGCAAAACGGCTTAAAGTACTGCTTCCAGTTGTTTGCCCAATCTTCTTCCTTTACGCCGTCAAGCTCAATATCAAGTCTGCCAAAAGCATTTTCGGTATCCCTTGATTTTAATGCGGCGATGTTGCCATAAAGACTTTCAAGCATTAAAGCACCCTGCTCGTTTTGCGGAATGTAGGCTGTAAGGTAGGTTTCGCAGTTTTTTAATCCCATAAGGTCGTCGTCAATATAGTCCCACTTGCCGTCTTTATCTTCAAGAAATTCGTTAAAATCGTTAGCATCGGTTACGGTATACCCCGTTATGCCGATTGATAAAAGCTGAAAAGCAACGGGGTCAATCCCGTCTGTTGTTGTAAATATTTTAACCTCTGTCCAGTTCATTATAAAAGCTCCGTTAAATCTAAAAAAATAATTCGGAGCGGAAATTTTTACAAAAATCCGCAACCGAATTAATTATATCACACAAATCAATTATTTTCAAGTACAACGGCTTACAAAATAAAGCAAATCAGACCGCCGCAGCCCTCGTTGATAATGCGCTCAAGGGTTTCCTGCAATTTGGCGCGTGCGTCAATCGGCATTTTGCAAAGCTTGGTGTGCAGGCCTTCGTTTACAAGCTCATGCAAGGTTTTGCCAAAGATATTGCTCTGCCAGATTTTTGTCGGGTTTTCCTCAAATTCTTTCAGCAGATACATAATAAGCTCTTCGCTTTGTCTTTCGCTGCCCACCGTGGGACTTACCGCTGTATTTATGTTGGCACGCATAATGTGCAGCGAAGGTGCCGATGCACGCAATTTTACGCCGTATTTTCCGCCTTGTTTGATTATTTCAGGCTCTTCAAGAGATAGCTCTTCCATTTCGGGCATAACAATGCCATAGCCGGTTGCCTGCGCTTCTTCAAGTGCGGGACGGATTTTTTCGTATTCATGGCGTATGCGGTTAAAGTCGCTTAAAATCGGCAGTAAATCACTTTCGCTGTTGATTTCAATTCCCGTTTTTTCACTTAATATTTTGTAAAACAGTGCAGGATCTATACTTACGTCGGCTGTGACCGAGCCCGTGCCAAGATCAATATCCGAAACTCTCGCTTCAATGATTTCCGGGCAATCCAAAAAGCTGTCAACACAATCGGCAATTTGCCGCAGATTGCTAACCGATTTTGCGCTGTTTTTAATCGTTTCAAAAACGCTGCTCCTCAGCCAATGTTCTTTTTCAAGATTACTTATCCACTTGGGCATTTTTATGTTTATTTCACGCACGGGAAACGAGAATAAAAGCTCGGTAAGTATATGCTTTATATCATCTTCGTCAAGCTCGCTGCAGCTTATAGGTACAACGGGTGCTGAGTATTCTTCACGCATCATTTTTGCAAGTTCAAGCGTTTGTTCGCTTTGCGGATTTGTAGAGTTAAGCAGAATTACAAACGGTTTGTTAATTGCCTTTAATTCTTCAACAACACGCTTTTCACACTCGGCATATTCCTCTCTGGGAATGTCGGTAATGCTTGAGTCACTTGTTATCAGCAAGCCGATTGTCGAATGTTCAGAAATGACCTTTCGTGTGCCGATTTCAGCCGCCATGTTAAACGGTATTTCGTCCTCAAACCACGGTGTGCGCACCATTCTCGGTGCGTTGTTTTCAATATAGCCTATACTGCTTGGGGTTATGTAACCAACGCAGTCGATAAGCCTAACGTTGAGCCTTGCGTTTTGTCCCAGCGATATTTCAACCGCCTCTTCGGGAATAAACTTCGGTTCGGTTGTCATAATCGTTTTACCTGCGGCAGATTGCGGCAACTCGTCAACGGCACGTTCGCGCTTAAAGCTGCTGTCGATATTAGGTATAACAAGCGTTTCCATAAATCTTTTGATAAAGGTTGATTTGCCCGTGCGCACAGGGCCTACAACACCGATGTAGATATCTCCGTCGGTGCGTTTTGCAATGTCACTGTAAATATCTCTGTTCATTTCTTTTTCTCCTTAATCAGAAAAATTTATTTTGATACCATGGGAATCATCAGCATACCGCCGCATTTTTCGCATGCATTGTCAATATCGTTTTCTTCAATAACAGCCTTTGCCGAGGTTTTGTATTTCTTTGCAATATCCCACAGCTTTTCGCCTTCATCGGCAAAGTAAAGCTTCAAAGCGCAGTCATCACCGCAGTTTTCTTTTGTGTTTTCGTCAATAACAATATCGGTTAACGCTGTGCAGCAAATTGTTGGTACAACACAGCCGCAAAGTCTTACGTCACATTTTAATGTTACGCCGTTGCTGTTTGAAAGCGTGTATGAGCAGGCTGTAACGTAAGATGAAATATCAGCACGCAGATTTTCGTAATTGCCAAAATCATTGCAGATATGCTCAAAAACGGTTTCCTTTTCAAAAACTGTGTAGCTTTCGTGCGCCTTTGCAAGAACGCACCATTTAATTTTTCCGCTTATAACAAGCGCGTCTTGCTCAATTCTCGTGCTTACCGTTTCGGCGTACGCCCACACGCCGCATACGTTTTCGGTTTCTTCGTTATCAAAGCTTAAATTCTCTTTTTCACTGTGAATTTCGTTAATTCTTACGGGCATTGCATCGATGCATATCTGACGCTGTGCCGTACTGCACGCAAATTCGGTAGAATAGGCATCGGTTACAATTTCAACTTCGCGGCTTTGGTGCAAAAGCGCTGTAATATTAAGCATTGCCGAGCATTTTATGTTTTTTTGCTCGCCGTCATCATTTGCGTTAACGGCAATATCGCAGCTTGAGCAATGCGCATCAATCATGCATTCGCCACCGTCGCCGTCGGCTATATCAATAACCTGTGAAAAGGGGATTGTAAACTGCATACTTTCAATGCTGTTTGCGCCGTCATCAGCAAGATAAAGCAAATTCACACAGATATCGCCTTTGGCAACAAGTCTGCCCGAAACCTGCTTTTTATCCACCGATGTTACAACGGCATCGCTGCGCACAATTGAAAGTACGGGCGGTTTGGAAACGCCTAAGTCGAATTCGTCTTCAACAATAAAACTTTTAGCAGCAAATCCGTTTTCGCTTGCTGATGAATACTCTGATTTTAGCAGTTGTATTCCTGCACCGCACGCATCACCAATAACGCTTTGTTCACGCTTGGTTGTAATGCACATAGTGCAGCTTACAGCGCCCCTTATATCAAGCCTGCGCTGATTAACTGCACGACAATTGACGTAGTCGCATCTTGGTTTGATTTTTACTATTGCGTTTTCGCAGTTTTCTCCAACATCAACTGTTTTGCTGTAATTAAGCTTTTGAGTTATCGTTTGTAAAGCCTTGGTGTTTTCACCGCAATACCAAACGGTAATTTCCACACTAAGCTCAAAAACGATTTTATCGCCGCTGATATTTTGCGAAACTATGCACGGATTGAGCGTGCATTTCGCAAGTCTGAAAATATCGGGATAATAATCGGGCAGAATGTAATCAAGCTCAACGCTTTGCTCGCAGTTTTTGGCGAGAATTTCCTCGCCCGCTGTAATGATTTCTCTTTGCCATTTAAAGCTCATAACAAATTTACCTCCGTTTGATTATGGTACTTGCTAAAACAATATATTCATCACAGCTGTGCTTTATGCTTTTAAAACAAAAATATAACCCGAGAGGATCTTTTTTCTTCCTCTCGGGTTATTCTTTTATGAGCTTTTAATAAGTAAATCTGAAGGATTTGAAGTCAAAATCACTGCCGGGCAAAAATGCAAACGAAATTCTGCATTTTCCGCATAATTTTTCGCTTAGCGCAAAAACTCTTTCAGTGTAGCTTTCTGCTTTTTCAAATCCGATGATTATGCGGTTTTCGCCGTTTGCTTCAACAATCATGTTAAGACTGTTGAGCGGCAGGTTTGATCTGCCCGTAATGGCAATTGCAACGGGTGATTTTTCGGCAAAATCAAACTCACCGAAATCAAGCAGAACGTTGTTGCCGATGCCCGTTATATCATCATCATTAACGGTAAATTTATCACCGTAAATGCTGTCGCAGTCAACTGCAAGGATTTCTGCGTTTTCCTTTTTGCGTTCCTCAAACTCAAATCCTTGAATGTTAAAGCCGTCGCTTGATTCAAAGCAAATTGTGTGTATGCCCTTAAGCACTTTTGAAAGCTTGTAGGTTTCGCTCTGGTAGGTCAGCCAGATGGGTGGTTTAAAATATTCAAAATCGCCGATAAGTTCGCCGTTTTTGTCGGGTATGCCATCGTAAACCCTTATTCTTACAGGTGTTGATGTGTTTGCAAAAATCGGCAGACTGATTGTGTCGCTTCCGATTTTGCCAAAATCTACGTTTTCAAAGCCGAACCAGCTGTTGCAGTAGCCAAAGCCTGCACCGTGTGCTACACCATTTGTTATGTTTTCACTCTCAACGGTTCGCAAGCCGCCTAAAACAAGCTCGTATGGGTTAAATGTTGCGCTGCCAATGCCTTCGGCGCACAGTTTTATTGCCGATATAATGTGATATTTTGACGTGCCGTTTTTGCAAAGCGCACGCAGATAAAACTCGCCGTCACCGTTGGCTTTTACTTTTACTGTTCCGTTTTCGGTTGATATAATTTCTGCAAGATTTGATTCTATTCCCAAAACGGTTGTTATGCGGTATTCAACATCATTTGCATAGGTTGTGTTTGCAGGGAATATACCGACTTTAAAATCAATCTCGCGGCAATCGCCGTTAAAGCAGCAGCTTTCGCTTTCAAAGCTGATTTTTCTCACAGGGATATCATTTGCATCATTGCCGCACTCTGCCAAGGTATGTACATTTTCCGTTATTGCACTTATACCCTCAGGCACCTTGCAATCAAGTGCTTTAAGTGTTATAGTCTGGCTTTTAAGCGCAGGTGAAGATATTGTAACGTTAATATCGCCGCCAAAAGTTTTTGCGGCAATTATTGCAAGCAATTTGCCTGAAAATAATCTGCGTGAGGTGCCTTTGTATTGGTCATAATCGGTTGAATCACCGTTGTCTAAACCGATAAGTCTGCCTGCGCCGCTAACATCAACAAAAACACGGTTGTTTGCATTTGCAACAAATGTACCGTTTTTGTCAATTGCCGAAATTTCAGCAAAAATCAAATCTGTACCGTTTGCAAGCATTTCTGTTTTGTTGCATTTAATCTCAAAGCTTGCGGTATCGCTAAATGATTTTTGAATATCCCTTGCAATTTCGTTGCCGTTTTCGTCAAAGGCAATTGCACAAAGCTCGCCCGGCTTGTATTTCACAACAGTATCAAGCGTAAGCTGCGTGCCGTTTTCGTGGTCGATTTGTTTTTGCCCAATCTGCTCGCCGTTGAAATAAAGCTTTACAAGCGGTGCGTTGGAAGTTACACGCACGTCAATATCCTGACCGATGGAAAAATCCCAATAGGGAAAGATATGCACAAACGGAGATTTTTTGTAATCGGTCCATTCTGCCTTGTAGATATATGCGCTGTCCTTTTCAAAGCCTGCGGTATCAAACTGACCGAAATAGCTGTTTTTTGTAGAATAGGGTGTAGGCTCTCCTATGTAGTCAAAGCCTGTCCAGATATATTGACCTGCGCAGTATTTTGCATCTCTGTCGGCAATAATGCAGTATTCCGTATTCTTTGCGCCCCAACCGGTTGAACAGTTGCCCAAAGCGGAGCATTGCTCATCATCATCGGCAAGAACAGTCTGCGAAAGCGGAAAATGATATATGCCCCTGCTCTGCAAAGTGGAAGCAGTTTCGCTGCCGTAAATACTCCATTCGGGGTATTTTTTGTGGTGCTCATCATAAAGGCGCTCTGCATAGTTGTAGCCTGCAATTTTTAAAATATCAGTGCATTTCTGTGCATTTTCGCCCGACATAAAGTTTGAGCCGATTGTAACGTATCCGTTGTTTCTGAAGTCGTGCTCACGAACTAATCCTGCCAGCATAGAGGTTATTTCCTGTCCGCGCTCGCTTGCCTGCGTGTCGTAAATTTCGTTGCCGATGCTCCAGCCGATAAGGCAGGGATGATTTCTGTCACGGCGCACCCATGATGCCACGTCCTTTGATATCCACTCTTTAAAGAAGCGTGCGTAATCGTTTGTGGTTTTGGGCATTTCCCACATATCAAAGCCTTCGGAAAGGATTAAAAATCCCATTTCGTCAGCAAGCCGCATCAATTCCTTTGCGGGCATATTGTGGCTTGTGCGTATTGAATTGATACCCATTGTTCTGAGCTTTTCAAGCTTTCTGCGCATTGCATTTGCATTAAATGCCGCGCCCAAAGCACCCAAATCGTGATGCTCGCAGCAACCGTGAATTTTTACGTGCCTGTTGTTAAGGAAAAATCCTTCATTGCAGGTAAATTCAATTTTTCGGAAACCGAAAGCATTTTCAACGCTGTCAATAACCTTGCCGTTTTTTATTAGCTCAGTTGTAAGAGTGTACAGCTTGGGATTTTCAATATCCCACAAAGCAGGGCTTTCTACCTTTATGCAGTCGGTATTTACCGAGTAGGCAAATCCGTCATTCTTTATAATATCGCAGATACGGCTTTTGTCAAAAGCAACACAGCCACGCTCAACACAAGCAAGTGCGTTTGTGTTATCATATATAGTATGTCTGATTTTTAAATCGGCGGTGCTGACGCCCTCGGGGCGTTCAACCTCAGCGGTCACAGTAACATTGCCGTCAATATCTGCGCTGATGTAAACGCCGTTTGCACAAATGTGGCAAACAGGATAGGTTACAAGCCACACGTTGCGGAAAATACCTGCGCCCGAATACCAGCGAGAATTTGGTTCAACATGGTCAACACGAACAGAAATAGTATTCTCTCCATCTTGCAGATAATCAGTAATATCAAATTCAAAGCTTGAATAGCCGTATTTCCATTCAAAAACCTGCTTGCCGTTTATGTATACCTTGCTATCCATGTAAACGCCGTCAAAATTCAGACTAAGACGGATATTTTCGGATTTTTTATATTCAAAACGCTTTCTGTACCAGCCTGTTGATGTTTCATAAAGATTATTTGTATCAAAAATAAGCCAGTCGTGAGGAATATCGACTTTGCACCACGGCAGATTTTCGGAGTATTCTGTATATATGGGCGCTTTGCAAAATTCCCAATTATCGCAAAAAAGTCTTTTTGTGCTCATAATTTCCGTTTTCCTTTCACAGTTTTTTCGGTTAAATTTCAAGTCATTATAGCATATTATACCGCATAATTCAAGGGGGACAAAATACAAAATATTTGTGTAAAAATTATTTCAAATTATCGTTGCTTTTTTTGATGATGTGTGATAAACTATAATTAGGGTAATATCTGCTGATTTTTTTGGAAACGATTACTTGTTAAAAATCAGTAAATTCGATTTAAAGGAGAATATTTATGGCAGAGACAAATTTGAAATCAAGGCTTATTGCGCTCTTTGCGGCACTTGCAATCGTGCTTACAATGCTTTGCGCAATGCCTGTATCGGCAGCCTCGCTCAGCATTACAAAGTCGGGCGGCTGGTACGAAACAGCCTACGTTGAATTCAGCGGCGGTAGCGGAAGTTACAGCGCATACTACAAGCAAAGCTCCGATAGTGATTCTGCGTATGTGCAGGCTGATTCGCAGCTCATCAGAGGCACACGAGTTGACATTCCCGGACTTAAAGGCAACACATCTTACGATATCAAAATTGTAAGCGGAAGCGAAGCACTTGTAACAACGGTTACTACAATGAGCTATGACCGCAGCGGCTATGCGCATTGGAATTACACACAGGGCGTTGGTGCTTACAACGATGACGGCACACCCAAGAGCAACGCAACTATCATTTACGTAACAAACGATACTAAGGATACTGTTACCTACAACGGACAAACAGGCCTTTACAACATTCTCAACAAAAATTCAACCGCAAATCTTATTGTAAGAATTATTGGTGCAGTTGAAGTTCCGAGCGGTGCTTTGCCCAACGATGGTAACCAAAACGACGGTTCACACATGCTTTACCTTAACGAGCTTGATAACGTAACCATTGAAGGTATTGGCTACGATGCACAGCTTGTACGCTGGGGATTTGAAATCAAGCGCGGTCTTAACATTGAAGTGCGTAACCTTTATTTCTATCAGTATCCCGATGATGCTGTTGGTATGAGCGGTAACAGCAGCACAAAGTCACAGCACATCTGGATTCACAACAACGATTTTGGCATTGGCCTTAACGAATATGCAGGCAATGGCACTGTTGACTCCGACAAGGCAGAAGGTGATGGCTCCACAGACGTTAAATGGAGCGAATATATCACAATTTCTTACAACTATTACAATGCTTGCCACAAAACCTCTCTCGTAGGCGGCGGCACATCACATATGCAGGATTGGATTACATACCATCACAACTGGTTTGACAGCACAGAATCCAGAAACCCCAGAGCAAGAAATGCTCACATTCACATGTACAACAACTATTTCAGCAACATCAGCAGCTATGGCGTAGGTGCTTCCTACAATTCTAAGATATTTACCGAATCCAACTACTTCTACAAGTGTAAAACTCCACTTGATGCCGAAACTATCGGCAGCGATGCTTACAGCGGCACAATCAAATCCTATAACGATGTTCTTGATAACTGCTCGGGCACATCTTACTACACAGCGGTAACATCAAGAAATCAGTCTGCAAATATTCCAAATGAAGTAAGCGGCGGAGATGCTTACGATAACTTCGATCTTGATTCTTCAAAGATTTATCTTAACGCATACACCACACAGACTCCTGCTGATGCAAGACAGACTTGTATTGATTATGCGGGCAGAATGGACAACAAGGATTACAACGCAGGCAACGGCGGTACAGAAACTGATCCTTCAACACCCGGCGATGATGATAACAACGATGATGTTACAACTCCCACGGTAACGCAGGGCGTACTTGATGCCGATGAAGTTGCAGCAGGCACTTATTCTTCCGATGTTTATGTAAACGAAACATTTACAATCAAGGTAAATGCCGCAGATGCAGTAACAGTTGACGCAAGCAACAAAACATCAAGCGACAGTGCTGTAACAATGTCACAGCGAATTAAACTTGGCGGTACGGGCTCAACCGTAAACCGCTCCATTCAGATTACCGCAAAGGCAGGCGGCACGCTTGTTGTTTACATGATGTCGTCAAACTCTACAACTGCAAGAACTGCTAAATTGATGGACAGCAGTGGCAACACCTTGCAGAGTGTGGCAAATATAGGCGGTTCTTCGCTTGAAAAGTTTACTTTTGATATATCAAGTGCAGGTACGTATTATCTTGCAAGTGAATCAAGCGGTATTAACCTTTACTATGCATATCTTGATGTTGAAGAAACAGGCGATGATGATAACGGCAACACGGATACAACAGCAGGCGTTAAGGGCGATGCCAACGGTGATGGCAAGGTTAACGCAATGGACGCAACACTTGTTGCAAGACACGCTGTGGGAACATACACACTTTCTGATGAGGCGCTTGCACTTTGTGATGTAAATGCCGACGGTAAAATTAACGCAATGGACGCAACCTTGATTGCGCGTTTTGCAATTGGTCAGATTACAGAGTTTTGATTATTGAATGATGACTATGCGGCTGTTTGGATTGTAAATTGAAAGGGAAAATATGCCGAAGAGATGGAGCAAATTGCAAACACGACTATATAACTTAATAGAACCGACGATAGATTTTCAAATACATTGCGCTTTGTATGAGATGAACAGCAATGATGGATATCACGGTTCAAAATTGCCACGATATTTTATCACGATAGATAAAGAGATAATATTTGATTATCCAAAGGATTTTGATACAACGTTAAAATACGGCTATAATTCATACCCTTGGGATAAAGAGTTTTCAGAAATAACTAAAGTTATAGAAGAGTATATTCAGCGTCCCGAGTCGGAATTGATGAATACTTTTGTCAATGACAAATGGGGACTTACAGATATTATCAGAGTGTGTGACAGAAGAATCGGAAAACGAAGATTGCACGAATTAAAAGCCCGTGTAACCAATGCAGTGTTGCTTAATGTTATAGACAAAAGGCTTAACGGATAACAAATAGTCAAAAATAATTCAATAGCAGCACATAACCGCAGAAGATTTATATCTTCTGCGGTTGTTTTTTGCTTGCAGTACATATTGATATAAAATCTGTGTATGATAAGTTCAAAAAAACAAAAAGGGGAGAAAAGCTTATGTGCACAAGCGTGGCTTTAAGAACAAATTGTTTGTATTTTGGCAGAAATATGGATTTGGAATATGATTTTGGGCAAAAAATTGTAATTGCACCAAGAAATTTTGAGATTAAGCTTAAATGTGAAAGTGGTATAAAAAATCATTATGCTATTATCGGCATAGCGGCGGTTATTGATAATTACCCGCTTTATGCCGATGCCGCAAACGAACACGGATTATGCATGGCAGGCCTTAATTTTCCTGCAAACGCTGTTTACTCAAAGGTACAGAATACAAAAAAGCATAATATAACACCGTTTGAGCTTATACCGTTTATTTTGGGTAAATGCAAAAGCCTTGCCGAAGCCAAAGCATTGCTTGGCAGGGTATGTATTGTAGATGTACCGTTCAGTCAAGCAGTTTCGCTTACGCCTTTGCATTGGCATATTGCAGACGGAAAGGATAGTGCGGTGATAGAATGTACACAAAGCGGTTTGTATATTTATGATAATTGTGCCGATACACTTACGAATAATCCTGAATTTTCGTCACAGCTTGCTCATCTTGCCTGCTACGAGCACCTTAAATCCTTTGACGAAAAGACAAAAACACCGCCGCAGCTGCTCAGCAAAGGTATGGGCGCATTTGGTCTGCCGGGTGATTTTTCATCAACTTCAAGATTTGTTAAATCTGCCTTTGCCTTGAAAAACGCAAAAAAATATTATGATACAAACTCCGATGTAGCGCAGTTTTTTCATATACTTGATACAACCGCCGTTGTTGCGGGCTGTATTGATTTGCAAAACGGCAAGGATTATTATACGAGATATTCAAGCTGTATAGATACCGCAAATTCAGTTTACTACTGCAAAACCTACAAAAACTGTGAAATCTGTGCCGTGCGTATGAATGAAGAATACGCAAATGCAGTTGACCTTTGCGAATTTGAATTAAGCAATGTTTTTTTTGTGCGGTTTTTAAACAGATAAAGGTAAAAAAGTCTTGCATTATGATGAATTTTGATATATAATCAAGCAGAATGTATAAATCATCGAAAGGGGCTTTTTGTATGAAGATAACAATTGACGGAAACACAGCCAATTTAAGCGAGAATAAGCGCTATATCGGCAATGCAATGGTAAGTGCAAACGGTTCTTCGCGTTTGCTTGTTGATTACAAATACGAAAACAGCGAATGCTACGAAAAATTGCTTGAATATATATTCGGCGCCAACGGTCTGTGTGTAAATCATCTTAAAATAGAAATGGGCAGCGATGCAAATTCATCATCAGGAACAGAACCTTGTGTTAAACGCTTTGAAGACGAGGAAACTGATGTAAGAAGGGGAGCAGGCTTTACTCTTGCTTGCGATGCCAAGCGCATAAATGCTGATTTAACGCTTGATATGCTTTGGTGGAGCGAACCGAAATGGGTTGAGAATTCTGAAGATGTTTACAACGCACGCTATTGTTGGTACAAGCAAAATCTTGATGCGGCTTTTGATGAGTTTGGCATTAAGTTTGATTATGTAAGCGTTGTGCGCAACGAGCGGGGCTTTGATGCCGATTGGATAAAGTATATATCAAAGCGGCTGAAAGCTGAAACAAACGGCAGATACGATTATTCCAAAATAAAGCTTGTTGCGGGTGATGAGGTCTGCACATGGAATATTGCGGATTGCATGATTTGTGATGAGGAACTGCGAAACGCAATTGACGTTGTAGGCGGACATTACACAAGCACTTCAACCGATAATGCCAAGCGTCTTTCAGATGAATATTCAAAGCAGCTTTGGCTTAGCGAAGGCAGCCCGCAGATGAAATATACAGCCGGTGTAAAAAGGTTTGAAGGCGATAAGGCTTTTGATGGTGTAGGCGGTGTACTTGATATGGCAAACAGATTTATATCAATGTATCCGCAGGGTAAAATGACAATGTATCAATACCAGCCCGTTGTCAGCGCCTATTACGATGGCGTTACATACGGACACAAACAGCTTATTACCGCAAACACACCCTGGAGCGAGGATTTTAATCTTGACAGCGGATATTTTATAGCGTTGCATTTTTCACAATTTATAAAAAAAGGCTGGGCGTTTGTTGATAGTGCTTGCTTTGCCGATGGCAAAATCGGTGGCGACGGTCATGCAATTGTTGATGCAAACCACAGCTACATAACGCTTTGCGATGAAAACAAAAATGATTATACCTTTGTTGCAACCAACACCACAAACGATGCAATTGTTTATGATATTGAAACGGTAAACATTAACAATGCCGAAAAACCATTGTATGTATATCAAAGCGATGCTAACAGATATTTAAAGCCTACACAGATTATCACGCCCGAAAACAAAGGCGGAAGATGCGTTTTCAGCATTACGGTTAAGCCTTACAGCATTGTTACCGTATCAACCATAAAGTGCTGTGATAATATCATTGCCGAGGCGAAAAATTATTGTGACAACAACAAAAACGGCGCTTTGTTGCATTTGCCTTATTGTGATAGCTTTGATTATGATGAACAATACCTGCGATTGCACGGCAATGCACCCAGGTATACAACCGACCAGGGCGGTGCGTTTGAGGTTGAAAACGGCGCGCTTGTGCATAAAATCACGCACTGTATGCGCCCTTCGGAATGGGGATATACCCCACAGCCTACAACAAGTCTTGGTGATGACCGCTGGCTTGATTATTCCGTTTGTGCTGATGTTGCACTTGAAAAAAGCGAGGATGCTGCAAGCAACTACATCGGCATTGGCTTGCGTTACAGCTTGGCGGCTATCGGCAACAGCGGATATTGGATTGCGATTTTTGAAGACGGCAAATTTAAAATGTTTGCAAACGATAAATGTGTAGCGTCAGGCAAAAGCAATGTTGATACCTCAAACACAATTGCACTGCGAATTGAGTGCGTGCAGAATGTGATAAAAGCATACGCAAACAACACGCTGCTGTGTGAATGTTGTGATGATTTTATGATGTGCTCGGGCCGTGCGGCTCTATGCAGTTCACACAACAAAAACAGCTTTAAAAACCTTTGTGTTAAGCCTGTGCTTAATGCATACACCTACGCTGTGTGGGTTGATAATACCAATCTTGCGTTTGATTACAAGGGCGATTGGCATCACGAAACCTTGAGCGGATTTAAGCACTATATGCGTACAATATCATACTCGCAAAGTGCAGGCGATGCGTTTGAGTTTAAATTTAAAGGTGCAGGTGCAATGCTTTGCGGCCATTGCGAAAATGAATGTGAGCTTGAAGTATCGCTTGATGGCAAGACTGTTGCTAAAAATTATAAAGTGTCTGCGCTTATGGATAGGCAGAGTTTCTGGCATTGCAATAATCTTGATGATAAAGAGCATATTGTTAATGTAAAAGTAAAATCGGGCGTGCTTGGTGTTGATTTTGCGCAGATTTTCTGCAAATAAAAAAGCAACTAGTCGATAAATAAGGTAGCTATATAGAGAAAATCCGGAGAAGAAATTAAATCTTCTCCGGATTTTGTTGTTATCTCGTTGATGAATTTGGATTTGTTTAATTGATTAATTTTTGTTTGCTTCAATAAATTCTGCAACATCGCCTGTTCTTATGTCAATACAATTGTCTTTGTTTGTTTTTGCAACAAGTCTAATATACATCGGGGTGTCGTCAAGTGTACCGCCACCAATCCACAAGTCAAATGTTTCATCAATCTCGTACACGAAAATATAAAGACCAGAACCCGTTTCAATGCTTTCGTATTGTTCAAAATCACTCCAAGTCAGTTCCTCGCCTTTTGCTGACAACTCAACAACTTTATCAAGGGTTAACTTGTTGTCATACTGTTGCATTTCGTCTTCTTCAGAACAACCAATTAAGCATAAAACAAAAACTAAAGCCGAAACGAATACTAACAATTTTTTCATATAGTTAACCACCTTTGTCAACTTCTTATTTGTCGCTTTGCAAGTCTGATTTTTTGCGCCTTGCCATTGTTATTTTTTCAATAATAAAGGCTATCAGTATAAGAATAAGCTCGGCAACGGTTGCCCAAAGTCTTGATATAACCGAAATTATTACGGCATATTCATGCTCCATAACAAGCAGCAGACCTGCTATCATTACGCCTTCACGCACACCTATGCCTGAAGGGGCAAACAGACTGATAATGCCTATTATCGCAGATAAACCGTAAATGCCGCCTGCAAACAGCATTTGCTCGGCAGGCATGGGGTATATTGACCTTACCAGCATATAAAAACCAACGCCCACGATAAACCAGTTTGCAATAAAAAGCAAAACAACCTTTATCATCTGCGGGTATGTCATGGGGATTTCCATGTCTTCCTTCTTTATAAGCTTGCCCACGCGCTTTAATGCAAAGTTGATGATTTTTGGGTTGATGCAGATAAAGAACACGATTATCAAGGCAATTGTAAGGTACATATATTTGCCAAGCAAATCATTGGGGAAGAAAAACAACGAGAATATAAACAGAAAAGCCGCGCCCAGAAGTGTGCATATATTCTCAATAAAAAAGCATACCGTAACCTTTCTTATCGGCACTTGCTTTTCCTGATAGGCAGGCACCCTTGCCGCAAGCATAAATACCTTGCCGGGAATATACTTGCCGAGAATTGAATACAGATAGCTGGATACTGCCCTTGTATATTTAATGCTGCACCCGTTAAGCTTTGTTATATAGTGCCACAGTGATGCAAGCGATACTTTGTACAAGAAATAAAACAGCATGGAAACGGTGAAAACGCCCCAATCAAGCGTGATATTCTTTTCTTTGATTTCGTCTATATTCTTTACAAGATAGGTTATCAGAAAATAAGCCACAAGTATGAGAAATACTATCTTGACTATTTTCATCAGTTTTTTCTTGTCCTTCAATATATCATCCCTTTGTTATCAAAAACTGAGCAGAACCCTGATAAAACACATATAGTAATAAACAAACCATGTGGGTGCTTTTTTCAGCTTTTCGTAGTTTTCTATCGAGTATTTTCTGTTCTTTTCCGCTAAGTAAAACGCTAATTTGTGGTTCCACTTGCATTTTGCGCTCAAATCAATATCGGGCACAGGCTTGCCCTGCTTTTCAAGCATTTTTGCTTTTGCCTTTGCGCAGTTAAACTTAAATACCAATGCGCGCTTTTGGCTTTTTATAATTTTGGTATCAGATATGTGGCTGTCGATAATTGCATTTGCGTCAACTGCCGATTTATACATATCATAAGCCTTTTTAGTGCGTATAACACAGCTTGTATGCTTAATGGGGTTGCCTTTCATTTCTTTCAGCCAGATATCGCCAAAGCTGATATCGCTCTCTCTGCCGTAATGATTTTGGCAAAGCATACAACTGCCCTTTTCAAAAAAGTAAGCATTTTTGTAAGCGCATATTGTTTTTGTGTAGGAAAGATGTTTTTCACTGCCGTCTTTATATATTACCGAGGACTGACCGCGCCAATGTCCCCTGCGGTAATATATTCTATCTGCGTTTTCAAGCGAAATTCCGCATTTTTCAAGTGAAAGCGTTGTGGGCTTTTCGCTGTGATTTCCACTGCAGTAAAGGCAAAGCTTCAAAGCAATTTTTTCTTTAAGCTCTGCGTCCTTTTCCATCATAACGGAAAGAGCTTTTGTAAGGCAGGGCGTAAGCACAACCGCAACCTTGCCGTTAAAGCTTTTAACCACGTCAAGATGCTTCAAAAGTGGCATATCCATATATATGCTTGAAGAACAGGATTTAAGTTCTTCTTCGCTTGTAGCGATAAAGGTTTCATACGAAAGCTTGCCGTTATCAATCTTGCTTTTTGTAACCCATGCACCGTCAATTTGCTTAGTTTTAAGCAAATGCACAAGCAAAGCGGTTACCATTCCGCCGGAAGCGGCGTTTTTGCGGATATTTTCGTCAGCGGCATAGCCTTTGCGGCAGGCAATGTGCTGCCCTATATATTTGTCGGGGTTGTCGTAGTCAAAGAGTTTATTTCTTTTTTTTTTGGAAGAAATCTTTTTGTCGATAACCTCGCTGATATACTTAATGTTATCGTACGAGCTGTTTATTACAGCGTCATAATTTTCATCAAGATTCTTTCTGATTTCGTCCTCGCACAGCACAAACTTGTCAAATTCTTCACTAAGAGATTGTGCGTTAAGGTTTGAAAAGTCGATTGCATACTGTCCGAGTTTGAACATATCAAGAACTTCCTGATATTTATGGCTCCAGCCTACAAGAAGAACGGGCACTTTTTTCTGCAAAGCGCCAATCATAGCGTGAAATCTTGAAGCTACAAGATAACGGCATTTGCCGATATAGCTTCGTATTTCCTCTGCGTCCATTTCTTTGTGGTACCAACGCACCATGTCCTTATTCTTGATATCGGCAAAAACGGCGTCACATATCATCAAATCGTTATTTCTCGGCTTTTGGCTGTTTATTCTTGCCGCATTTGCAATGATAAGCACCTTGTAGCCTTTATCGTTAAGCGTATTAATAAACTCTACCATAGTGTTTTTGTAGTCTATGCCGATTTTGTTGCACTTTTTCTCCACAACGGAGCTTATAGACAAGCCTACAACATCGCCGTTGTAAAAATCATCGTTATAGCAAACCTCATCAACAATTCTTGTTGCTTGGTCGCTGTCACGCATGGTAAATGCGCCATCAGCACAAAGCTTAACGTTATCAACAATGCCAATGCTTTTAAGATTATCATAAGTGCCCTGACCTCTTGCACAGATAAGGTCTATTTTAGGCAAAATCCACTTTGCAAGGAATTTGTTTGCACCGCTGTTAAAAGTACCCAACGCCTGAGAATACTTAACCACGGGTGTGCCGACAAGCAACGGCACTGCGGCGCACACAAATGCGTAGCAGTTCATAACAAATCCACGGCTGTCTACAAAAGATATGCCTGCTTCGTCAACAACAAGGTCAGTTTCGGTGTATGCTCTGATAATTTTGTTTTTTTCAATCAGCTTTCTTACAGGTTTAAGCCAGCGGAAAGCCCTATGCAGTACAGCAAGAGGAAACGCCAGAAACAGCAATTTTTCAGGCGGGCATGATACTACGTTGATAAAATCAAACGGTATCTGCTTTTTGTCCTCTTCGGGATAAACCGACATCAGATTAATGTTGAGTCTGTGTCCGTAAATATCATACAATTGTGTTATGGAACTTTGCAGCATAGCTGCAGCACCCTTGTTACCGCTGTAACTTGCGGCGGTAATTGCAATGTTTACATCACGCATTGGTTTCCTCCGTTTGTTCTGTGTCGTCTTGTTCCTGCAAAGTTGTTTCTTCGGTTGTTTGTTCCTCGCAAGCGGTTTCTTCGGCAATAGTTTCTGCAACGGCTGCTTCTTCAACAATTGCTTCTGTGTAAGCTATCTCAACGCAGGGCTGGTTTTTTACACGGTTATCGTACAAATATTTTGCGCCTGCAAACAGCGTGCAGATTGAAAGGCAGATAAAAATGTGCCAGATAGGGTATACACCTGCGGCATAATATTCACGATAATCTTCAGCGTCGGTTTCAAAATAGTTTACCGAAACAACCAGCAGATTACCCCAAATAGTAAGCAGCATACCAAACTTTATAATCCACGCCGAGAAATTTGTTTTTCTCTTTTTGATAAGGCTAACGATATTCGCAATAAGCTCACCTGCAAATACAATAGCGGCGGCAATTGCAATTATTGCCCATGTTTTGCTGTAAAGATTGATAAACTTGTTAAGCATATCAACCGATTTTTGCGCATCGGCAACCATGTTTGCCGATACTGATGAGCCGTAGCCGTTTGTATCTATCGACATACGGATATCATCATTTTTTAAAGTGTTAAGATTTTTAAGCAAATCGTTGAAGATTTCTTCGCCGTTAAGCTGAATACAAGCATATATTTCGTTTATATTCATGCTTTTTTCTGTCAGCGACATTTCAAAACGGCAACACTGTGCATTGGCATAGTCCTCGCCGCTGTCCAAAAAGTATTGATAAACATCGGCAGAGCCTTTAAATGCAGGTATAAATTCGTTTCCGTTTTTATCGTAAAGCTTTATTGTAAGCTCTTTATCGGAATCCGTAGGGAACATCCAACCCTTAAGATAGTAAGCATCATCGGGAACAATAAGGCTTTGATTTGTAACATCCGCCATAACTTCAATATGCTCAGCCGGGCCCGATGCCGCATAAACAACGGCATCAATGTCATCGTAAGAAATTATATCACGATAACCCTGAAGGGAGTATTTAACAATGCCGTCAATATCGCCCTCTCTGATAGGTCGTGCCCAGGGAGAAAGCACAAGAGCCTTGCGTTTTTCAAATGTGCCGTCATCAAATGCGGCAGAAAGTTCGTTATAAACCTGCTCAAAAAACTTGTCGGTTTCAACTGCATCGGTATACAGCCCCGATTCGCCCGCAGCCCATCTGAAATTCCACACAAACATTGCCTTGTAAAATTCTCCGTCAATGTTGCCGGGTGATGCGGGATCGGCATAGCGTTTTTCCATCGCTTCCTGCATCTGACGCAACGTAGGACTTGCTTCCATAGCTCTGTCAAGCGTGCTTTTTGAAATATAAACCCTCGGTATTTCTTCTTCGGGTTCAATACGCATAAGTGCGCCGCACACGCTTGAAAAATGAGTTTCGTTAAAATCATTTTTTGCGTAAACGCCGTATTTGTTGTAGTTTACCAGCGAAATAGCGTTTACCGCAATTGTGCCGGCAATAATGGGCGATGCAAGCATTGCAATATATTTTACATAGCCAAAAAGCTTTGCTTTTTTCCAATTCTCAATAATATACAAGCCAAGCAATACTGCGGAAGCACCCAAAATAAAGCACATAAACCATGAAGAATCCTCACGGATGATGTAAAATGCCGCATAACCAAGACTTGCACCGATTACCCAACCGAGATTTTTCTTAATGCCCCTTTTTCTTTCAACGTAAAGAACGAGGTATGAGCTGACAATTATGATAACCAACGGGGGAATAAGCGCCATTCTGTATATTTTTTGCGCTATGTGGTCATCAAACATTGCGGGAGAAAACAGCAAAAGCAGATAGCACAGCAAAGATACAGCTTCGTTTTTTGCGATTTTTCTTATTGCAACAAGAAAAATATAGCACGCCAGACAATAGAAAAGTCCGACGGAGAGCATATAAGGCAGCCCGAGCTTATCATTAATCGCGAGAAAAAATGCGTAGCCGGGAAGCTTATTCATCGCAAAGTAATCGTAGTTTCCAAGCCAGCCTGTTTCAACAATAGAATTGGCATACCTTGCCATAAGGTAGTCATCAACGGTGAACGAGGCACGCGCCCACACGGGTAGCTGCAACTGCAAAAGCACCCTGATGAGCATGGAAAAGCCGATAATGACTTTTGATACAACACCGGATATCTGAGTTTTATTTTTCAGCATACTCCACTCCCGATTCTTCCTGTTTTCTTGCAGCAGTACCGTCGTAATCAATCTTTCTTACGTGTTTCTGAATATCCTCTAAAAGTTTTCTGTTAGCGGCAATAATATCCGCCTGCAGACCGATAATAAAGGTTACAAAGCCAAGCAACAGCAATGTGCTTGAAAGTATAAGCGACTGAACGTGTCCGCTGCCTTCACCCATGGCAAAGAATACTAAAAACCTGACGCCTATGCCAACACCGATGAGGAAGGGGATGAGTGCGAGAATTGTAAAGAATTTCAAGGGCTTGTACATGATATACGCACGCATAATTGTTAGCATGGATTTTTTTACATAGCCAAACATACTGCTGAATAGTCTTGAAGGGCGCAATTCGCCGTTTGTGCGTATCGGCACGGAACCCATGGGTATTTTATTTCTGCCTGCCTGCACGATTGTTTCAAGAGTGTAGGTGTATTCGTTAGTTACGTTAAGCTGCATTGCGGCTTCACGGCTGTATGCTCTGAATCCGCTGGGAGCATCGGGAATATCGCTTTTTGAAGCTTTTCTTACAACCCAGCTGCCAAGATGCTGCAGCTTTTTCTTCAAAGGTGAAAAATGCTCGGTCTGGTCAATGGGTCTTTCTCCGATGACGATATCATATTTACCGTCAATAATAGGACGCACAAGCTTTTCGATATCTTCACCGTTGTACTGATTATCAGCGTCGGTATTTACTATAATATCCGCACCGTTGCGCAAGCATGCATCAATACCTGCCATAAAGCCCTTTGCAAGACCTTTATTCTGCTTGAAATTAACAACGTAATGCACGCCCCATTGTTTTGCAACCTCAACGGTGTTGTCGCGGCTGCCATCGTTGATGATGAGATATTCAATCTCATCAATGCCGTCAATATGCTTGGGCAAATCGTTAAGTGCAATTTCAAGAGTTTGAGCTTCGTTGTAGCAAGGAATCTGAATAATAAGCTTCATTATAAACAATCTCCTTAAAAAATATTAAAAATAATACTGATAAACGGCGATGTTTCGCCGTTTTTGCGCAATTAACAAAATGTTTTTGCCAATTTTTTCTAATTATCGGCAATTCAATATATTATATCACACATATCGAAAATTGTCAAATGGTGAATTTGCGCCGATTTTTGTGCAAATTAAAGGCAAAACAGACATTTTTTGTTTTGCATTTTCAAATGCTTTTTAAATGGTATTGAAAAACTTATCAGATTGTGTTATTATATGAAAAATGCAAAATATGGTGAAAGCGATAATTTTATATATGGAAAAGAAAAACAATTATCCTCTTTGTGCGGCAATAGTGATTATACTTTCGGTTTTGTTTGTGTATTTTGGGCATAAGTTTTGCCGTGTAGAAAACTATGCGCAGGGCGAAAAAGAGGTTTACTACAATGCAACGGTAACTCAAATTATAGATAATTCCGATAAAAATAATGTATACAATAACGAAACGGGTGAGCTTATATCCCGCAAAATACACTTTAAGGCCGAAATTACCAGTGGAGATTCCAAGGGAGCAGAAATTGAAGCAACCCAGCTTATAGACTATATGTACGCTTATGTGCTTGATCCCGTAACTGTGGGCGATAAAATTATAGTTACAAGCGTTTATGATTTTTCAACTAATGATTACACGTGGGAATTTGGCGGATACAACCGCATAAACAGTCTTGTTGCGCTTTGTGTGCTGTTCCTTGCTTTAATCGTGCTGATAGGAAGAAAAAAAGGCGTTGTTACAATAATTTCGCTTGTTTTAACTGCGGCGGGTATTTTCCTTGTATATGTTCCATCGGTTTTAAGCGGCATGAATGTATACGCAATGACCGTTATCATTGGCGTTTACACCACGCTGATGTCGCTTGTTTTGCTTGATGGCATGAACAAAAAGACGTTATCTGCGGTTGTGGGCAATATCGGCGGACTTATTGTTGCAGGACTTATTGCTCTGATTATGAACGCCGTGCTTGATATAACAGGGCTTTCCGACGAGGATTACGTCAGCCTGATGCTGCTTGACACGGGCGTTGAAATTGACCTTACCGCAGTAATCTGGGGCGGCATGGTTATAGGCGCGCTTGGTGCTATAATGGACGTTGCTATGTCCATTGCATCGGCAATGCAGGAATTGGCTGATAATGTTAACGAATGTAAATTTTCGGCTTTGTTCAAAAGCGGAATGAATATTGGCAAGGACGCAATAGGCACAATGACAAACACGCTGATTTTGGCTTACATCGGCGGCAGTCTTGTCACGGTTCTTCTGCTTGTGGCATATAACAAGGATTTGCGATTTTTGTTTAATCTTGAAATGATATCTATTGAGATTGTTCAGGCAATATCGGGCAGTATCGGCATTATTTGCGCTGTGCCGTTAACGGCAATGTTTTCAGCCTTTATTTTCAGCAAAAATAAATAAGCTTACAATTAACGGCAAAGGGCTTCGCATTTAAGCGAAGCCCTTTTTTGCGCGTGCGCTGTTAAATTTTAGCAGCAGCTTGTGTTGCAGTTGTTGCAAGAGTTGCCGGAGAATGAAGAGCCGCAGCCGTTACCGCAGCAGAAGAAAATGAGGATAAGAATGATAATCCACCAGCATCCACCGTTGTTGTTGCATCCACAATTCATAGTAACACTCCTTAAAAATAAATGTATTTAGCATCAGCGTTTCGGTTTTTTCCGTTTTGCGCTTTGCTTAATACATAATATGGATTAAGCTAAAAAGTGTTACAGCAAATTTATGTTTAAAAAAATTTTTAAGCTTTAGGTATTTTGACAAATATCTCCACATAAAAACGGCATAATTAGAATGTAACGCATAACGGCATTTTAAAGGGGCGAGTTATTATGATTGAATTTGAAAAATACACAAAAAAAGCGGCGGGTGCAATATCAGCTGCAATAGATACAGCAGGCTCAATGGGGCACACCTACGTCGGTAGCGAACACATGCTGCTTGCACTTATCAGAGAAAACGGCTGTGTAGCATCGGCAGTACTGAAAATGAATGGAATAAAGGAAGCCGAATTAAAGGACAGACTGAATTTTCTTGTTGGCAGCGGCAGCAACACCAAACTTGGCGAAGAATGTATTACGCCTGCGTTGCGCCGTGTATTAAAGGCTGCAATAGAGATAGCCTATGAGCAAAATCACAGGTTGGCGGGTACAGAACAGCTTCTTTCTGCAATTATCAGAGATGGCTCGTGCAGTGCTCAATCGCTGATAAAACAACTTGGCGGAAACCTTAACAAAATTCTCAGCGATTGCGCAGGCGCAGGCAATTCAAGCGGCGATGCCTCATGTTCGCCCATAATCCAGCCTGAAGCCAAGATGATACCTAACCTTAGCAAGTACGGAAAAAACATGACCGAATATGTCTGCGAAAAGGCTTGCGACCCCGTTTTGTGCCGTGAAGGCGAAACGCAGCGCATTATACAGATACTTTCGCGCCGCAACAAAAACAACCCCTGCCTTATCGGAGAGGCGGGTGTGGGCAAAACTGCAATTGTTGAAGGTTTAGCACAATTGATTGTAAAAGGCAACGTGCCGGATATCATCAAGGAAAAGCGAATTTTTGCGCTTGATTTGCCCTGTATGCTTGCCGGTGCAAAGTACCGCGGCGATTTTGAAGAACGCCTTAAAGCGTGCATGGATGAAGCTGCACGCATGAAAAATATTATTTTGTTTATTGATGAACTGAACACCATTGTGGGCGCGGGTGCCGCTGAAGGCGCAATTGACGCCGCAAATATGCTTAAGCCTGCGCTTGCAAGGGGACAGCTGCAGATTATTGGTGCAACTACGCTTGAAGAATACCGCAGACAAATTGAAAAGGACAGTGCGCTGGAAAGACGTTTTCAGCCTGTATATATTGAAGAACCCAGCGCTGAGCAGGCTATAAAAATTCTTTGCGGATTGAAAAGCGCATACGAAAAGTATCACCATGTAACCATTACCGATGAAGCCATAAACGCCGCTGTTTACTGTTCGCAAAGATATATTCACGACAGATTTTTGCCTGATAAGGCTATTGATATTATTGATGAGGCTTGCTCGCGCGCGAGTATTAATGCGCAGGGCAAAAAAATACGCACAAAGCATATTGATGAGGCAATGTCGCTTGAAGAGTTGCAGGAACTTTCAAGACAATATTTAAAGCGTCGCAGACCGAAAACTGCTGAAAATATTGATGAAAGAACAAGGGCGGTTGTAAAGCCAAGCGATGTTTCGGGGGTGATATCACTGTGGACAGGGATACCTACGGAAACGGTAAACCTTGAAGAAAGCCGCCGTTTGCTTATGCTTGAAAAGAATCTGCATCAAAAAATCATTGGACAAAGCGAAGCTGTATCAACTGTGTGCGACGCAATAAAGCGGGGCAGGGTGGGACTTAACGACACTAACCGCCCGATAGGCTCGTTTATATTTTTAGGACCAACGGGCGTGGGCAAAACCGAACTTTGCAAAGCTCTTGCCGAGTGCCTTTTTGACAGTAAGGATAATATGCACAGGTTTGATATGTCCGAATTTATGGAAAAGCACTCGGTATCAAGATTGATTGGTGCGCCGCCGGGATATATCGGATTTGAAGAATCGGGGCAGCTTACGGAAAAAGTGCACCGCAGACCGTATTCCGTTATTCTGTTTGATGAAATCGAAAAAGCACACCCCGATGTTCTTAACATTCTATTGCAGATTATTGAAGACGGAATTTTGACAGATTCACACGGGAAGACGACGGATTTTCGCAATACTGTGATAATACTGACGTCAAACATCGGTGCACAGACACTTGCAAAAGCGCATAGCTTAGGCTTTGGTGATGCCGCAAGCAATGCAAAAAGCGTAAGAGCAAGTGCAATTGAAGAGTTAAAAAAGACTTTAAAGCCTGAGCTTATCAACCGACTTGATGCGGTTGTTGTGTTTGAAAAACTAAATCATGATGAGCTGAAAAGCATTGCACGCAGTATGCTTGGCGCCCTTGGAGAAAGGGCGCAGAATATAGGTATTTCGCTGCAATTTTCTGAAAGTGCGGTTGAATATATTGCAAATGCGCCCGAAACGGATATATACGGTGCAAGACCGTTGAGGCGCAGAATTTCGACAAATGTTGAAAGTATGCTTTCGCAGAAGATTCTTGAAGGCAATATGCAAAGGGGAGATTGTGCGTTAATCGGTGCGGGAGAAGGAGGGCTTACCGTATCGCTTGCACAGAATGCAAAATAAAAATACGCTCCGGACAACAAATTTTTGTCCGGAGCGTTATGTGTTTTTATCAATCAAGGTTTTCGCAATATTTTTTTATTGCCGAAAAAGTATCGTCGCTGATAACGTGTTCAATTCGGCAGGCATCTTCAGAAGCGGTGTTTTCATCAACACCGAGAGAAATTAAAACCTTGGTAAGTACGGTGTGACGTTCATAAATCTTTTTAGCAAGCTCAAGGCCCGCATCGGTAAGTGCAATAAACCCTTTTGCGTCTATCGAAATATATCCGCCGTCTCTCAAAATTCCAACGGCACGGCTTACACTCGGTTTGGAATACCCCATGTGTTCGCTTATATCAATTGAGCGTACAGAGCCCATTTTTTTATTCAGGACGTATATCGTTTCAAGATACATCTCGCCCGATTCCTGTATTCCCATTGCACGCACCTTCTTTACTTGAGTAATTTGCTTTTATTATGATAACATATATCTTTGCTTTTTTCAATAGTAAATGTGAATTATTTTGCGTTGCTTTTTTTTGTGATATATGCTAAAATATTGTGTGTATATACTATAATATGGGAAGTGTCGGCTTTTATGAAAGTTATTGGATATGAAATACTCGAAAAAGTAGATGAACGCAAGGGCATGAGCATTATTTGGACAGAAAGCGAATTGATTTTTGAATGTCCGTATTATTGCTGGACAGTGCCTGTTGATGCAATGCTTTTTTGCAACTTTTTAACCGCAGATGATTGGCGCAAGCGTGATTTTGAGGATTGCCCCGAGGCGCCGCCGATTAACAATGAACTTATTGACGGCTTTGGTATGGCGGAGTTTTGTTTTTTGATTTCCAAAACAGATTTGACTTACAGAATAAACGTTCCCGAAACGGCGCTTAACCCTAAGGAATGTCCAGAGGATGCCGATGCGCTTTTTGGATATAAATGCCGTGATATAGAAAGCTTGCGTACTATATGCGAACAGATTAATCAATATATAAAATCAGGAAGGTAGAATAAATGGAACAGAAAAAGCTTGACAGAATTAATGAACTTGCGAGAAAAGCAAAAATTGCGCCTTTGAGCGAAGAAGAATTGAAGGAGCGTGATGCTTTGCGTGCGGAATATCGTGCGTCTGTTCTTGGCAATCTTAATGCTTCGCTTGAAAATTGCTATATTGTTGATGACAAGGGCAACAAAACCCCTGTCAAGAAGAAAAATGACTGATTAAGCCGAAAAATGCGCTTTTTGATAATTTGTACGTATAAACGTACATATAATATATTTTTTTGAAATTGCATATTGACATTTTACGCCCAAAGTTGTATACTGTCTTGTAGGGAATAGCGAACAATATGTTCGCAAAATGCTACCTTTGAGGGATGACAACTAATCGAGGTGACATAAAAATGTATGCATATAAAAATCAATTGCCAAAAAATACATTGGGGAAGTGTGTTTTATGGGAATGAAGAGAGTAAGCAGCGATGCGCTGGAGTTTGACAAAAGTTTTATAAATGCAATCAGTCAAGGCGCAACATCGCACAAATACCAACAGCTTTTAAAAAATGCATTGTTATATACAATAAACAATGGGCTTACTGCCCGTCAGCGACAGATGCTGATGATGTATTATTTTGAAAATCTTGACCAGAACGAAATTGCGCAAAGTCTTGGTGTCAACAAATCCACGGTATCACGCACGTTAAAGGCAGCACGAACCAAAATTCGTTCCCGTCTTGAGTTTTTGACAAAACGCAATGTTTTCGGCAATTATGCAGATGATGATTAAAATGTATTGTACTATTGCATTTTTTGCGGTTTTGTATTATAATAAATAACGGATAGCCTGATTTAATAATGAAATGAGGTAAAATTATGAAGCTTGTTTTTGCAATTGTTAATAATGATGACAGCCATGCAGTTACTGCGGCATTGGCTTCACAAGGTGTATACACCACAAAGCTTGCGTCCACGGGCGGATTTTTAATGGCAGGCAACACAACATTTCTTATCTGTGCCGAGGACGATAAAGTAGATATGATTATAGATGTTGTTAAGGAAAAATGCCACCGCAGAAAGCAGTCGGTGCAGTCGCCTTCGTTTAATGAGCCCGATACATTACCGGTTGAAATTACCGTTGGCGGTGCAACTGTTTTTGTAACTGATGTTGAACGCTTTGAAAAGGCATAATGCATGAACGGCGGTTTGAAGCAAATTATCGCAAATATGCGTAAAAACGGCAGGTTGCCCCACGCAATGCTGCTTTATGGCGATTATGGCATTGGAAAAAAGTTTGCCGCAAGGCAGATTGCAAAGGCGATTTTGTGCCATGATAAAAATGCTGAATTTGCCTGTGGTAAATGCACTTCGTGCCGTTTGTTTGATGCAAACTCGCACCCGGATGTAATCGAAGCCGAGCATACGGGCAAGCGCATGGGCATTTCGGTTGCAACTGCAAGAAAAATCTGTGCCGATGCGAGCGTTGCCCCAAACTCATCGGATAATAAAGTATATTTGCTGCTTGATGCCGATGCAATGGAGCCGACCGCACAAAATGCACTGCTTAAAATTATTGAAGAGCCGCCCGCTAATGTTTATTTTATCATTACCGCGCAGAGCAAAACCGTGTTTTTGCCCACGATTCTCTCGCGTGTGATATCAATAGGTGTGGGGGAGTGTTCAAAAGAAGAGTGCGTATCCGCACTTAAAGCCAAAGGCGTGGATGTACAAGCGGCAGAGCTTGCGTTTAATACCTACGGCGGAAATATCGGCAGATGTCTTGATAGTATTTTTGATGAAAAGCAGATTAAAATTGCATCAATTGTGCGTGATTTGGTTGATTGCATTGCAAACCGCTGTGAGTATGATTTTTTGAAAATCTGCCACGGCTTTGAAAACGACAGCGAAACCTGCAAGGCTGTGCTTTCCATGCTGTGCGCTGTTTTTCGTGATGCTTCGGTAATGCGCATATCAGATGCAAATTCAAGCAGTATTTACCGTGCAGGTGCGCAAAGGCTTTCCGAATTTTTAAGCTTTACCCGCGCTAACGAACTTTACACGGCTGTAAATTCTGCATATAGTGATATAAAAGGCAACGTTTCGCCTAAACTTACACTGTGCGCGTTAAGCGCAAAAATCTTTGTGTAAAACAAGATGTTTTGAAAGGATAAATTAAATGACTGAAATTTTAGGCGTGCGTTTTAAAAGCGCAGGCAAGGTATATTATTTTTCGCCCAACGGTGTTAACGCTCAGCTTGGCGATATAGTAATTGTTGAAACTGCAAGGGGAGTTGAAAGCGGCGAGGTTGTTATTGCTAATCGTTCCATTCCCGATGAAGAATTAAGCGTGCCGCTTAAGCCTGTTATAAGGGCGGCAACAAAGGCGGATTTGGAACGCATTAAGAATAACAAGCGCATGGAAGCCGAAGCATATAAAATCTGTGAAGAAAAAATCGCTGCACGCGGTCTTGTTATGACGCTTGTAGACGTTGAATGTACATTTGATAACAACAAGCTTTTATTCTATTTCACCGCAGAGAATCGTGTGGATTTCCGAGAGCTTGTAAAAGACTTGGCAGCAGTTTTCAGAACAAGAATCGAGCTTCGTCAGATAGGCGTGAGAGATCAGGCAAAAATGCTTGGCGGACTTGGCATCTGCGGAAGAGAATTCTGCTGCAAGGGCTTTATGGGCGAATTTCAGCCTGTTTCCATCAAAATGGCAAAGGAACAGGGTTTGTCGCTTAATCCGACGAAAATTTCGGGCACCTGCGGCAGACTTATGTGCTGCTTGAAATATGAGCAGGCAAGCTATGAGGAACTTTTGAAGGTTACGCCAAAAATTGGTGCACTTGTAAAGACCGCGCAGGGCAAGGGTGTTGTTCAGGACGCAAATTTGCTGACGGGTCTTCTGACAATCAAGCTTGATAATAACGATGTCCCAGTTACCGTCAACAAGGACGAGGTTACTGTTATCAAGGACGGACAGATAAGAGTAAACAGAGACGAAATCAAGGCTTTAAAGGCTCTTGAAAAGGATTGATTAAGGTAAATTTAAAAGGACTGCATACAGATGCAGTCCTTTTTGTTTGTCAATATATATTTTTATGATGCTGTTGCTGTGCCAAGTGCGATACCTGCGCTTACAACGGGGTTTGAATAAACGCCATCAACGATAGCACTTGATGTTATACTGCCGTTTGCGTAAATGCTGTACTGCGAGCCTTTTGTAAGGTCTGCGCTGGTGAATGTGAATGTGGAATAAGCAAATGATGCGTGCGGCTTGAATGCAACAAGCGTGTTTGTGCCGTCGCTTACGCTTATAACCGTACCTGCGGCAATAGCACTGCCGAGGTTGAGAGTGATTATACCTTGTGTTGACGTAGTGGTGGCACCCTTGATAAGTCCCGAACCGCCAACGGCTATCAGTGTACCGCCATTTAAGGTGTAGGTACTGTCAGATTCAATAGCGCTTTCTATCGCGCCTGTTTTAGCAATGATAACAGAACCGCCGTTCATAACGGTCGTTCCCTTGGAGTCGATGCCATCGCCGGTTGCTTCTATGTAGGTGTATCCACCGTTAATGGTAATGCAATCGTTAGCGTTCATGCCGTCATCAACTGAGTAAATGTAGATATTGCCGTTTTCTATAAAAATATCATCGTCACTTGCAATGCCTTCGCGGTTGTTGCCGTAAACGCTAAGCGTGCCCTTGCCTCTAATTTCGATTGTATCGTTAGCAAAAATTGCGCCGTTACTTACAGCGTCGCTGCCTCCGTCTTTTACGATGTTTGATGTGCCTTCTTCAACGTGAATTTCCAGACGTTTTGCATTGTCACAGAAAATTGCGGGGCCGTATGAACATTCGATATCAACGCCGCCAAGATAGAGTTCGATATCTTCTTCGCCTGCGTTGCCTTCGCCTGTTTTTATGTAGATCTGACCATCAAATGAGCCGCTTAAGTAATATATACCGCCTGCTGTAATGCTGATTTTATCAGCAGCAATGGTTACATCGGAGCTGTCGCAGGTCGGTGTGCCTGAAAGCTCAATAACAACTGCACCTTCGGGATATTCTATCTGAGCAGGTGGCAACGTGACAACGGTGGCCTGTGTTGTGGTTGTTGTTTTGGTGGTTACTTTGGCTGTTGTTGTAACCTTTGCGGTTGTCGTGGTTTTGGTTGTTTGAGCCTTGGTTGTGGTTGTACCGTTTGATGACGAGCCGTTGGATTTTGACGTTGTGGTTGTAACGGTGTTGGAGCTTTGGCCCCTTGTTGTTGTAACTGTCGGTTGTGAATTATCAGGCTGGCTTGTGCCGTTGCCGTCAGAATTGTCCGAATTGCCATCCTGCGATTGATTATCATCAGGATTTGACTGATTTTCAGAATTGTCGGGCGTTGAATTGCTCAAATCATCTTCGGATATATCCGGCTCTGAAGTGTCATCAGGTTGACTTTCGGTTTCGTCGGTGTTTTCACTTTGTGAATTGTCCGTAGGTTCGTCGGTATCATCAGCGTTGCCCGATGTTTCTTCAGAGCTGCTGCTTGCAGAATCGATATCGTTCTGGTCAGCCTTAAGCTCATCGGGTACGGATACGGTTTCAACCGCTACCTCTTTTACGGGTTCTTTTTGTGCGCAAGATGAAAATGCACACACAGCTATTGACAGCGAAAGAATTACAGATAATAACTTTTTCATATAGTTTGTAACTCACTTTCTCCGCAAATAATTGCTGCGGCGGCCGTTTGTGCGGGAAAACAGCCGTTTGCAGTCCCTGCAAGGCTGCAAATTATACATCATAATTATATCATATCAAACTGTTAATTGCAAGTGAAAAAACGCTAAATTTTCGTTGTTGTTATTCGCTTTGTCCTTCAACATATACATAATCATACATTTGGGCAACCAATTGCTCGTCAAAGCCTTCAGCATATAAAAGCTCATAATAATGCGAAAAGTAATGAATCTTATCACGCAGTTCCACTATTGCCCGAGCCTGCTCCTCGGTAATAATCGGGATAGTCAGAAAATCCTCAAGCGTGCCTGCATTAAGTTCGATTTTTTGTGAAAAAACAGATGTGACAGCAACTGTCGTGCACACGCTTGAAAAGGTTGTTGTAACCGTGGTAACATCAGGTGTGCTGACGTAAAAATATTGCTTGATTTTATCAAGAGTTGCCGTGCCTATGCCGTAAACTTCAATTAGTTGATCAATCGATGTAAAATCGCCGTTGGCATTTCGATATTCAATAATGCTTTCGGCAATGTCCGGTGATATTGCATCAATAATTATAAGATTTTCAAAAGTTGCAATGTTCAAATCAATAGGATACTCAGAAAAGGCGGCACTAAAGCTTTCTGTAATCACTGTACCTGAATGTATGGGTGTGATTGTTTCGGGTGCACTGTTTCTGGTTTTGTGTACATCGCAGATGATTATTATCGATACTGTTAAGAGTGCAGCAATTGAAAAAAACCATCCTATGCCGCGAAGAAATTGCTGCATACAAAACTTTCCTTACATAATATTTATTGCATAAAATTATATCATCTGTTCGACAAAAAGTCAATAATTGCCCGAAATTTCGGGTGAAAAAGACAAAACGCAAAAAAATAAAAAATTTTTTAAAAAAGGGGTTGACAAATCTAAAAGCTTATGATATAATAATACTCGCACTGAAAAGCGCTGGTGTAGCTCAGTTGGTAGAGCAGCTGATTTGTAATCAGCAGGTCGGGGGTTCGAGTCCGTCCACCAGCTCCATATTTTTTTATGGGAGATTTCCCGAGTGGCCAAAGGGGGCAGACTGTAAATCTGTTGTTCTTTAACTTCGGTGGTTCGAATCCACCATCTCCCACCATTTGAAAACACCATTGAAATCTGAACCCCTTAGTTCAGGAAACAATGGTGTTTTTTATTTATATTGCGTATTTATGCGACTTTTCGGAGTCGCATTTTCTTTTTATAAGCTGGACTAAAAAACAGAAAACGACGAAAATCAGAAGGAATAAATTGAAAACAACCTTTTCGAACCCATTAGTCTAATTGTCGGAGCTTTGAAAATCCGCTTGGATTAAGGCATATTCATCTTCCTTCTGCAGCGGAGTCTTGTATTTTAGTTTCTTATGTGGGCGTTTTGTGTTGTAGAATATAATATACTTCTCCACTGCATTTCGAAAATCTGATTCAGAACGATATTTTGTACGGTATAATTCCTCTCGTTTCATTGAAGAGAAGAATGATTCCATTACGGAATTGTCATAAGGTACGTGTGCACGCGAAAAAGATTGTGTAATATTCAAAGAGCTAAGATAATCACACATCGTTTTGGATCGGTAATTGCTGCCGCGGTCGGTATGAAATATTAAATGTGAATCAGGTTGCCGAGCTTCGTATGCAATACGAAACGTAGACTTTACAAGCTGTGTGCTGTTCTTTTTACCGATTTTATATCCCACCACCATACGAGAGAACAAGTCAATGATTACACATATGTAATATGCAGCCTTACCATACTTGAAGTAAGTCACATCACTAACCCACACTTCATTCGGTTTGGTCGTATCAAACTCCTGATTAAGGTGGTTTTTGTATCTGCGACTTTCGTCTTCGTACAGCTTCTTGGCAGATTGGCGGATACTGACGAGTCCCATTTCACGCATAAGTGTGCGTACCATCTCTTGGCTGACTTTGATTCCCTCACTTTTCATGACTGCTGCAATCTTTTCGGCACCGAAAATCTGATTACTTTCATCATAGATTTCTTGTATGCGTATTCGAAGTTCTTCTTTACGTTTTGCATACCATGTATTATCCTTCTGCTTCGCAAAACGTGGTTGTAGAATGTTCCTCTTGGAATATCCAATGCATCACATATCATATGAATGCTGTATTTGCCATAGAATTGTTCTGCTTCAGATAGTCGTTGTTTCAACGGTGCATTTGCTGTACATGTTGCAGCTTTCAGAATCTCAATAATCCCCTCCAAGCGTGCGACCTTGCGCTCAAGCAAGTGATAATTCCGAATGTTGACAACCTTTTGATTTGCATCTTTTTGCTTTTCTTGATAATTGCGTACCCAACTGTAAAATGTGCTTTTGGGTATGCCTGTATCAGCAAGAATGCTTGTTGATGCTTCACCGGAAAGATAACGCTCAATGACCTGTTGCTTTACTTGTTCAGAATATGATTTCATGAATGGTCAACTCCTTTCATTGTTGATTATACCATGAATTTGTGATATCGGATGAAAGTGTTTCAAAAACTCATACAGTTGATACTCTTAAATAAGAATCCCCGATCAACTAAGACAATGCTCTATAATTCTCAAAAGGTTACTGCGCAATAGTATTCTCAGAAAGTTCTTTTCCGAATTCACTTGAAAAACCCCGTAATATCCTGTACAATAAAAATATAACATTCCATCGTCTTACACGCAAAAGGAGCCGGCATATGGTTTTGGAAATATATCTTCCCCTGCTTGCTTCCAAAGAGGAAGAAAGCAGGTTTGAACAAATATATTATGAGAACAGGAGCCTCCTATACTACTGTGCTTACAGCATTCTGGGGGATGTGCAGTTGTCCGAAGACGCTGTCAGCGAGGCATTTCTTGCACTGATCAAAAACATGGACAAGATTGCCGGCAATGACGCCGAACGGACACGCAGTTATCTGGTGATCATTGTACGCAATGCCGCACGCAAAATCTGCCGCAGCAGAAAGCACGAAGTCATCACTGCACCACAGGAACTGCCAGATCTGACAAGCATTCAAATGGATATTCATGCAAGAGAAGCAAGGGCAGACCTATTCCGTCTGGTGCAGTCGCTGGATGAAAAATACGCCGACGTGCTGGTGCTGAAATATTACCATCAGATGAGGGACAGAGAAATTGCCCGATCGCTGGGGGTATCTTTGACTGCGGTGAAAAGCCGCCTTGCAAGAGGGAAACGGCTTCTGACAGAGAAAATTAAGGAGAAGATGCCATGACAAACAGAGAATTTGAACAGTTCCTGCGTGAATCCATCGAAGCACATGGCAGTTCTTATGTGGACGTGCCGCAGTACACAGTGTCACATCGCTTCTCCAAGGGATTTGAACGAAAAATAAAGCGCATGAGCAGACAGTCGGTACTTACGCTTCCCGATCTGCACGGAATGCCCCTGCGAAAACGTATTGCACTTATGACAATGATCATCATTCTGCTTTCCATGATGACCATTACTGTGGCTGCCAATGTGGGCGGATTTACATGGGAACATCTGGAAACAGAAACTATTGTGAATGCCGCATATGATGAGAGAGCACACACAGAAATCCACACCTACTATGCCCCTTCCTATATTCCCGAACCGCTGGTGCAGACCAATACGGATGTATATGCAAATGAGAACAGTATCTATCATCTGGAGTATCATTTTGGGGAGTTGATGGAGGACAACAATTTATTTCTGTACTATCGGCAGTATATTAAATCGGAGTTTCAGGCCTGCTGGAATGTATCGGAACAAAACGATGTGATCCCCGTACAGGTCAACGGCTGCGATGGCTTTCTGGTAGTGCTGTGTCAGGAGCATTACCGCTGGCTGTGCTGGGATGATGGGGAATATATTTTCTGGATCCGCACGAACATTGATCAGGATGCACTAATGAAAGTAGCGGAATCTGTGCAAAAAGTAGAATTTGATTGAATCTTGCATCCTTTTGCTTTTGAAATGGATTACTTTTATAAGAGATTTACGGAGTCTGTCAAACAGGCTCCTTCTTTTTTTGGAGGAATCACATGAAAAGAGTATATAGCTGCATTGCTGCAGCATTTGCACTTCTGCTGACAGGATGCAGCGGACAAACATCTGCCACAAATGACTGGCGGATCGTATCCATGTATCAGCTTGCAGAGCCGCAAAAAAACGGCGCATTCATCATTAACGACAGCAGACTGGATTTTCTGGATGTACAGGCAAACACAAGAATTCCCCTTTGCGATGAGCCGTCCTGTGCCCATGAAACGGAAAGCGACTGCACCGCCTATGGTAAATCCAATCATCCCTTTTTCTATGGTGACAAGCTGTGCTGGTTTACGGTGACGGAATATTATGAAACAGACAGCGTCTATCAGGCGGATGTACAACTGTGGCAGAGTGATGCGAACGGCAGCAATGCCGAAATGCTGCTTGTGGAAAAGGGTGCATCCTGCATGGGGGCAGAGCGTTTTGTACTGGATGGAGATGTGCTCTTTTACTTCGTTACACGCCAGACCTATGATATGGAATTTCAGGAAAATGAACCAAGCATCTCGCTCCATGCATACAACTTCAAAACAGAAGAAACCATGCAGTATGGTGAAGTGGTCAAGGGGTACAGCTGCGGTATGTGGACGCTGGGCATCTGGGAGGAGAAGCTGTATGCTACTGCATCGGCGGCAGAAGTCAATCTGCCCTATCTTGATCGGTTACTTGCCTATGCGGAAGAAAACAATCTGACGCAGGATGAGGCGATGACACTGTTTATGCAGGAGGATCGCTATATAGAAAAGCATCTGACACTGAACCTTTCCACAGGAGAATGGACAGAAGTGCAGGATGTGCCGATGCTGTTATCTGCACGTTTTTGGTATAATCAGGACGAAAATGGGTTTTATGCAGAAGATCACAACGGCAAACGTTTTTCCATCTATGATAATGATGTGATCTCCGCAGAAATGTATGGGGACTACTGCTGGCTGCACACCAATGAGGGGATGAAGCTCTGGAGTGAGGAGACACAGACGCTATACGCACTTTCTCTTTCGGAAAATCAGTATCTTTGCGATATTTGCGGTGAGTATGCTGTGATTCAGACGAGCGGTAATGGCACATCCGTGTACCACTCTGTACCTGTGGAGGAGATTCTGTCATGAAGTTGACCTTTGCACATCTGACAAAACAATATGGCAACTTCACCGCATTGGAGGATTTTTCCTACACCTTCACACCCGGCGTATACGGATTGCTTGGCCCAAACGGTGCAGGAAAATCCACACTGATGAACATTCTCACCGGCAATCTGCAAGCAACTGCGGGACGCATTCTGCTGGATGGTACACCCGTGCAGGAACTGGGTGCGGCATTTCGGAAACGGATCGGTTTTATGCCCCAACAGCAGGGGCTTTATCCTGAATTTACGCTGGAACACTTTCTCTGGTATATGGCATCTCTCAAGGGACTCAGCAAGAAACAAGCGAAAGAGGAAATTCCACATCTCATACAGCTTGTCAATCTGAATGGACAGGAACATAAACGGCTTGGTGGGTTTTCGGGCGGTATGAAACAGCGTGCGCTGATCGCACAAGCCATGCTTGGAAAGCCCGACATTCTGATCCTGGATGAACCCACTGCCGGTCTTGACCCCAAAGAACGTATCCGCATCCGCAATCTGATCGCAGAGACGGCATTTGACCGCATTGTTCTGATTGCCACTCATGTGGTGACGGATGTGGCATACATCGCAAAGGAGATCCTGCTTCTGAAGCAAGGCACGATTCTTGACAGCGGTACACCACCCATCCTATGCAAAAAGCTGGAGGGAAAAGTGTTTCTGGTAAACTGTGCAGAAGAAGATCTTTCCGCGCTTGCAGAGCAAGGGAAGATCTGCAATATCACCAGAGAAGAAAATGGTATCTCCGTGCGGATACTCTGTGATGCACCACCGCCGAATGCTGTCACCTGCAAGCCCGATTTGGAGGATGTGTACCTCCGGAATTTTGAATAGGAGCAGCATATGATAGGAAACGAATTACGGAAACTGTTCTGTACACGTTCTGTTCTGCTGTCCGTCATAGGCCTTTTGATTGCAAATGTGGTTCTGTTATGCCTGCAGATCGGACGAGATTCGATTCCGGCAGAGGACTACAAAGCGATCTATGCACAACTGCAAGGTAAATCCAACGATCGGGCACAGGCAGAGGTATTGCAGCAATACGAAAAACTGCGGGAACAGTGGAAGCTTGCAGAGGGTGCGTGCTGGGATGAGATGGCGTTGTATGCTGTGATTCTGGATGAGATCACGGCGATCACTTCATATGATGACTATCTGACAGGCATTGACGAAGCAGCAGCACGGATGCAGCAAAGCAGCTTGTTCGGCAAACCCGATTCCTTCAGCTACCGCAATATCCGGAAAACACCTTCGGATTTTGCACATCTCAAGGGCATAGAACTTAACCTCTCCCCATCCAAAGGAATCGAACTTGCCACTGATTTTCCTGTAACCGACGGCATTGCCGCCTGCATACTGCTGCTCACGATATTAACACTGGTCATGCGAGAAAAGGAACAGAATCAGCTTTTACTGTATCACACCACATTCCACGGACGTGGAAGGCTGGGACTTGCAAAGCTGTGTGCATGTTTCACCATTGGAATTGCTGCGGCAGTGCTGTTGTATGTCTGCAATCTTCTGATCTGCGGCGGTATCTATGGACTGGGTGATCTGAGCCGACCGATCCAGTCCGTTCACGCAATGAACGGCAGCTGCTTTCAGCTGACAGTGGGGGCATATCTCGGATTGTTTTTGCTTGCAAAATCAGCGGTGTATTGTCTGCTTGCAGCGGTCATGTATCTGACGGCGGTATTTGCAAAATCCGCACCCCAGTGTTTCGGAACGCTTACGATCGTTGGGGGGATTTCGGCGGCATTGTGGATGATAATCCCGAGTGAAAGCATATTCTGTCTGCTCAAATATGTGAATCTGCTGGCGTTTCTGGATACGCAGACGCTGTTTGCCGTCTATCAGAACCGCAATGTATTCGGCTTCCCCGTTGGGCAGATGACTGTGTTTGCGGTGTCCGTCTGCATCATGCTGACAGTCATATCGCTGTTCTCTGTGAAGCTGTTTGCACGAATGTCCGTGATCCGGAATCAGACAAAACGTCCGCATCTGCGATGGATCCGGCATACGCATCTGCATCTGTTCAGCCATGAATGCTATAAGGTGTTCATCGGCGGCAAGGTACTGTGGATCATAGCGGCACTGCTGTTGTGTCGTGTGCTGTTCTATACACCGCTTCAGGTATCCTATACACCCGATGAGATCTATTATCGGCAGTATATGACGGAGCTTGCGGGTGAATACACAGCCGAAAAAGAAGCATGGCTAATGGAAGAAAAAGCATCACTGGATGCAGCACAATCAGAATATATGGCCGCATTGCAGGCTGCGGGAGAGAACACCCTGCTTGTTGTGACAAAGTATCAGAGTATCCTTGCACCAAAAGCCGCATTGGAAGAAACTATCCGTCATGCCGAACACCTGCGATCTGTTCCCGACGGCGCATTTTTCTATGACCGAGGGTATCGGCTGCTGACATCGGGCGCAGAAAACAAAACCCATATTCTGCTTGCCATGCTGATGAGTGCGCTGCTCCTGTGCTGTATATCAGGGATATTCACAAGAGAATACCACACGCAGATGCACATGCTGCTGCATTCCTCCTACAAAGGGCAAAAGCCTGTGCTGATCTGTAAACTGTGTATTGCGTTTTTCATCGTGTTGATGGTATATCTTGCGGTGTATGTGCCGTATTTCATGCAGGTCTTATCCGCCTGTGGCATGGTTGGGGCAGATGCTCCCGCCGCATCCATGGAACATCTGCAGGGATGGAACTGTTCGGTCGGCGGCTATCTGATTCTGTTGAGTCTGAAACGATTTGCGGGCTTTCTGCTGCAGACAGTGACGCTGTGGCTGTTATCCCATAAATTGCAGAACACATCGGCACTCATTGCCGCTGCAGGTGTGCTGTTCCTTTTGCCGCTGCTGCTTGTGTGGCTCGGTATTCCCGGGATGCAGCATCTGCTTTGGAGCCCATTGATTCTATAAGGAGAACCTATGAAAATCAAATCAATCTTATGCTTTTGTACGCTGTCCATTCTGCTTTGCGGATGTCAGCCGCAGAGCGATTCTATTGCATCGGAATCCACTGAAACTACATCGGTTGCAGAAACTACAACGATATCGTCTGCCGAAAATACACCATCGCAAAAGGAATTGAATTTTCCGTCCTATGAAGAAATACAGAGTGAATATCCCGACAAGACTGTTCTGGTGTGGGTCATCGAGGAAACACTTTATGAGCGTAATTACCCGTTCCGTACGGCAGAAGTCAACGCTTATCTGGATGAAAAGGGCTATGATTTTGCGGTCTGCTTTGTGCCGATCCGTGGAGATGAACAAACCTATACAGCACAGGTAACCGACATGATCAATGCCGGTGAACAGGTAGATATCATCTATGCTTCCTTCACCACAAGCGGTGAGGCGGGCAGTAATTCGTATCACAAATACATTTACAACGGGCTGTTTGCGCCGCTGGATCCCTATTTTGATACCGCAGAGGGAAAGATTCTCTATGAACTGATGCCGGAGAATCATTGGGAAGCACTCCGTGTGAATGGTCATATCTACGGTGTGGATGGCTCCATGCAGACTTTGAGTCTGGATTATGGATACTATGTCAACGCAGAACTGGCTGAAAAGTATGGATATGATATTCATTCGCCATTGGAAGAACAGATTGCAATTCTGGACCAGGTCAAAAGCACTGAGCAGAAATGCGATGTGTTTGCCGCCTGGGAAAACTATACGAGTTTCTCTTATTATGCGAATATACAGACCATCACATCCGCTGTGTACTGGGATGATACAGAGCATCGGGCAAAGATTGCACCGGATCATGTCCAATATACAGATCGTCTGAAGCTGTTTTATACACTGAAACAGAAAGGGCTCCTTGCAAGACCCGAAATGCAGGATAAGTTCTTCATCCTGCAGACGAATTTTTGTCCCGGAGCAGGACTGGTATGGGAGGCAGACGAAACGATCTCCGTACCATACGGCGAAAATACAGTGGAGGCGTACCCGTTATTCCCAAAGGATACTGCTGTACGGCAGGCTTACTGTGCAACCGGAATCAGCACGCAATCACAGCATCCCGACATGGCATTTCGGTTGCTTGCACTGACACAAACGGATGCTGACCTTAACAATCTGCTGACCTATGGTGTAGAGGGCGAGGATTATGAACTTGTGGATGGTATTGTCAGCCAGGTGCAGAATCGTGTCAGTCTTGATCGCTTTGCCAATTACATGATCTGTCACCCCCACCAAAGCAATGGTTTTTCTGCTGAAGATTACCATACGATCTTTGCATCGGCAGCCGTTTCGGAGGATATAAGTTTTGCCTTTGACGGCAGGGAGATGATTCCTCAAACGCAAGCGATTGCTGAGGTTCTCGATGCATTTACGCTTTCAACCGATCAGAGTTTGGATGAGATACTGAACGCATTGAAAATGAAGCTGGAGCAGGCCGGCATTCAGGAAGTCATTGATGAATGCAACAGGCAGTATTTACAAGGCTAATAAAATGGGAATTAACTTATTGCAACTATTGTTGCATTAAGCAAAAGCAAGCTCTCCGAGCGATGAAATGCTTCGAAAACATCGTAGAATCGTCTCTTCTGGATGTCATCTATTTGGAGCAAGACAGACATTTTTCCTTCACGGAAAAGATATAGAGCCAAAAAAGCCCGAGATATCGGGCTTTTTTGCTGCCCAAACGCCGAAAAAATTTAGTGTAAAACCGTAGATGACATTTTGCTTTTTTAAGCCTACAAGTGGACTTGAACGGGCGTTTTTTCATTTTCAAGAGAATTGCGAGCAGATTTGGAGAGAAATTTCCGAAGTCTGCTCTTTTTTACACAGAAAATCTTTCACAAAGTTTCTGGCGGTTTCTTGTTCGTTATGCCGAATTGGTTGAGAGGTACATTCTCGATTGATTCGGATTTTTGTTTTTCTATATGCTATTAGAAAAAAGAGTTCGGTAAAATACCGAACTCTTTCTTAAGTAAGCTAATATCTTAATTATTTGATTTGCTTAATAAGCAGATGCTTTTTTGTTAATACCAAAAGCTGACTACTTCTCCCGTTGTGTGTCTTGCTACACATGTAGCATCAACAGCGTTGACTCTTCCGTCATAATTGACATCTACCGCAAGCAGAGCGTTGCCGGTTAATACCATGTATAGCATGCGATCCGATAAGCGTTGCATCATCGATTGTGATTTCTCCATCAAGATCTACATCACCCATAAGATACCAGTTAACCGAAACATAATCCTCACTTACATTTGTTCCGTCTGTAAGCTTAAGGTATGATTTGTTTTGCATTGTTAGAGAGCAATGCTTTTTGTATTTGAGTTTATGAACGCATTGAGTCGGGTTTGATTGTAAGATTGTCAGAAGATAGCTTTGTGCCGCAAGATTTGCCAATAAGAGTTTAACATTTATTCTCTCGGCACAAATAGCTAAAGCGAATTTTACCGATTTATGAATTGAAAATATTAAAAAATATGGTATAATTTATATACAAGTAAAAATATTATGCTTTTGGTATGCGGCACGCCTTTTATTACAGCAAAAACAACGGCTTTGTTAATCGCCGTGCCGCAAAGGGAAAAAGCAAAGAAAACAAAATAAAATTTAAAGGAGAAATGTATTATGGTAGTACCAAACATCCCCAACAACAGCTTAACAGAGGAAATCAAGGAAATTGTCAGCTTATGCCAACAGCTTGAAGATCGATATGATTCATATTTCAATCCGCCGGCATCAGAAGAAGAAATCATCGCATGGGAAAATGAACACGGAATAACCATTCCTGAAACATATAAGGATTGGTTGAGGTTTTCTAATGGGTCTGGAATGAAAGGTAGACTTGCAGATTTTTGGGGAGTGAAAAAGATTGGCAGTTGCGACCAGTTCCTTCCGAATGACTTGGTTACTATTGGCGAATTGATTGGAGACGGTGAGTATCTTTGCTTTTCTAAGAAAACAGGAAAGATTATATGGGAAGATCATGGAAAAATGCGTGAATACGATAATTTAAATGAAGTTATAAATGAGATATTAGATATAATGTAAGGGAGACGGATGATGACAAATGTAGAGATTTATAATTACTATGAAAGTATACCAAAGGGTTCTCGCTCAAGAACTATTACTGATCATTTTAATAGTTTAGATGTTACGCAAAGGAAATCATATATAGATTTTCTTTATAGTTTACCTGATGGTGATAAAAAGGCTGCGTCGATTACAAGATTATTAAGAAATCAAGCAGTTGATGATTTCTGGGAAAATGAACGACAGTCGATTCTGAAGGACGGAAAAGGCAGTCGTGATTGGACACCCGAGCAGATTGAACAAATTTTGAATTTTGATGAAAACGGCAATATGAAATCATCTGCAGGTGTGGCTCAATATCTGGATGATGCAGGAAATCTGCAATCGTACCAAGGTCACCATTTATTGAATGTTGACGCACACCCTGAATATGCAGGTGATTGGAGAAACATTCAGCCATTAACTGCAAGTGAGCATATTAGCGGTGCACATGCGGGCAATACACATATACCAACAAGCTGGTATTACGATGCAGATACAAATTCTTATTTCCTTATAGACGGTACAACGGTAGATTTTGACACTATTGAATATGTTCCCAAGGTTGAAAGTGTTTTCAAATCCGATGCGGAAATGGCATTGCTGTTTGAAAATTATGACCTGCTGACTGACGGGGAAAAATATACACTAAAATATATTGATTGTACTATAGACAACGAAAAAACACTGACTGAACTTATGGATGTATATGACTATACATCAAAATACGGCAGTGAAAAGTTTAATGATATAACGATTTATATAAACGATGACGGAAATATTATTCAAAGCTCGTTGAAAAACAGCGGAGAAACAGCTTCGTCTTCGGTAAAATATACTGCTAATATTGCTGAATTGAAAGAGTTCGGTTTGATAGATGATGTAGAGCTGACGCGCAGAATCGGTGATGAATTTGAAGGCTTGACATTTGCGCAAAGGTGGCAGATGAAGGAATATTTCACCTACCATTGCGCACTTGAGGATTTGCTCTTAGACCCGATGAATCCCGCTGCACAGGCGGCTTGATATAATTTTAAGAATAACTAAAAAAGGAGAAATTAATTATGGCTTTCGTAAACGCATATTTAACAGACGAAGAAAAAAGAAATTTTGAAGAAGCAAAAATTCCAGACCCACGTTATAATTTGGCAAAAATATTTTTGGCACCCAATAAATGGACGATAGACAGGGAAAAAATATTGCTTTGATATATTGTGGCGTTGCCAACCGTGACGAATATTATAAGGAATGCTTTGTGCTTATCTGTGATAGAATAGGTTCTGAAAATATAATTAGTTTAACATTAAAAAGAATATCTATCGAGTTTCAAAAGCAACGAAAAATGCAACAAATATATAACGTGGATTATGTACAAAGTTGGGATATTATAAATATTGATGTGCCATACAGTTTAAAAGAAAGATTTCCAAATGAAGAATTATATCATATACTAGAAGATGCACTGACTATATATGGAATTAACGGAAAGGAAACTAAAGAAAATAGATATAAAGTTATTCTATCGCTAAATGGGAGCGTGATTAATTATGCAAATTAATACACTGAATGGAATAATCAATATAGATTTGAATACAATCTCATTAGATGATATAAGTGAAATTCTCTCTGAATTTTCCGTAGAAACAGATTCATCTGTCGGATATGGACAAATATTTGCGCAAACAGCAATAAATGCTATTAACTGGGCGAGTTTGAACGGATTATATTGGATGTATTCTGATAATTATGATAATTGGAGCAACGAAGATTATATCAATTTAGAGTTCGATATTGTTTCTGATCGCAAACTAGTATGGTATTCGTTAAAGGATGATAACAAGTACAACATATCTGTTCTTGCACTAGTATTAATGTATGGTGTGACTACAGTTGAGTGTACAATTAGCGGAATGGGCAACGATTATTATCAATATAGTGATGATGAGGTGTTGGCAATGATTATCAGATACAACGGATATAACGATGGTGCAATTAACGAATACGGACCGGAGGTATTCAAAACTTATGAAGTCTTTAAAAAGTATAACTAGGTATGCGATTTTTGTCTTGGTTGCGCTTATATTCATTGCATTTACAGCTTGTGCAATATATATGATTTCCGACGAGGATTTTGATTCGTATACGCATCAAAAGTTTGAAGTTAGCTTTGAACTTGTGGGGGATGTTTACGATGTGAATAATGTTGTTGCACAGCTTGAAACATATATAAAAGACTATTCAGAGTATGATATGTCGGCTATATATGGTATATATAGGTTTAAGTCGGATTTGAACAGTAGAACTGCAATGTATGCTTTTAATAGTGATATATTAAAAGATGGCAGTAAAGCAACTTTGGAATTTGAGATAAATCTTAATGAAAAGAAAGTGTATTCTGTAAAATATGAAAAAGGGGAAGGCAAACGAGTTCCGAGTTATCCGAGCCAGTCGTTTGAATATGAATATACTAATGTGATGGAAGTGTATTATAAATATTGCGCAGAGAACTCGGTAACCGATCCTGCATTGAGTGTTTTTCTTGAAAACAGTGATATAAGGATAATTCAATATAATGATTAATCCGATCGCTTTCCCAAATACCGACGGCGACGGCTTGCTTGACGGAGAAATACTATGTCAAATGCCCCTGATGGTAAAAAGTGGTCTCTATATCGCAATGCACCAGTTACAAACAATGTTTCTAAGGGGACTGCGAGAGCGTTTTCGGAATATATTATAAACCAATGGAGTTTGTGGAATGACTAAATCAAAGAAAACTATAGTTGCAGTAGTTTTAGTTATATTGTTTATATCATTAGTGGTAATTATTGTTGCAAATTATTACAGAAATATTTTTGAAGAAAGCTCTGCAAACAGCGATGTATCAGTGCGGATAGAAACATCTGGTATTTTTCAGCCAGCTAGTATGGGAGGCAAAGAATATAGGATTATTGTTTGCGAAGGTAAAGGCATATTTAGGGATGTTTTGCTTTCAGATACATTTTGGTTTGTTAATGATGGCGCTGGTCTTGCTGATAATAATATTAGTGTTGAATGGTTTGATGATTATGTGAAAATTACAATTGACAGTGATGAAATGAATGCTGTGATATACACATGTGCCTTTTAAGTATTTGTCTGCCCTGCTAAATAAGCAGGGCGGGTGCCTTTAACCACTGACCCGACTAACCCGGACACCGACGGCGATGGTTTGCTTGACGGAGAAGAAATTGATCCTGCAATCAGATGGTCTGAAAAGCGTTATTATTTAGCTAATAATTGTGCGGAATTAGCTAGCAAATCTTGGAATAAAGCCTTTGATGATGATCTTGATGCCAAATCTATTACATGGTTGCCTTCAAAGTTTAAAGATAGTATTGGGAAACGTAGCGGATCATATACCATTGATTTTAATGATGAAATATTGAAGGAAAGATTCAATCAATAACTAGAATGTGTTGCGTTGGGTTAAGTGTATGATTTTTGATTACAATTCGTCAAAATGTGCATTAGACTTTTGTGTCAACATGAAAAAATTGGAGAAAAGAATGAAAAGAATAGTATTGCCTTTGATATTAAATACATTATATTCTATGTTGGGTTGGTTTATTTGCATTATACAAGTGGGTTCGTCAATGATAGCTGATTATAATTCATATTTAGTATTGGCATTATCATTATTGCATTTGTTTGTGGGAATAATAATCAACATATTTGTATATTCGACATTAAAAAAGAATAACGAAACAAATAGAATTAACGATATGTTATTAAAGATTGATTGCACAATCATTATAGTTCCGTACATATTACTTTTGTTATTGACAGTAATTGGTTGGCTGTAGTATATGTTTGCTAAAGGCGGTTTAACGATAACAGAAAGGTTAGCGAAAGTCTGGTTTCGGTTTGACGTAATAATCTGGATACCGATGATGACGATTTGCTTGACGGCGAAGATAACAACTGAGCAAAGAATAATACACATAAAAAGCGAGCTTTTTGAGCTCGCTTTTTCCATTTCAGGACAGATTTCGACATTTCGGGACAAGGGTATTGATTTTTCTTCTGTAAATACCTTATGATAGTTGTGTAGTGTAGTAGTAATAATGCGTTAGTAAGTATATTGCGAATGCATCAATATGAAACTACTAACATCAGATAACTATAAATTATCGGAGGTTAATCATGAATTTTGAAAACAATGTACCATTTATTGTTAGCTTAGCGAGCTACAATAAGCGAACTACTACATTACCTTTGTGTTTAGAAAGTTTGTTTGCACAGACCTTAAAGCCAAGAAAGATTATTCTGTATCTTGATGATACAGTTGATGCAAGCACTTTGCCTAATAGCTTAAATTGCGTTAACTAATGCGTCATTTCGATGATGCAAGAAAAGAACCCCAGACCAACTTAGGTCGGAGGTACGGAAGTCGTTGCCGTTAAGCAAAAAAAGCTCTGCAAGCAATGAAATACTTGAAAAACGTCGTAGAATCAGGCGAAAATCAAGTGATCAATTCCGTGAAGATATCACAAAAGACTTGTACATCTGTACAAGTCTTTTTTATTGCCAAAATGTGTGGGGTGTGGTATAATATAGGAGGTTGAGCAGACCGATTAGAATTATCATAAACAAGAAAAGTATATCATGAGGAAGAGCTATGCTTAATATAAGACCATATCGAAGAAATGATAGCAAAAAAATAGCAAATTGGTGCCAGGATAAGATAACATTTTATAAATGGAGTGAGGGACGGTTAGGAGAATTTCCTGTTTTGCCTGAGCGAATTGAACAGGCTGTTTCTGGAAGAATAGATAATGAAAAATATTTTCCATTTATTGCATTCGACGAAACAGGCATCGTGGGTTTTTTCACTCTTCGTCAGCCGGGTGCGGATTCAGACGAGTTAAGTTTCGGATATGTCATTCTCTGTCCTCAGACAAGAGGCAAAGGCTACGGAAAACAAATGCTGAAGCTAGGAATAAAATTTGCCTTCGAGCTTTACGGTGCCTCTAAAGTCTCGCTAGAGGTGTTTGAAAATAATCCCTCTGCATATCACTGCTATAAATCAGTGGGATTTAAGGAAAACGGCAATATTACAACTTATGATTTGTGCGGTGAAAAATGGAAAAGCATAGAGATGGAGATGAATCGTTAATTTCCAATCTATCGAGCTGAACATATTACATATCCGTTCTCAATGTCATCTATTTTGAGCAAGACAGACAAGTTAAAACCTCCGATGTGAAAGCATCGGATGTTTTTTGTTGCAATAGTATGCGTGTTATGGTATAATATAGGAGGTTGGGCAGACCGATAAATAAGAATTTGGCGGAGGTATATGTCATATGAGTATAAGTGGATTAAGCTGTATTTTCCCTTCTCCAGACATAAAGAAAACAGCGGAATTTTATGTATCAAAGCTGGGCTTCAGAGCAGTTGAATATCTGAAGAGTACAGAACCGCATATCTGCCTTTATAGAGACGATATAGAAATCATTTTGTTGCAAGCAAATACAAATAACGTTTTACCTAATAGAACCTTGTACGGATATGGTTATGATGCCTATTTATATACAGGAAACCAAG
>JAZQJI010000025.1:0-150623 GCA_045541475.1 Oscillospiraceae bacterium
AAGGGCGTAGGGTGGATAAAACTGCCGCGAGGGTTCGAGTCCCTCCTTCTCCGCCAAGTTCCGAAGACGAAAGTTTTCGGAACTTTTTTATATTATCCGCAAACTTGTTCGCAATTAGTTATAATCTGGCAAAAGAAAACCGCTCACATCTGTGAGCGGTTTAATACATGCTGTATAAAATCATCATTAAGCTTAAGATTGTACTTTTCAAAATGATAAATATATCTGTCATCCCAGTAGTATTTATCATCACGATACGCAACAATTTGAATGTTAGTTTTTTTATTGGTTACACAATCAATTACCTTGTCGGTAGTACAAGAAGATACAAAAGATGCATTTTTTAAATATTCAAGAATTTTTTGTTTATTCGGATGTTCAGATTTGCATGTATTTGATGTAATTTCATCTGTATTTACATCGCCGTAAAGCTTGATATTTGTGATAAAGATCATAATTTACATTTCCTTAAACAAAGTATTTTCATATAATCTTTTGATAGATATTAATAGAACTATTCATCAAGTAATATTCCAGCTTCACGCAATGCTATTTCTGCAACATGAGCATTTAAACGATCAAAATCAAAGTCGCAAGAATCATACGGAATAGCGACTATTTCGACGTAAGTGTAAGGTTTCGCCATTTCTAATTGCTTTTTATAATATGCAATTTGTTCAGGGCTAAGTTTGCGCTTTTTGAATTTCATATTATCTCCTTGCAAATCTAAGCGTTATCTCTTTACATATATTCCTCAACAGGAAATTTATCTATAGATTTAACAGAATATCTTGCAATAAGTGTAGCGTCCATTGCGTTTGCTTTTCCATCTCCGTTAACGTCAGCGCGCTTAATAGCATCTTCATTAAGTGTATATGTACCGACTGCATATCTTGCAACCAAAGTAGCGTCCATAGCATTAACCTTGCTGTCGTTATTAACATCACCATAAACAATGCGATCATCAGCAATAGTTATATTTCCGCTTTCATCTGCGGTTGCAACAAGTGGAAATTGACGTTTTTCACCCGTTACAGAATTAGTTAGAGTAAAAGTGCCGCTACCTGCGGAAGTAACTTTAATTACTATAACGCTGTATCCTGCGGTATCGGTATCAAGCGCATATTCAGATACGGACTGCTTAGGTATAGAAATGCTGAGCAAAGCTTCACAAGTGAATGTAGATGTAACAGACGCAGACCATTTATCATCTGTAACCTCGGCACAGAAAACAGCAAGGTCGCCATCAATAACCAAATCACCCATGTTCTGTGCTTCGTTGTAATCCATAGGGATTTTATCAGAAAGCGCAAAATTTGTTTCAAACTGATATCCTTGTGCTTCATCACCGGTTACAACAAAATTAAAGCAGGAAGGATTTACGGAAACAACGTTAGCCTGCGTCATGTAAAGCGCAACTCTAAAAATACCGTTGCTTGCAGCATCAAATCGGAACATGATAATCGCTTTATCACCTACATAATTATTGCCTGATTCAGTAAATACTGTGTGTGATACATAATTTACTTCAGCGCTTGTACGGCGGATATAGCTCCAAGACTGACCGGTTCCAACTTCATATTCAGCGAAAAGATAAACGCTGCCGCCATCGATTAAATAATTACCATTTTTCATTACGGCAGATGCCGAAAGATAATCTGTCGGGATTTCAGCAGCGCTTACCTCAACAAAGCAAATGTTTGAAATAATAATCATTATAGCCAACATTGCGCTAATAGTCTTTTGTAATACTCTTTTCATTGTTACAACCTCACTTTAATATAGTAATAAGCTCAATCTTTATAATTATAAACGCAAAACTGAATATTGTCAACACAATGCTCTATTGACAACACTTTAAAAATGTGATATTATAGATTTGAAATTGAAACTCAGTTTCATTTTATACGGAGGAAGAACTTTGAAAAAATTAATTTGTGTAATATCCGCATTAGTGTTAATGTCATTCTTAATATCGTGCAATGCCAAAATTACTGAAAAAGACGGCGGAAAACTATCTGTAATAACTACAAACTTTGCCCTTTATGACTTTGCAAAGCAGCTTGGTGGAGAATATGTTGATGTTACGTTACTTATAAAACCAGGTACAGAAATACACAGCTACGAACCCACTGCAGCAGATATGGTCGCTATAAATGAATCCGACGTTTTTCTCTATATCGGCGGAGAAAGCGAAGGTTGGTTAGAAAATGTAATAAGCTCGCTTGATACAAACAAAATTACAACGCTTTCCCTTATTGATACGGTTGAAATAACTAACGCAGGACACGAACATGACGAGCACGACTCTGAACATGACGGCGAGCATGAATATGATGAACATATATGGACATCACCAAAAAATGCTATAATTATGTGCGAAAATATAACCGAAGCTTTTTGTAATGCAGACAATGCTCACAAAACCGAATTTAACGCTCTTCTTGTTGATTACAAAGCACAACTTGAAGAACTTGACAAAGCTTTTACTGACATTACAGAAAATTCACAGCGTAAATATATTGCTGTCGGCGACAGGTTTCCTTTTATATACTTTGCTAAAGATTATGGCTTGGAATACTGCGCTGCATACGAAGGATGTTCAAGCGACAGCGAGGTTAGTATTGAAACTATGACACAGCTTACACAAGTTATTAACGAACAAAGCCTACCGGTTGTTTTTTATATTGAAATGTCTAACATGCAGATAGCTCAAACCTTAAGTGACGAAACAGGTGCAAAGACACTATTGCTACATTCTTGCCAGAATGTAACCGATGACGAAATGAAAAACGGTGCAACATATATTTCACTTATGACGCAAAACGCCAAAAATCTGAGGGAGGCTTTAAACTAATGGCTTTGCTTACTTGTAAAAATGTAACCCTTGGATTTGGCACGCAAATTGTTGCGCACGATATCAGTTTTGAGGTGAATAAAGGTAATTTTCTTTGTATTGTCGGGCAAAACGGCTCAGGCAAATCCACACTGATGCGCGCAATTTTAGGTCTTATACCCATTAAATCGGGCAATATCGAGTTTCAGCAAGGTTTTAAGCGTTCGCATATAGGTTATCTGCCTCAGCAGACACAAGCGCAAAGAGATTTTCCTGCATCAGTACACGAAGTAATTCTATCAGGCTGTCAAAATTCTATGGGCTTACTCCCCTTTTATACAAAAAATCAATACGAAATTGCCCACAGCGCAATGCGCAGACTTGATATAGAACCATTGCGAAATAAAAGCTTTAAAGCTCTTTCAGGCGGACAACAACAAAAAGTGTTGCTTGCACGTGCATTATGTGCAGCAAGTGATATTCTGCTTTTGGACGAGCCAACTGCCGCACTTGACCCCATAGCAACTGCTGATTTTTACAAAGTTATAAAATCACTTTGTGATAAGGATAATATGACGGTGATTATGATATCACACGACATTGCGCAAGCGTTAAATTATTCGGATTATATACTGCACATAGATAAGACTGTTGAGTTTTTTGGCAAAACTGAAGATTATTTGATCACGCACAAAGCTAAAGCGTATATCGGAGAGAACATTGATGAGTGACTTATTTAAGATTATTGATAATAATATAGATATACTGCGTTACACCTTCTCATTCGGTTTTATGCAGCGTGCGATAATAGTCGGTTTGCTTGTAAGCCTTTGTGCATCGCTTTTGGGTGTTAGTTTGGTTTTGAAACGATATTCAATGATAGGCGATGGACTTTCGCACGTAAGCTTTGGTGCACTTGCACTTGGAACTTTGCTTGGTGTTTCAAATCAGCTTACCTTTTCAATACCAATTGTTATAGCGGCGGCTTTTTTACTTTTAAAGCTGAGCGAAAGCAGTAAAATCAAAGGTGATGCCGCTATTGCACTTGTTTCAACTGCGGCGCTTGCTTTGGGAGTTATTTTTCTTTCATATTCAACCGGCATGAACACAGATGTATGTAACTATATGTTTGGCAGTATGTATGCGTTAAAAGACAGCGATGTTGCTATCAGCATCTTACTATGTATTACAGTAATAATTGTATTTGTTTTGTTTTACAACAAAATTTTTGCTGTTACGTTTGATGAAACATTTGCCAAAGCGACGGGTATCAAAGTGCAGATATACAATATGCTTATTGCTTTTCTTACAGCTGTAACAATTGTTCTTGGTATGCGTATGATGGGTGCACTACTTATATCAAGTCTTATTGTATTTCCCGCAATAACCGCAATGCGTTTGTTCACAAGGTTTAGACAAGTTACAATATGTGCAGCCGTTATTTCGGTGATTTGCTTTATTATCGGGGTTGTTATATCAGTTCTTTTCAACACACCTTCGGGGGCAAGTGTTGTTTGCACAAACATTGTAATGTTACTTATTTTTTCTGCAATTGCAAAAATTAAAAAGGCTGAATAATCAGCCGCATAAGATATATAATGATATTTTGTAAGGATTACTTTTCGTGAAGTAATCCTTCTTTTGTTATTATAGTGAAATACAGTTAATCAAATAACAATAACAATTTTACATTATTTTAATTATTGTTCGACAAAAATGGAACGCATTGGGAACATAAAAGGAACATTAAGGGAACAATATATATGTATAATAATAAAATGTAGGGTAAAAAACCTACAATATATCAAATTTAATTAATTTTCAGGAGGCATTTATTATGTTATTTGAAACAGTTGCTAAAATCATTGCAGAAAGAACAGATTGTGATGTTGCAAAAGTAAAGATGGAGAGTACATTTACTGAACTCGGTATCGACTCTCTTGACACAGTAGAGCTTCTCATGAATCTTGAAGACGAAATCGGCATTGAAATCGAACTTGACCAGAAGGTTGAAACAGTAGGAGAACTTGTTAAGTTTATTGAAAGCAAAACACAGGAGTAAGCGATGATAGAATCACAGATTTGTGAAATGCTTGGAATTAAATATCCCGTATTTCAGGGCGGCATGGCTTGGATTGCTGACGGCAAACTTGCTGCCGCCGTATCTGAAGGCGGTGGATTAGGCATAATTGCAGCTGGTAACGCAGACAGTGATTATGTACGCAAGCAGATACACATTGCCCGAGAAATTACAAATAAGCCAATTGGCGTTAATATAATGCTTTTAAGTCCATTTGCGGACGAAGTTGCAAATGTTGTTGCAGAAGAAAAAGTTGAAGTTGTTACAACAGGCGCAGGCAATCCTTCGAAATATATGGAACTTTGGAATAAAGCTGATATCAAAGTTATTCCCGTCGTTGCATCAGTTGCCATGGCAAAGCTAATGACAAGGCTTGGCGCCAGCGCACTTATTGCCGAAGGCGGCGAAAGTGGTGGACACGTGGGAGAACTTACAACAATGGTGCTTGTACCTCAGATTTGTGACGCAACAAATCTTCCTGTAATTGCTGCAGGTGGTATTGCAGATGGCAGAGGTGTTGCTGCAGCATTTATGTTGGGTGCTTGCGGCGTTCAAATGGGAACGAGGTTTTTATGCGCAGTTGAATGTACAATTCACCCGAATTATAAAGAAAAAATATTAAAAGCAAAAGACCTTTGTACAATGGTAACAGGCAAGCGTTTGGGTCATCCTGTACGAAGCTTAAGAACACCTTTTGCAAGGGATTATTTGACAGCGGAATACGGCGGTGCCGCCGATGAAGAATTGGATGCACTTGCAACCGGTTCTTTAAGAATGGCTGTTATTGAAGGCGACAACGAAAAAGGATGTTTCCTTGCAGGACAGATAGCCGCAATGGTAAACAAGGAACAATCTGCGGCTGAAATTGTTGAGGAAGTTATTAACGAGGCAGAACCTATTCTAATGAGGGCATCAACATGGGTAAAATAGCTTTTATTTTTTCAGGTCAGGGTGATCAGTTCAGCGGTATGGGCAAAAATCTTTGTGATGATTACAACTGCGCCGCTTTTGTATACGATTCATGTGATAAGTTGCGAAATGGCACATCAAAACAGTGCTTTGAAGGCACTGAAGATGAGCTTAAGCAGACAAAAAACACACAACCTTGCCTTTTTGCAACAGAAATGGCATACGCAAGCGTGCTTGGTCAGAACAATATAAAACCGGACGTAGTTGCAGGTTTTTCACTTGGAGAAGTAGTTGCGTTGACATACGCAAAAGTTGTTGACTTTGAAACAGGTTTTAAGCTTGTTTGCAAGCGTGGTGAACTTATGCAACAAGCTGCTGATGAACACGATACCTCTATGGCGGCTGTTGTAAAGCTTGACGAAAACACTGTTAGAGAAATTTGCTCAGATTTTACTAACGTTTATCCTGTTAACTTTAATTGCCCAGGCCAGATTACTGTATCAGGATTAAGCTCGGAAATGACAGATTTTGCCGCTAAGATTAAAGCAGCAGGCGGAAGAGCAATACCTTTAAAGCTTAAAGGTGCTTTTCATTCACCCTATATGCAAAGTGCATCAGATGAATTTGCAAAAGTTCTTGAGGGTATTTCTGTATATTCTCCTTCAATTACACTTTATTCAAACATAACGGGAGAGCCGTACACAAACGACATCAAACAAACACTTGCAAAACAGATATGCAACCCTGTAAGATGGGAAGACACAATACGCCACATGATAAAAAACGGCGTTGATACTTTTATCGAAATTGGTCCCGGAAAAACATTGACAAATATGGTTGGTAAAATCAACAGTGATGTTAATGCGTATTCTGTTTGTGAGTTGGACAAAGTATTATCGGAGGTGCATTGCTGATGCTAAAGGGTAAAACTGCAATTATCACAGGCGCTTCACGCGGGATTGGTGAAGCGATTGCTTACAAATTGGCATCACAAGGTGCAAATGTAGCAGTAATTTACGCTGGCAACGAGGAAAGCGCAAATAATGTATGTAAAAAGTGCAGTAATGATTTTGGTGTTATTGCAAAATCATACTGTTGTGATGTAGCTGATTTTGAAGCTGTAAAAAAGACAATTGCTCAAATCAAGGCAGATTTTACAACTGTACACATACTTGTAAACAACGCAGGAATTACAAAAGATGGTCTTGTTGCAATGATGAAGGAAGACGACTTCGACAAGGTAATGAATGTTAATCTTAAGGGTGCATTTAATATGATACGTCACTGCGCAGGTTTGTTTATAAGAAACAAGGAAGGTTGTATCATTAATATTACATCTGTTTCGGGAATAATGGGCAACGCAGGACAGGCAAATTACTCGGCATCAAAAGCTGGCCTTATCGGGCTTACTAAATCAGTTGCTAAAGAGTTTGCTTCAAAAGGCATCAGATGCAACGCAATTGCACCCGGGTTTATAAAAACAGATATGACACAGGAACATAGTGATAATCCGCTTTTAAACGCAATACCGCTTGGCAGAATGGGTAAAGTTGAAGATATTGCTAATGCTGCATATTATCTTGCAACAGCTGATTATGTAACGGGCGAGGTTTTACGTGTTGACGGCGGCATTGCAATGTAAGGAGGACAACATGAACACAACAAATCGAAGAGTTGTTGTAACAGGTCTTGGCGCTATTACACCTTTGGGCAACAGTGTTAAAGAATGTTGGGAAAACATGATAAACGGCAAAAATGCTATTGATGAGATTACTCAATTTGACACAACGAATTTTAAAACAAAGCTGGCTGCTGAAGTTAAGAACTTTGATCCGCTTGAATATATGGATAAAAATGATGCTTTGCGCAGCGACAGGTTTACACAGTTTGCAGTAGCAGCTGCAACTCAGGCTGTTGAAGACAGCTCTATTATAGGTACCGTTGATCCTGAAAACTTTGCTGTATATTTCGGCAGCGGTATAGGCGGCATTAAAACACTTGAAACAGAGCACACAAAGCTTATGGAAAAAGGTCCACGCAGAGTATCCCCTCTCTTTGTACCGATGATGATTGCAAACATGGCTGCTGGTATGATTGCAATTAAGTTTAATTGCCAGGGTGCCGCATTGCCTGCTGTTACTGCTTGTGCTTCAGGTTCTAACGCAATTGGTGAAGCGATGCGTGCAATTCGTCATGGTTATGCTGATGCAGTAATCACGGGCGGTGCCGAAGCAACAATCAGCGAAATTTCAGTAGCAGGATTTATCAATATGCAGGCACTTTCAACCTCAACTGACAAAAATGCAGCTTCTCTGCCTTTTGATAAAAGAAGAGGCGGATTTGTTATAGGCGAAGGTTCGGTTGCGCTTATTCTTGAAGAATATGAACACGCTAAAGCAAGAGGTGCAAAAATCTACGGTGAAATTTGCGGTTACGGTTCCACTTGTGATGCATATCACATAACATCACCTCATCCTCAGGCAAAAGGTGGCGCACGTGCAATGATAGAAGCGATGAATGAAGCAGATTACAAACAGGGCGAAACTGTTTATGTTAATGCGCACGGAACAGGTACGCACATGAACGATACCACAGAAACAATTGCTATAAAAACTGCACTTGGTGAGGATAATGCAAAGAAAGCGTATGTAAGCTCTACAAAGTCAATGACAGGACATATGCTTGGAGCGGCAGGTGCTATTGAAGCAATGGCTTGTATTATGGCTATTAACGAAGGTGTTATTCCACCTACAATAAATCTTAACGAACCCGATGAAGAATGTGACCTTAACTATGTACCAAATAAGGCTGTAAAGGCCGATATAGACTTAGCTCTTTCTAATTCTTTGGGATTTGGCGGTCACAATGCATGTTTGGCATTCAGAAAGGTGTAATATATGAAAGAGAGCGATATCCGCAAATATGCGGGTCTTATGGAAGAGCTTGGTCTTACCGGGCTTGAAATAACTGAAGACAACAAGGTTGTAAGACTTGAAAGAACAGCCGCACCCATTGCGCTTAAAGAATCGGTGTTGGTGCAGAATAATGCTGTTAATCAAACAAATAACGAAAATATAAAACAGGAAAACAGCAGTGATTATATAAGTGTAAAATCACCTATGGTTGGTGTGTTTTACGCGGCACCTGCCGAAAATGCTGAGCCGTTTGTTTCTATTGGTGATAAAGTTGAAAGTGGTACAATACTTTGCATTGTAGAAGCAATGAAACTGATGAACGAAATCACCGCTGACGCAGGCGGTATTGTTGAAAAAATCTGCGTGACGAATGGTCAGGTTGTGGAGTACGGAACTGAGTTGTTCAGAATCAGGAGGTAAATTCATGTTAAAAGATGAAATAATGAGAATTCTTCCGCATAGAGATGATATGCTTCTGCTTGACGAAGTTAACCGTGACGGTGAAATTGCACGCGGTATTTACAAGGTGCGCGGTGATGAGTTTTTCCTTAACGGACATTTTCCGGGAAATCCTATCGTCCCAGGTGTGATTTTATGCGAAATCCTTGCGCAGTCTGCCTGTGTTCTTTTGGAAGACGTAATAAGCGACGAAAAGTTACCTGTGTATACCGGACTTGACAAAGTTCGTTTTCGCAACCCTGTACGCCCGGGCGACACAATTGAAACAGAGTGTAAAATCACAAGAGCAAAAGCCCCATTCTATTTTGCACAGGGTACAGCAAGCGTAAACGGCAAGGTTTGCGTCAGTGCAGAATTCTCTTTTGCAGTAACAGGAGCATAATACTTATGTTTTCAAAAATATTAATAGCAAACAGAGGCGAAATTGCCGTAAGAATTATCAGAGCGTGTAAGGAAATGGGCGTTTCAACAGTTGCGGTTTATTCCGAAGCTGATAAAAACGCATTGCACGTTTCTCTTGCTGACGAAAGTTATTGTATCGGTCCAAGCGAAGCTTCAGACAGTTATCTTCAAGAATCACGCATAATCAGCGTTGCTATGGTAGCAGGTGCGCAGGCTATTCATCCAGGATATGGTTTTTTATCGGAAAATGCGCATTTTGCCAGACTTTGCCGCAAAAACGGAATTGTATTTATCGGTCCTGATCCTGAGAGCATGGAAAACTTAAGCGATAAAGCTATGCTTAAGAACGTCATATGCAAAGCCGGCCTTAATGTAATACCCGGCACGCAGACTGTTGATACTATTGAAGAAGCTATACAACAAGCTGAAAAAATCGGGTATCCTGTAATGCTTAAAGCTTGTGCAGGCGGCGGCGGTCGAGGAATACGTTTGATACAATCCGCTGATGACATGGAAAACGCATATATGCAAGCAACAACGGAGGCAATAAGTTCATTCGGTGATGGATCAGTATATCTTGAGAAATATATATACCCTGCAAGACATGTAGAATTGCAGATTATGGCTGATGAAAGCGGAAATGTTGTATGCCTTGGTGAGCGAGATTGTTCTTTGCAAAGAAGAAATCAAAAGCTTGTTGAAGAAACCCCCTCACCTGCTGTGAGCATGGAAAACCGAGCTGAGATAATCAGACAAGCAATTAAAGCGATTAAAAAAATCGGTTATGTTGGTGTTGGTACTTTAGAATTTTTGCTTGATAAAAGCGGAAATTTTTGGTTTATGGAAATGAATGTGCGCTTGCAGGTTGAGCATTGTGTAACAGAAATGCTTACAGGCATAGACCTTGTAAAATGGCAAATACGAATTGCTGCGGGCGTTACTATCAATTTTGAGCAAAAAGACATACGCTTAAAAGGCAGCGCTATTGAATGCCGAATTAACGCAAAGAGCTGCGGCACACTTGAAATGATACATGTACCGGGCGGGCCTTTTGTAAGATTTGATACATGCTTAATTCCAGGTATTTCTGTAACGCCTTATTACGATTCATTGGTGGGTAAGCTTATTGTGCATGCTACAACCAGAGAAGAAGCTTTAAGAAAGCTACGAGCAGCACTATGTGAACTTGTAATTGAAGGCATACCAACAAACATAGAAGATCAACTGCAGCTTATTGGTGACGAGCGATTTGTTAGCGGAGATTACGATTTGACATTTATAGGTAACAGGTGAAATAATGGCTTTACTGAATTTTTTAAAACCCAAAAACGAACTTGAGGCAGGCGGACGAACATCAGCACCTGTGCAGCAAGATGCAGGTGAGCCTGAAAAAAAGTGTCCGAATTGTCACAAAGAAATACCGATAAGCAAGCTTTGGGCTAATCAAATGACTTGCACATGCGGACATCATTTTCGTATGAAAGCAAGACAGCGTATACAAATGCTGGTAGATAAAGGTAGCTTTGTTGAATTACTTGGTGATATGAAATCTGAAAACCCACTTATGTTTCCGGGGTACACGCAAAAACTTGAAACAGTACAAACAGCAAGCAGCGAACAAGAAGCAGTGATATGTGCAACAGTACTTATCGGCAAACAAAAATGCTGTCTGTTTGTTATGGAACCATACTTTATGATGGGCAGCATGGGTACTGTTGTAGGAGAAAAAATTACTGCACTTTTTGAATATGCAACAAAAAACAGATTACCTGTAATCGGTTTTACTGTTTCAGGCGGCGCAAGAATGCAGGAAGGATTATTATCACTTATGCAGATGGCTAAAACAAGTGCTGCAATCAAACGCCACAGCGACACAGGACTTTTGTATATATCTGTTTTGACAGACCCTACAACCGGCGGTGTAACAGCAAGCTTTGCAATGGAAGCTGATATTATACTGGCTGAACCTGGAGCAACAGTTGGTTTTGCGGGAGCAAGAGTTATTGAACAAACAACAAAAAAAACATTACCCAAGGGATTTCAAACTTCTGAATTTGTTTTAGAACACGGTTTTATCGACAGAATTGTTTCGAGAAAAGAACAAAGAAAACTATTAAGCGAACTTCTTAAAATGCACAACGGAGGTCGAAAAACATGAGTCATATCCCTTATGAAAGAGTAAAGCTTGCCCGTGATAATAAAAGACCGACCGGTCTTGATTATATACATCATATATTTAAAAATTTTATTGAAATGCACGGCGACAGAAGATTTGCAGATGACCAAGCGATAGTTGGTGGGATTGCAAGATTAAACGCTGAACCTGTAACAGTTATTGCAATAGAAAAGGGACATACTGCCAAAGAACGCGCATTGCGAAACTCAGGCGCGCCTAATCCCGAAGGATACAGAAAAGCTCTTCGTCTTATGAAGCAAGCTGAAAAATTCGGCAGACCTATTATTTGCTTTATTGATACTTCGGGCGCATACTGTGGAATTGGTGCAGAAGAACGAGGTCAAGGTCAGGCAATTGCTGAAAACTTAATGGAAATGTCCACACTTTGCGTACCGATTATATCCATACTTATCGGCGAAGGCGGAAGCGGCGGTGCATTGGCACTTGCAGTAGCAGACCGAGTTTGGATGCTGCAAAATTCAGTTTATTCTGTAATTTCTCCTGAAGGGTGCGCAAGCATACTGTGGAAGGATTCATCCAAAGCAGAAACAGCAGCAGCAAGTTTAAAGCTTACAGCTGAAGACGCAAAAGCTCTTGGTATAATTGAAAAAATCATTTCTGAAGATAATATCGGAACACAAGTTTATTACGAAAATATACGCGAGCTTATCTGTGATGAGTTAAACGAGCTTTGCAAGGATGCAGATCTTATTCAAAAGCGTTATGACCGATTCCGTAACATCGGCGTACACGCTGAGGTGTAAAACACCCAAAGATAGACAAGAGGCGATAAAATGAGTATTTACAGTAAATATTGCGAAGAAATCTTTGACAATAACGGCAAAATTGTAGATTTAAAAATTAACTATCCCGATAATTTTAATTTCGGATACGATGTTGTTGATACAATTGCAAAAGATACTCCTGAAAAAAAAGCATTGGTATGGTGCAACACCGAAAATGAGGAACGAATTTTCAGTTTTGCCGAAATAAGCGCACTTAGCAACAAAGCTGCCAACGTTTTTAAAACTGCTGGTTTAAAGCGCGGCGATAGAGTTCTTGTAATTTTAAAACGACATTACGAATACTGGGTTGTGGCAATAGCTTTACACAAATTAGGCATTACATTAATTCCTGCAACACATATGCTGACAGTTAGCGATTATGTTTATAGGCTTACACAAGCAAATGTAAACGGCATTATATGCACACCAACTGATGACACACCGCAAAAAATCTCCGAAGCGCTTAAGCAAACTCAACTAAATTGCAAGCTTTGGACAGTTCACAAAAATATAGATGGTTTTAAAAATCTGAACGATGACATCGAAGCGGCTTCTGATATATTGCCTCGTCAAGATACGTTAGTATCCGATGATATGATTTTGTACTTCACATCAGGTACAACAGGATACCCTAAGGGTGTGATACACGATTTTTCTTACCCATTAGCGCATATTGCTACCGCTAAATACTGGCAGCAGGCTGAAGACAATGGTTTGCACTTTACAGTAGCTGAAACAGGCTGGGCTAAAGCGTCTTGGGGAAAAATATATGGTCAATGGCTTATCGGAAGCGCCGTTATGGCTTATGACTTTGATAATTTTGAGCCAAAACAACTTGTTAATGTTATAAACAAATATGGTGTAACATCATTTTGTGCTCCACCCACTGTTTACAGATATCTTGTAAGAAAAGATTTTCCTGATATGCCTACATTACGTCACACATCAACTGCAGGTGAAATGCTTGCACCGGAAGTGTTCAAAAAATTCTCAGACAGAACCGGACTACAGCTATGCGAAGGATACGGACAAACAGAAACAACGTTGCTGATGGGCAATATGCTCGGAGATGATGCAGTTGAAGGTTCTATGGGTCGTGTCTCCCCTCTTTATAATATAGAACTGAGAAGTAAGGATGGAAGAAAGGTTCCTGTAGGCGAAATTGGAGAGGTAGTTATCATTCCTCCTGAAAATTCAAGACAAATCGGTGTATTTAAAGGCTATCTCGGCAATGAAGAGCAATACAAATATGTAATGCGCGGTGGTGTTTACCACACGGGTGATGCTGCTTGGCAGGACGAAAACGGAAGATATTGGTTTCACGGACGTTTTGACGATATCATCAAAACGGGCGGGTTCAGAGTGGGTCCTTATGAAATTGAAAACGTTCTATCTGAACACCCTGCAGTACTGGAATGCAGTGTAGTTGGTGTGCCCGATAAACTACGAGGTCAAGCAATAAAGGCTGTTATAATTCTTGCAAAAGATTATAAAGCAAGTCATGAGCTTGAAATTGAACTCAAAGAGTTTTGCAATTCACGTCTTGCTGAATACAAGTGGGTACGCAGTATTGAGTTTATTGATGAATTCCCCAAAACTATAAGCGGCAAAATTATCAAAAATAAACTGAGAAATTAAAATCAATTTAATGTGCAGTATATACAAGTTATATATTGCACATATTTTTTTGCACTTGTGTAATTTGTGGTTTAATTGACATTAAATCGATTTTGTGTTATAATTTAGTATAATAAAGTGCGAATTTTCAGCTACATGTTTTGGAGAATACAATAAAAATATGACAGAAAATTTTGAAAGTTTACTTATATCAAACATAAGCGGATATCATAGTTATTGTTTTGAAACGCCTATAAAATTAGAGTATGTAAGTAAAGATTTATGTGATTTAACCGGTTATTCAGAAGATGAATTCATGAATACCGATTCAGACGGATATGAAAAAATAGTTTTACCTGAAGATTTACATATTTACAGAAACCTTTTGTCTAACGCTACCGCCTGCGAGGGCAAGCACACAAAACAATACCGTATTATATGTAAGGACGAGACTGTTAAATTTGTATGTGACACGATCATATCAAAATCTGATCAAAATGGCATAATACATGGTTTTTCAACCTTGGCAGATATAACTGACTTAAAAACCGAATGCCAGGCGTTAAGAATTATTGACGAAACAATACCGTGCGGATTTATTAAATACACTTGCGATGAACAGCCCAAAATCACATACATAAATAATAAAATGTTGGAAATACTGCATATTTCAACTGATAACAGCAATGATTTAAGTTACCTTGAATTTTGCAAGGGCAATATTTATCTTATGCTGCCGATGGAAGAAAGAAGAAGATTTCAACATTTTTTAAAGCGTGTGTATTTACGCGATAAAACAATTGCAGGTGAGATAACCGTTTTACGTTGTGACGGCACAAAAGCAAAAATTTACGGAATTATAACAAAGCATACAAACGATTTCGGCACAGATGAATTTCAAAGTATCTGCATAGATATATCGGAACAATATCAACTAAAAAAAGAGTTAGATACGGACAGATATGTTTGTGCGCTTGCACAGGTTTACGATAAAATATTTGAATATGATTATTCAAACAGCTCGGTTAAATACTTGCACGGAAAACAATCGGGAAGCTTTGGTCGTATAAAAAATATACCAATGCACTTAAAAGACGCAACTGCATATTGGCTTAACAACACTGTACATGAAAATGACAGAACAAGGGTACAGGAATTTTTTGACAAATACTGCTGTCCACAACCCATTGCTAACAAAACAATTCCTCCACAGATAAAATTTCAGGCGATGGCTTCAGACGGAAACATGTATACTTACAGTGGGATTTTTTTAGGAATTGACGAATCGTTAAGTTTATTCTGCGTAAGAAATATTACTCAAGAATGCAACGCAGAAATGCTGCGTTGTGAAAACGAAGCGTTAAAATCCATTAATGAGGATATGCAAGAGCTTGTAACTCAATTTACTGAGGGTATTGTCGCCTTTGAAATTGAAAACGGCAAGGCAAGACCACTTTATTCCAGCGAAAATGTGTGCAAGTTTTTTGGCTATTCACAAGAAGAATGGATTGCAATGGTACAGAAGAGTCATTCAATTAAATCCTTTATTTCACGCAGCGCCATAATAACATATAAAGATGTTTTAAAGCTTCTTGAAACCGGTGAGGCAGAATTTGTTTACGAGGATACACAAGCAAAAAAATCCCGTACCATCAAGGCTATATGCACCAAAAAGATATCTGATGACCCCGGTGCAAGATATATAATGCTTCACAACATGAATGAAAAATCAAGCGACATTATAAGTACACTTACAAATAATGATGAGCCAATTGTTTATATCCGTACCTTTGGATATTTCGACGTTTTTGTAAACGGCGCACCCATTGCTTTCAGAAACAAAAAGTCTAAAGAATTACTTGCTTTGCTTGTTGATAGAAAGGGCGGATTTGTTACATCGGAAGAAGCTATTTCGTTCTTGTGGGAAGATGAAAGTGCAAACGCGGTGACTCTTGCAAGATATAGAAAGGTTGCATTGAGATTAAAGAATATCCTTGAAGAATATGGCATTTCATCAATTGTAGAATCAGTAGATGGAAAAAGACGCATTGTTAACGAAAAGGTATCATGTGATTTATATGATTACTTATCCGATAATAATAAGCACAAACATCTATTTAAAGGTAGTTATTTAACAAATTACAGTTGGGGCGAAACCACATTAAGCGAATTGATGGGTAATTATACATCGGAAACATAATAAAAAGACCTTACACAACAAAAGCAGTGTAAGGTCTTTTTTTATATATTAGTAATCAGTTAAGAATATTGGAATTTATAAAGTCAACAACTGTATCAGCTGTAACTTCATGTGTGGCTTCTGTGGGGTGCCAGTCAGCAGCATAACCCAAAGTACCATCTTGCGGTGCAAGCGCTACGGGATAAACATTTGTATCGCCCGTTTCCTCTGTATAAAGTATTGTTGCATATTCAACATACTGATAAAGCGAATTACCCATGACACCGAATGCACATACGATTGATGCATCGGGGTTCTTTTCGCGGATAGTTTTAAGGAAATCTACATAACCCTGTGCAAATTCTTCAGATTTTTCGATGTTGCCGCTGCAATAGCTTGAATCATTAGTACCAAGATTAAGTACAACGATATCAGGCTGACGGTTGTCAAAACTCCATTCAATGTTTTCGGGCTTAGTGCCGGTAAAGTTATTATAGGAAAAGCCTAATTTATCGTAATATTGAGGGATTGTCTGAGCACTAACCTTTGTACCATCAGTAGTATAACCTGAAACAACACCATATCCGCTAATGGATACCATGCTATAATCAGCATCAAGTTTTTCAGCCACCTTGTAAGCGTAAGCTTTGGTTACATCTTCTGTTGTAGTTGAAAAACTATGGGATTTGTCTTCATCATCAACACCATAACCACAGGTGATGGAGTCACCAATAAACTCAATAAACAAGTCTTTTTCAGCAGTAGGAGCAACTGTTCCATCAACATCAATTTTTGCAATACCACATGATGACATAGCACACTCGGAAAGTTTAACTATTGAAACATTTGCAGTTTTTTCTTCTTCCCCTTCAAAAAGAACATACTTTTCTTCAGCGTTATCAATCATATCATCAACAACACGTTCACCATCAACATAAATAGCAATTCTTGCATAGTTATTGCCGGCAGAAACAGAACTATCACCCTTAATTGTAATTTCTGCACGCTTTCCAGTAACAGTAAACTCAGCGCCCGAGCCTGAATACGAAAGCCAGAGGACATTATCAGCATCAAGGTGTGTTCTGCCAAGAAGCTTTACGTTTTCGGAATTAGGAATAATTACAGTATCTTCCTGTACCTGTGAAGAATTTACAGAAGAAGCGTTTGATGCAGAACCGGATTTGTCATCGCCGGAGCAAGCACCAAGCGGCATAGCAAGCATTATTGACCATGCAATAATTGCAATTCTTTTAAGCATTTTCATATAAGTAAATATCCTTTCAATATCTTTTTGATATATTATAACACTATTTACCAAACTTTGCAAGCAATTAGCGTTAAATTAAATAATTTGATATTAAATTTGCATAATAAGGAATTTTGTATGCACAATAATAGAAATTATATAAAGGAGAGTAAATCTATGGATTTTAAATCAAGTCAGACAAGAATTAATTTAATGCGAGCATTTGCCGGTGAAAGTATGGCCAGAAACCGTTATACTTTTGCTAAAAACAAAGCATGCGAATTAGGCTACAATGCTATTGCTGATATGTTTGAATTTACAGCATGTCAGGAAAAAGAGCATGCAGAAATCTTTTACGGCTTTTTAAAGCGTGAAATGGGTGAGAATGTTGAAATATCAGCCGCCTACCCTGTTGACAGCGATGTTGACATTGTTGCAATATTAAAAGCCGCTGTTGGCAATGAATATGCAGAAAATGAAAGTATCTATCCAGAGTTTGCAAAAGTTGCCAAAGAAGAAGGCTTTGATGACATTGCAGCAACATTTACAATGATTGCTAAGATAGAAAAAACACATGGTGACCGCTTTGCAAAATATGCTCAATTGATTGAAACAGACAGACTAAACAAAAGCGATAAAGATGAACAATGGATTTGCCTTAATTGCGGTCATATTCACACGGGAAAAACGGCACCACAGATTTGTCCTGTATGCAAAGCAGAAGTCGGTTACGCAGTAAGAGCAAATAGTCAAATTGTTGGTTAAACCCATAAAAAAGGAGAATTGCAAGTGTATATAAAAAAAATTAAAGGATTTGAAATTCTTGATTCAAGGGGTAACCCAACAGTAATGGCTGAGGTTATTCTATCAAACGGGGTTAAAGGTACAGCATCAGTACCGTCGGGAGCATCAACCGGTGCTAATGAAGCTTGTGAACTGCGTGATGGAGATAACCGTTACAATGGCAACGGTGTTTTGAACGCTGTAAAGAATATCAACAAAGAGATTGCACCGGTGCTGAAATCGCTTGGAACAGCGGAACAATACAGGGTTGATGAAGCAATGATTGAGCTTGACGGAACTGAAAACAAGAGCCGTCTTGGCGCAAATGCTATTCTTGCCGTATCTCTTGCAACAGCAAGAGCTGTATCTTCATCATACTGTATGCCACTTTTCAGATATCTTGGCGGTATAAGTGCAGTAACAATGCCCGTTCCTATGATGAATATTCTCAACGGTGGTGCACACGCAGCAAATAATATTGATATTCAAGAATTTATGATTGCACCGATTGGAGCAGAAAACTTCAGAGATGCTGTAAGAATGGGCAGCGAGGTATACAAGTCTTTAGGAAATATTCTTAAAGAAAAGCATATTTCGTGCGGTGTTGGCGATGAAGGCGGCTTTGCACCTAATCTTCAAAACAATGAAGCTGCACTCGATCTTTTGATAAACGCGATTGAACGTGCAGGCTACAATTGTAATGAAATTAAAATTGCGATTGACGCCGCTTCAAGCGAATGGCAAAAGAATGATGCAGGTTATACAATGCCTAAATGCCAAAAGCATTATACCACTGATGAAATGATTGATTATTGGCAGAACCTGTGTCATAATTATCCTATTTATTCCATTGAAGATGCATTGGGTGAAAATGATTGGTGTGGTTGGCAAAAGCTTACACAGCGTATTGGTTCGAAAATTCAGCTTGTTGGCGATGATTTGTTTGTTACAAACGTAAAATATCTTGATAAAGGTATAAGACTAAACGCAGGAAATGCAGTACTAATCAAATATAATCAGATAGGTACTTTGACACAGGCAATAGACGCTATCAGAACGGCACGGCACAAAGGCTACAAAACTATTATCTCTCACCGTTCCGGCGAAACAGAAGATGCTGCTATTGCCGACCTTGCAGTAGCACTTAATGCGGGACAAATAAAGAGCGGAGCGCCTTGCAGAAGCGACCGCACAGCAAAATACAACAGACTCTTACGCATTGATGCTTTCCTTGGGGAAAATGCAATTTATAAAATGAGTTAACAACTTGAAAACGCCCGAAAATGTTAATTTTCGGGCGCAGTTTATGTTATGTTGTTTTCATCAAGATATTGCAGTAACTTTTGCATATACTCTGCTCTTGGTGTAATTACATCAATATCTATATTAGGATTATTTTCGGCAAACATCATTAAAACATCATGCAGATTTTCAGCAGACTTTAAATAATCACTGATAATATATTCATAATCATATCCTAGTTTTCGTAGAATAATCGCAGAAACCACACCTGTTCTATCCTTGCCTGCATTGCAAAAATACAAAACATTACTATCAGCATTGAATATTGTATTAATGATATCACTCATTTTTGAGTCCACCATTTTTATATAACTATATGATACTTTTTCAACGCTTTCAGGCACTACATCGCCGCCTGATACGGTCATTTTATGATAAACAAAACCTGATATGCTTTCCAACGGACATTTTTTAGTTTTTCGTTCTTCATCAGTGCGTAAATCGATAATAGTTGTAATGTTACTTTGAAGCAACCAGTTAATCTCGTCAGCCGACAAATTAACAGGCACATCACTACGAATGTATTTAAGGTTATCTTCTATAATACATCTTGTATTCTTTGTTTTGCAAAACAAACTACTCATTTTTATTATCCTTTTAAACAACAAGGTCACTATGAAAAGTGACCTTGAATAAATATACTTATGATTTAATAAATGACTCAAACTGTGCTAAGAATGCATCTGACACAACCTTACAGCCTTCACCATTGGGGTGGCCGCCATAAGCAGCTTTGGCATAATCTGCAGGATCGGCAAGAATTTGTGCAAAATCAAAAAGTTCGCAGCCTTTTTCTTCTGCCATGGTTTTCAAGCCTTCGTTAAATTCAACACGTGTTGCTTCCTGCGTACTTCCTGCAGGAAAATCAAACGGCGGCTCTGTAAAGATAATGACTTCACAACCTGCATTTTGTAATTCTGTAACGATAAAATCAAGATTAGCTAACATTTCTGCAGAAGTATCAGGTCTGTCGTTGCCGTATTTACCGCTGATTACATCGTTTGTACCAAATGCAACAGCGACAATATCAGCTTGTCTTGCACGGTTAAGCCAATCACCATTTAAAGCGCAATCACTTGAGCGTGACCAGCCAAGGCCGAGATTCCACAGACTATATTCATCACCCAGATCACGTGCAATATTAGCAGCCCAAAAGTCATATTCACAACTTGTTGTCTGGCAACCCTGCGTGATAGAATCGCCGATAGTTGCAATTGTCTTTACAACATCACGCTTTGCGCCGATTAAATTCGGAAGCGGAATCTCATCGCACCAACCAAAATTACCGTCGCCGACCTTCTTAGACGTATGTGTAAGACTGCTCATATTTGTACAAGGAATATAATCGCCTGTCAATGTCCACTCCCACACAAGAAAATGTCCATCGGGAACATTGAAGTTAACGGGGTCAGTCCAAAATGTTTCCATGTAACCAACGTTTTTTGTTGTACTGCCGCCATCAAAAGTTACATTTACAGTATTTGTTAACGGCACTGCATTAGATGTACCGCCATCAGAAACGGTTGCACTGTGAATAGTAAATTCAGCACCGGGACGTCCCGCGTAGGCAACTTCGCCGTAAGAATATGTAGAATCAACCATATTGCTGAAATAAAAGCAATACTCAAGCTCGCCATATTCTTCAACAGGAATATATGCTCTGAAAGTAGTTTCAACAACGCCTGTAATCATCTGATTGTTACCCGTTGCAAGATAGCTGTTTGATACATAAATATCGAAATTAGTAGGCTCGGGCTCAGCTTCGGATATGCTCTCGGAAGAAATTGTATCTGCAACAGAAGAACTATCATTCGATGAATCTTTATTGTCACTACAAGCGCAAAATGATATTGAAAACGCTGCGCATAGCAATATTGAAAGAATTTTTTTCATAAAAGCCTCCTATATATGTAATCGTATTCTTGCTAATATTATGCAACATTTTTTATAATTTGTCAAGATATCGTGTAATAAAAAAGGGAGCATAAGCTCCCTTTAAAAATATATATGCAAAAATCGATCAATGTCCCATAACATTATACAAAATGTCTAAGAATTACCTTAAAGCCTTATTTAATAAGCTCTTTTGCTTTATTAACAATATTATCGGCACAAAGACCAAACTGCTTAAGAAGCTCAACAGCAGGACCCGAATGACCAAAGCAATCGTTAACGCCAATTCTTGAAACAGGTACAGGACAGCACTCGCATACTGCTTCAGTAACGGCTGATCCAAGACCACCGATAATGCTGTGTTCTTCAACCGTAAGAATCTTGCCTGTTTCCTTAGCAGCTTTACAGATAATTTCCTTATCAAGAGGCTTGATTGTGTGGATGTTAATTACTCTTGCGCTAATCTCCTGCTCTTCTAGGATTTTTGCGGCTTCCAACGCTTCAGCAACCATAAGACCGGTTGCTACTATTGTAAGATCGTTACCGTCTTTAAGGGTAACACCCTTTCCAAGCTCAAACTTATATGTTTCTTTATCGTTAAAAACAGGAGCAGCAAGTCTGCCAAATCGCATATATACAGGGCCATCATGATTGATAGCAGCCTCAATAGCAAGTCTTGCCTCAACATCATCAGCAGGATTAATAATAGTCATACCGGGAATTGTGCGCATTAAAGCAATATCTTCACAGCACTGATGTGTGGCACCATCTTCGCCAACAGAAATACCAGCATGAGTTGCACCGATTTTTACGTTAAGATGAGGATAGCCTATTGAATTGCGGACAATTTCGTAAGCTCTGCCTGAAGCAAACATGGCAAATGTACTTGCGAAAGGTATCATTCCACAGCTTGCAAGGCCTGCAGCAATACCCATCATGTTACACTCAGCAATACCGCAATCAAAAAATCTTTCAGGACACTTTTTCTTAAAAATACCTGTTTTTGTAGCTGCGGCAAGGTCTGCATCAAGAACAACCAGCTTTTCATACTTTTCGGAAAGTTCAGCTAATGCTTCGCCGTAGCTTTCACGTGTTGCTTTTTTTATTACATCACTCATTGTTTAACCCTCCAATTCATTCAAAGCTGTTTTAAGCTCGTTCATTGCAATTTCATACTGCTCTGCGTTGGGAGCAGCACCATGCCAGCTTACATTGTTTTCCATATAAGAAACGCCCTTACCCTTAACACTTGTCTGTATAATTGCAACGGGCTTGTCTTCGTTATTCTCTGCTTCTGCAAATGCACGCTCAATATCATCAAAATCGTGTGCATCCATTGTGATAACTTTCCAACCAAAAGCGGCAAATTTATCTGTAATCGGATGAGGAGAACAAACCTCAGCAACAGGTCCGTCGATCTGCAAACCATTATTATCAATAATTGCGATGATATTATCGAGCTTATTATGAGATGCAAACATTGCTGCTTCCCAAACCATACCTTCTTCTATTTCACCGTCACCGAGAATTGTATAAACCTTATAATCCTTTTTATTAAGCTTTGCATTAAGCGCCATACCAATTGCACATGAAAGTCCTTGACCAAGTGAACCGCTGGACATATCAACACCGGGGGTACCCTTCATATCGGGGTGACCTTGAAGCATTGCACCAATGTGACGCAATTGTTTAAGTTCGCTTTCAGCAAAATAGCCCTTTTGTGCAAGCACAGAGTAAAGTGCAGGAGCGCAATGTCCCTTAGAAAGAACTAATCTGTCGCGGTCGGGGTTTTTGGGTTCATCAGGGTTTACATTAAGCTTTTCAAAATAAAGATATGTCAAAAGATCGCATATCGAAAGTGAACCGCCGGGATGTCCTGATTTTGCATTAAATACTCCTTCAATAACACCCATTCTGACCTTGCAGGCAGTTATCTGAAGTTCTTTTTTTCTGTTATCGTTCATGGTTTTTTCCTCCGTCCCATTTATTATATATAAATTCCAAAATCTCGGTGATAGGATTATCCTCATTAGAGGATTTAAGCACGTAGTCAGCAGCATCTTTTACTGATTGCTGTGCATTTGCAACCGCAAAGCCATAATCGGCCGATTTCAGCATTTCAATATCATTATCATAATCACCTGCCGCAAAGATTGTATATCCTTGCAACTTATATACTTCAATAAGCTTTGATAAGCCACTTCCTTTAGAAACGCCAATTGGAAGCATTTCAAAAAAGCGTTTTTCACTTTTTACAAAGTAAACATCTTTGTAGCACTTACTATCACAAAAATCTGCTATATCTTGCTGATATTTATTATCAAGCGCAAATAAAACCTTTATCCAATCATGATTAATATCATCAAAGTCACAAAATATAGGCTTGGTTTTGCAAATATCTATATGGTACTGTTCAACATCATTCATCATAGGGACATAGACATTGTCAAGGCAAAGAACTTCACACCCCGCAAAATCAAATCTTTTAGCAATTTCCTTTGCATAATCAATTGCAGATTTCGGCAATGTTGTGCAAAATACAGCTTTATTATTATAATAATCCCATGCGGCGGCGCCATTATAAATCAGCGCAGCAAAATCAGGTTTTATAGCATCTATATAAGGCTTTGCCGCATGTAAAGCCCTACCCGTTGCGATAGTAAACTTGCCGCCAAGTGAACGGAATTTCTCAATTGCGGCCATATCAATCTTGCTTACAATTTTATCATGAGATAAAATTGTACCATCAAGATCAGTTATTAATAAAACTTTAGAAAAATCTTTTTGCATATATAAATCAAATTTAAATTAGTTTTTGGAAATAATCAGGTAATTCGCTCGAAAACTCAAGATATTTTTGAGTTATAGGATGAATAAACCCAATTTTTTTTGCGTGCAGAGTTTGTCCCTGCAAGTTTTTTACGGCCTTGCCGTAAACATCATCACCATATACAGCGTGACCTATATAAGCCATGTGAACTCTTATCTGATGCGTTCTTCCGGTTTCCAAACGCAGTCTCAAATGCGCATATTTGTCATATTGATTTATAACTTCAAAATGTGTTACGGCATTTCGAGAATTTAAATCAGTAACGCACATTTTTTTGCGGTCTGTCTTATGTCTGCCAATTGGAGCGTTAACAGTACCTGTCAAGTCTTTAAACTTGCCACAGCATAAAGCCTCATATTCTCGAGTAAAACTGTGTTCCTTTATCTGTTTGGCAAGACCTTGGTGCGCTTTATCATTTTTGGCAACTATCAAAAGTCCGCTTGTGTTCATATCAATTCTATGAACAATACCGGGTCTCATCTCGCCGTTAATACCGGAAAGCGAATCTTTGCAATGATACATTAACGCATTAACCAAAGTACCGCTGTAATGCGAAGGCGCAGGATGAACAACCATACCCTTAGGCTTGTTAACAACAAGAAGATGTTCATCTTCAAAAACTATATCAAGAGGAATATCTTCAGGGACAATATCAACGTTTTGAGGTTGAGGTAGAATTATATCAACCAAATCGCCGGATTTAATGCGATAATTCTTTGCAACGAACTTGCAATTTACAGTAATAGAACCTTTATCAATAAGCGCAACCGCACCCGAACGTGAAAGATTATCTATATTTTCGGATAAATAACTGTCAAGTCTTTTTCCGATATCAGTATCTGTACATATAAGATTAATCTCATTCATCGCAGTCTTCTACATTATCAACTGAAACTGAGGATACGGATATTTCATCAGAAGGATCAATTTCTTTCTTTTCATCTTTAAATATTTCTTTATCAAAGAACAGAAGATACACGGCAAGCAAAATGCATCCTACTGTAATAAAGCAATCAGCAAAGTTAAATATAGCAAAATCAAAAAGTTGGACATCGAGATAATCAACAACCTTACCGCCTCTGAAAATTCGGTCAATTAAATTTCCAATTCCGCCGCCTATGATTGCCCCCATCATAATCAACGGGAATGATTTTGTGATTTTTTTGCTAAACATAGCCCACAGACAAACAGCAATAATTGCAATAGGCATTATTATCAGTAAAATTCTCATTCCGGAAAGCGAACCAAACACAGCACCATCATTAAAATGCAATGTCAAGCCAAGTACCTTTTCACCTTCAATTATGATGAAATCTTTAGTTTGTCCCAAAGTGAGATTATTGAGTATCCAGAACTTAATAATCTGGTCGAAAACCGCTATTAAAATTGCAAAAATAAGAGAAACAGCAACCAATATTATACCTCATTTTTGTAAAGCAGCTTGCTGCAAATTATAGCGGCAAGCTGCATTAGGTTATATTTTATACATTTTGTGCACAGCGTGCGCAAAGTGTGGGATGATCAGCATTAGTGCCAACAGTTTCGCTGTATTTCCAACAACGTTCACACTTGGCATCAGTTGTCTTAACAACGCTATAAGATACTCCAGCAAAAGCTTCGCTTACAAATTCAAGATCATTTTCACTTGCAAAAACAACCTTTGAAACGATAAGGATTTCAGCCAAATCATCTTGCGACATATCAAAAGGAAGTTTATCAGCATTGTTAATTGTAAGACAAGCTTCAAGCGGTGCACCGATAAGTTTTTCAGCACGCTTTACTTCAAGCGCCTTGTTCACTTCTTCACGAAGCTTAACAATGTTATCCCACTTTTCAACAAAAGCAGAATCTAATGTCAAACCACTCTTCTCAGGAAGATCGTTAAAGAATACAGATTCACTATCTTCGCAAGCAAGATGGGGCATATAGTTCCAGATTTCATCTGCTGTAAATGTGAGAATAGGTGCGATAAGTCTGGCAACACCACTTAAAATACGGTACATAGCAGTAAGCGCACTGCGACGCTCAACTGAATCAACCTTAGTGCAGTAGAGTCTATCTTTGATGATATCAAGATAGAAATTAGACATTTCTCTTACGCAGAAATTATGAATTTCATGGAAAACAATGTGGAACTCATATTCATCATAAGCAGCCTTAACTTTATCAATAAGTCTGTCAAGACGCATTAAAGTCCACTTGTCGATTTCATACATATCGCAAGTATCAACAGCATCTGCTTCAGGGTTGAATACTTTATCTTCACCCATTGTAAGATTGCCCAAGATAAATCTTGCTGTATTTCTGAACTTTTTGTAAGCTTCACTGAGCTGCTTGAACAAAGAATGTGATGTTTTGATATCACTGTGATAGTCGCTTGAAGCAACCCAAAGTCTTAACACATCGCCGCCGTACTGCTTGATGATTTCTTCAGGAGCAATACCGTTACCTGCGGATTTATGCATAAACTTGCCCTTTTCATCAACAACCATACCATGTGTGCATACCTGTTTGTAAGGAGCACAGCCCTGCCATACAACAGAAGTGAGCAGTGATGACTGGAACCAACCACGGTACTGATCGTTGCCTTCAAGATAAAGATCACACGGATTGCAGAGCTCTTCATAATTTTCAAGAACTGCCGCATGTGATACACCGCTATCAAACCAAACGTCAAAGATATCTGTTTCTTTTGTGAATTCGCCACAGCCACAGTCACACTTAACAGTAGAAGGAATAAAGTCCTTAACATCAGTTGTATACCAAGCATCTGAGCTTTCCTTAGCGAAAAGTTCAGAAATCGCCTTGATTGTTTCATCAGTAACAATAGGTTTGCCGCAATCTTTACAATAAATTACAGGAATAGGAACGCCCCATGTACGCTGACGCGAAATGCACCAGTCGCTTCTATCCATAACCATGTTCTTGATGCGGTCTTCGCCCCAAGCGGGATACCATTTAACCTCTTCAATAGCCTTTACTGTTTCGTCACGGAAATCCTTAACACTACAGAACCACTGTTCAGTAGCGCGGAAGATTACAGGGTTTTTACATCTCCAGCAATGAGGATACTGGTGTTCAATCTTTTCAATAGCAAGCAAGCTGCCATTTTCAGAAATATGTTCTGCAATAGCCTTGTTTGCTTCATCAGTTGTAAGACCTGCAAATTGACCTGCCTGATCGTTAAGTCTGCCGTTAGCATCAACAGGAACGATAATCGGAATTTCAGGATACTTTTTGCAAACCTCAAAGTCCTCAACACCGTGTCCGGGAGCTGTATGTACACAGCCTGTACCACTATCAAGTGTTACATGATCACCAACGATTACAGGTGAAAATCTATCAATAAATGGGTGATTTGTCTTGATATTTTCAAGGCTGCTACCCTTGAAGGAACCGATGCATTCGTAATTCTCAATCTTTGCTGCTGCCATAGCAGTATCAACAAGATCGCGAGCCATGCAATAGTATTCATCGTTAACTTTTACAAGTGTATATTCATAATCGGGACCCACACAAATTGCAAGGTTACCGGGTAATGTCCATGTAGTAGTTGTCCAGATTACAAAATAAACCTTATTCAAATCAACTCCAAGATCGGAGAATACACCAAGATCATCAGCAACCTGGAATTTTACATAAATAGAATAGCAAGTATCGTTAGCATATTCAATTTCAGCTTCAGCCAATGCTGTTTTACAATCCGGGCACCAATGTACAGGCTTAAGTCCTTTATACATATATCCGGCTTTTGCCATTTTACCGAATACTTCAACCTGCTTTGCTTCAAATTCAGGCTTTAAGGTAAGGTAAGGATTATCATAATCAGCCCATACACCAAGACGTTTGAATTGTTTTTTCTGTCCATCAAGGCAAGAAAGAGCAAACTCACGACAGTGCTTACGAAGAACTTCAGGGGGTACAGCGCCGTTCTCGACGCCAATAGCCTTCATTGCCTTAAGTTCAATAGGCAGACCGTGAGTATCCCAACCGGGAACAAAAGGAACACAATAGCCATTCATGCTCTTATATTTGTTGATAATATCCTTCAATATCTTGTTAAGGGCCGTACCAAGATGGATTTCGCCATTTGCATAGGGAGGGCCATCATGCAAAACAAACTTAGGCTTGCCAGCATTCTTTTCAACAAGCTTGTAGTAAACTCTGTTCTTTTCCCATTTTTCGAGAGTTTCAGGTTCTCTTACCGGTAGATTTCCACGCATGGGAAAATCAGTTTTAGGGAGGTTAATTGTCTTATTATAATCCTGTGCCATATATATATTTACCTTTCACAAATTTTATATAACCGCAGAAAACGGCTTTATCAAGCCGTTTTCTAGATATATCAGTTTTTATTGTTGTTTGAACCGAACTGCAAATCACCGTAAAACTTGCTGGGAACGGGCTGACTAAGAGGAATTGCATTAGCAGCATTAGCAATAACTTCATTCTCCTTAAGTACAGCAACTTCTTCAACAGATTCTTCAGCAGCTTCTTCAACATTTTCAGCTGCTTCTGCTGCTGCTTCTTCTGTTGTTGCTTCAGCGACTTCAGCGACTTCAGCCACTTCTTCAACAGCTTCCCCTACTGTTTCTTCTTCAAGCTCATCAGCTGAAGGAATTGCAGCTTCATCAGTACTTTCGTCCTTGCTTGCATCGTCTACTGTTTCTTCTTCAGCATTTTCAGCTTCGTCAGAATCAGCTTCGTCTTCATCAATTTCTTCTTCGTCCTCGTATTCTTCCTCTTCGTCTTCAACTTCGGGAATGCTTACGATAAGCTCAAGATGCTTTTTATACATATCAAGCAATTCTTTCTTGAAATCAGAAACGTCTTTCTGAATTCTGTCAAGTTCGTTTTCCTGTTCTTCTATCTGAAGTTCGATTTCAATTGTCTTCTCTTCGTAATCATTTTCAGCCTTAGCAGTAAGGTCAGCATATTTCTGCTTACATTCTTCAATAAGCTTATCATATTCTGCCTTGCCGTCAGCTTTCATTTTTTCATTTTCTTCTTGTGTTTCCTTGCGAATTCTATCAGCTTCAAGATTTGCAATTTCAACTTCTCGCTTAGCTTCTTCAACCATCTTTTCAGATTTCTGGCGCGATTCGTCAATAATACCGTCAGCTTTTTCCTGAGCTTCGCCAACAATCTTACGCTTTTCTTTCTGAGCAGAAAGTAGAGCATCCTTGAGGGCTTCCTCGTCCTGCCTGTATTCTCTTACCTTATCAGCAAGTATACCAATCTTGCCTTCAAGCTCCTCCTTTTCACTCTGAAGCTTCGCAAACTCAGCCGCTACCTGACGAAGATAATCTTCTACCTCTTCACAAGTATAGCCAAGACGCGCAGACTCAAATCTCTTGCTGCTGATTTCGGTTGCATTCATGAGAAAAACCTCCTAAATATATTTATTGATATTAATTCTTATTTTTCCTTTTTTGGAAAGTCCGCAAACTTCGGACAAAATAAACTTACCGTGACCTTTTATTGAAAATACATCACCTTGAGATATTTTCACGCCACAGGAATATACATCACGACAATTTAACTTTACGCCGTTTCTCGTTATTACCTTTTGCGCGTTTTCACGACTAAGTCTAAGCGCCAATGCTACTAAACAATCAAGCCTTAAAGATGAAATACTGCCGGATATTACCTGCATATCACAGCTACTTTTATCAGCAAACTCATCGCATATCTCACAGAATACTGTGCAGTTTCCAACGCTTGTAAGTTCTGTAATTATAGCGGGTGCTAACTTTTGTGAAATGGCTATATAAGCACAATTATCACAAACCGAAATATCTCCGATCTTTTCACGTTTAATTTTCAAGGATATAAGTGCACCCAAATAATCGCGATGGGAAAGCTTTTTATCAGCCTTATATGATATCTTTATGCAAGATATCGGAAAATCATGTAAATCGACCTCATAAGGTGATATGCAAAGCATATTTCGTTCGGCATTTTCAAAACCGCCGTGAAACGTTATATTGCAAGAAGACAATTTCTTCAAAACGCCTTTTGCTACATCAAGCTGTCGCATATCTAAAAAATCTGTAAAATAGGCACAATTATGTTTTGAAGCGCTATAAGCCAGATCTTCTATTCTTGATATAAGCGATTTATCCTCTTTTAAGGGTATACCGTTTATCGAACTCAAAGCAGAACGCCGCTGCTTTCAAGCTCGCCAACAAGATCTTCACCGACAAAACCTACATTGTAGGGTGTAATAATAAATGTGTTATTAGCAACAGGTTTGATGTGTCCGCCGTTTGCATAAGCAACACCGCCAAGGAAGTCGATAATTCTTCTTGTAACATCAGGTGTTGTAGATTCAAGATTAAGAACTATTGTCTTTTTTGAATTGAGGTGATCAGCAATCTGCTTTGTATCACTGAACTGTTCGGGCTTAACAAGAATAACCTGAAGCTGTGCTGTTGCGTGAATGTTAACAACCTTATTTCTCTTATCTTCAGGTGATTCGGTAGTGTTTTCTACAGTTGTTTCCTCTTCTTCTTCACCAAAGATCCATTCTTTGAAATTTTCTATAATTCCCATATTTTTCTCCGTTCCCGACTGAAATAACAGTCGATATATTTTTGATAAAGTTTATTGATAAATTCTTGAACCGAATATTGCCGTGCCAAGCCTTACGATATTTGAACCATACTTAACAGCGGTTGCGTAATCATTAGACATACCCATCGACAAAATATCCATATTAACATTATCATACTTTTTTGCCTTTTTGTCAATAAAAAGTTTTTGCATTTTATATAAATATTTTTCGCTGTTTGGTGGCGGTATAGTCATAAGCCCGCAAATTCGTACATTTTCAAGCTTTGATATTGCCAAAATATTTTCGTCAAGCGCACTTTCATCAAAGCCACTTTTACTTATTTCGCTGCCAATATTAACCTCTAGCAATATATCTTTGATGATATCAAGCTTTTTTGCTTGTTTATCTATCTCTAAAGCAAGCTTTAAAGAATCCACCGAATGTATCATTGAAACACTATCAATAATATATTTAACTTTGTTTGTTTGCAACGTGCCAATGAAATGAACATCAGCAGAACTATCATAAAAATCCTTTTTTGAAAGATACTCTTGTACTCTGTTTTCGCCAAGAAGCTTTATACCACAGCCGATCGCCTCGTTCACTCTTTCAAATTCGACTGTTTTTGTAACAGCCATGATATCGACTGTTTCATCACTTTTACGATATTTCGATTTTGCTTCATCAATTTCAAAAACTATGCGTTTGATATTTTCAGAAATCTGTGACATTATCCGCCAACTCCTTCCAAAACAATATCATCATAAAGCGCAAGATATTGAGAATCGTTCTTAATTTCGGATATTATGTAATCATCCTGCTCATATATAATGCTGATTTTTTTAAATTTTACCTGGTCACCAATAAGAACATAGACGCCCTTTTCGCCATCATCTGAAAAGCGTATTGTCTCTCTTGGTACTTTTATACCTTCAAAAACGTCTGTTTTTGTCATTTCAACATCTTCAATGCGTCTTGAAACAACATCAGAATTTACAATATCACAAGAAAGTACAAGTATGCTTTGTCTAAAATCACCTGTTGAGCGGATATCTTCAATCTTTGCAGTTATCTGCGATTGTGACAACATCAAATTGAGGTCAACATAGTCACCAACCTGAAAAATCTTTTCAGAATTATCTATTACTGCAACCATTTTCCACGAAAGTCCGTTAATTACTTTGCCGATTGTTCCGATTGTTTCAGTTTCACCAGCCGCTACTATTTGCTGTATATCTTCAACAGTAAGCTCATCAATCATCGATATATTCAGAATATTCTCAAAACCATCAGTTTTGCTAACAAAGAATCCTGATTTATCAGATGTAATAGTGCTGAGCGGTGCTTGCATAGAAGCGTTAAGCGAATTAATTTCGCTTTGTATCTGTGATATTCTTTCATCAAAGCTTGATATTTCACCGGTTATAATCTGCATAGTGCAAAGGTTGATAAAAAGTTGTTCTCTCTCTTCCTTTAAACCTTCCATATCACCGGTTTCCATGCAACGCATTATACCTTGATAATTATCGTTAATCTTGGAAGTAACTTCGGCAGGTTGCGCCGCTTCAATAGTGCCAAGATTTTGTATACTTTGCAGAACCGAAAGCTCATGTTCAAGCTCTTCAATCCTTCTTGTAGCTTCAGCGTTGCTGTTGCTTGAATAAACCTCAGCAATAACGGTATTAACACCAATTTTACCGCCGTCATCGATTACATAGCTTATGACACCGGTTGTTGCACTGCCGTTGATAACTTCTTCATCTCGGACATATACGCCATCAAAAACCATTGAATATGAAGAAGAACAGGGCAATGCGGCCACAGTTACATATTCTTCCTTTAGCATGAAATATGCCTGGCTGAAAACTGTTAATAAAATAAAAACGCTTAAGATAAATATTACAACTTTAACTGTTCTTGTATTCATTACTCTTTTCCGCGGCATCAAGTATAGAAATAGATTTAGCAGGAGATATTGTAGAAATTGCGTGCTTGTACACAAGATTTTGTCTACCTTCGCAATCAAGAATAACCGTAAAGCTATCAAAGCCCTTTACGTATCCTTTAAACTGATAGCCGTTGGTGAGATAAATCGTAACAACAATGTGTTCCTTTCTCGCCTGGTTCAAAAATACATCCTGAAGATTTAATGCCGTTTTGTTATTCATAACATCCTCCAAAAAAATAAAATAAAATTAAATAAAACTACGTGCAAAAAAGCGTAGGCACGTAAAAATAAAAATCTATGCTTACATTATATCACAAAAAATTGTTTTTGGCTATAATTTTTTTAAATTTTTCCAATTTATTTTGGGAATTTGTATTTTCATCGCAAAAAACCCAATTTATGCGTTCATCACGTCGAAACCAAGTAAGCTGTCTTTTAGCATATCTGCGCGTTTCTTGCTTAATTTTATCCACGCATGATTTCAAATCAGATGTACCGTTAAAATACGGCAAAAGTTCTTTAACACCGATAGCCTGCGCCGATGTAACGCCTAAATCCTTGTTATCATAAGCATTTTTAGCTTCATCAAGCAGACCTTGTTCTATCATAATATCAACACGATGGTTAATTCTGTCATACAGATATTCTCTATCTTCAAAGTCAATACCAAGCATCAAACAATCATAAGGCGAAGGATTACGCCTGCTCAAAGTTTTTTGCTGCGATAAGGTTTTGCCGGTGATTTCATAAACTTCAAGCGCACGAATGATGCGGTTAAGGTTATTAGCATGCAGATTGTCGGCAGTTTTCGGATCTATTTTGCGAAGCTTTTCAAGCATTTTTTCATTGCCGATTTCTTTTGCCAAGTCAGTCAATTTGCTTCGCACAACACCAGAATCATTATCTTCTTCATCAAAAGTGATATTATCGACAAGTGAAGATATATAAAGCCCCGTTCCGCCAACAACTATCGGCAACTTTCCCCTACTGTGTATATCTGCAATAACCTTTCTGGCAGATTCAAGATAAGAAGCAACGCTGTATTTTTCATTACGTTGAACTACGCTTATCATGTGGTGCGGTATGCCTTGCATTTCTTCGACAGTAGGCTTTGCAGTTGCAATATCAAGACCAACATAAACCTGCATAGAATCAGCTGATACAACCTCACCGTTATATTCCTTGGCAAGCAAAATTCCTACATCACTTTTACCTGATGCGGTGGGACCGCAAACGACTAAAAGCTTTTGTTTTTTGGTATTTTCCATTAATTTAACGTTTAAACTGCCTTTCAATTTTTGATTTAGGCATTGAAAACATCACAGGTCTGCCGTGAGGACAATGCCTTATTTCATTGTTGTTAATTACTTCAACTGCAATTTTTTCAAGCTCAGCTATATCGTTGATATCGCCTTGCTTTACAGCCGATTTACAAGCCATTGTGTGTAAAATATCATCTATAATATCAGGATTTGCAAAAGTTGAATTATTCATCAGCTTTTGAGCCATTTGAGGCAGAATTTCGTCAATATCTCGCCTATCAAGCATCATTGGAATTTTTTTAGGCATAACAAGTGGTGTCTGAGAATAATCAAGCTCAAATCCTAATGCATTAACTGCACTTTCGTTATCTTTAAGAGCAGTTATTTCCTCTTCTGAAAGCATAACACCTGCTGACACAAGCACAAGCTGACCTTCACCCGAAAGGGCTTGCTTTTTTAACTTTTCAAAAATAATTCTTTCATGAGCAGCGTGTTTATCAATAATGATTAATTCATCATCACATTCAGCCAAAATATAATTTCTGAAAGCCTCACCGATAACTCTGATATCAAGTTGTTTTTTGTCAGATAAAATATCTTCTGATATTTTAGGTTTTTCAAACGATTGTGTGTTTATGTATTTAAACTTATTCCGGCTATCAATCTGTTCAGAAATTTCCTCTTCGTCATCATCAATTTTAATAACGGGCGAATTTGCATAAGTTTTTGCAGGCGTTGAATACTCCGAAAACTTTGGGGTCTGTGGCGTAACCTGCGGCACAACATCGGGTAAAGGCGATAATGCCTTGACATTAATATTTTCAGTATTATCAGTAATTTCAGATAACTTCTCTATCTGTTCACATTTTTCCGCAATGGATGCTGTATCAGATTTTTCTTTAATATAAACTTTTGATATTTTATCTTCGCTTGGCGCATTAAACACAAGCTGAGTTTGTTTATATTCAGGTTCAGGTGCAGCTTTAAAATCGATATTTTTCTTTGTTTTATCTATATCAAGATCATAATGCAGCTTGTTTAACATCAATGCATTTTTTACTGCAAAATAAACAGCATTAAACACACATTTTTCGTCTGAAAAACGCACTTCAGCCTTAGCGGGATGAACATTTACATCAACAGTTTGCGGGTCAATCTTCAAAAACAATACGCATGCAGGAAATTTCTGTGTCATTACAAGGTTTTTGTACGCTTCTTCAAGTGCGCAAGCGCAAGTGACAGATCGAACATATCTGCCGTTGATAAAGAAATTCTGAAAACCACGTGTACTTTTTGCATCAATCGGTTTAACAGTGTATCCGCATACCTCAATACCATCAGAAACATATGGTGCAACTTCAATAAGTTCACTTGCAAACGCTCTTCCGTAAACTGCATAAATAGCTGATATAAGCTTGGAATCGCCTGAAGAAAAAACATCCTGCTTATTGTTTTTGATAAGACGAATTGAAACCTCGGGATGGGATAATATCTGCTTATTAACAGTAGCACTGATATAGTTTGCTTCTGTTGAATCTTTTTTCAAAAACTTTTGACGTGCGGGAACGTTGTAAAAAATATCTCTTATAATTATAGTTGTACCATCAGGGCAGCTTGATTCTTCAAAAAGCGTTTCAACACCGCCTTCAATGCAATAATGGGTTCCGTATTCGTCTTCCTTGCGTTTAGTAAGTATTTCAACCTTTGCAACAGCACAAATAGAAGCCAAAGCTTCACCTCTGAAACCTAATGTCAGGATACTGTCAAGATCGCATTTTTCGGCAATTTTGCTCGTTGCATGACGTAAAAATGCGTTTTTTACATCTTCACTTGCTATGCCGCAGCCATCATCGGTAACACGGATAAATGTAATTCCACCGTTTTTAATCTCAACCGTGATATGCTTAGCATAGGCATCTATTGAATTTTCAACAAGCTCCTTTATTACAGAAGCGGGTCTTTCAATAACCTCACCTGCCGCAATAAGCTCGGCTATATCTTTTGGTAAAACATTAATTCTCGGCATAATTATTTATCCTTTGATATGTGGAAATTTATTTACTGTAAAAGATCAATTAAATCCTCAAGAAATTCTCGACATTCATAATCCGAAAGTTCTTTTGTATTTATCTTTTTAAGCTTATCTACAATATAATCATTATTCATTGAAGCAAATGATATCTGTGATGAATTATCAGCATTAGCTGATTTGCCGTACTCGGCTTGCATTTCAAGCTCTGACAGCAATTTTTTTGCTCTATCAGTTACGGTTTTAGGGATTCCCGCAAGCATTGCTACCTCAATTCCGTAGCTATCGTCAGCAGAACCGGGAACAATTTTTCTTAAAAACTTTATGGAATCGCCATGTTTTTTTACAGCAACGCTATAATTCTTTGCGCCTTGCATTTGATTTTCCAGTGCAGTTAATTCATGATAATGCGTTGCAAACAAAGTTTTACAGCCAAGCTTTTTGTTTGTGCAAATGTTTTCAGCAACAGCTCTGGCAATGCTTATTCCGTCAAAGGTTGATGTTCCCCTGCCGACCTCGTCAAGAATAACAAGGCTGTTCTTCGTTGCGTTTTTGAGAATATCTGAAACTTCGCTCATCTCAACCATAAATGTACTTTGACCTGCACTAAGGTCATCGGATGCACCCACCCTTGTAAAAAGCCTGTCAACTATGGATACAGACGCCGACTTTGCGGGCACAAAACAACCCGTTTGCGCCATGAGCACAATAAGTGCAACCTGACGCATATATGTCGATTTACCCGACATATTAGGACCTGTAAGAATAATAAGACGATTATCACGCAAATCAAGATATACATCGTTAGGCACAAAAACCTCATCATTAAGCATATGCTCCACAACGGGATGTCTACCATCGTGAATATATATAATACCGTCCGCAGTTATATTGGGACGTGTATAATTATTTTCTGAAGAAACCTGCGCAAACGAACAAAGAGTATCAAGCAATGCCAGTGCGTTTGCAGTATCTCTTGTCTGTTCAAGTTTGGTTGCAGCAAAATCACGCAATTCTGCAAAAATACTTTCTTCCAAAGCTATTGATTTATCTTTTGCACCGAGTACCGTTGCTTCAAATTGCTTTAATTCTTCGGTAATAAATCTTTCAGCATTGGCGAGCGTTTGTTTTCTTATGTAATTATCGGGAATTAAATCGTAATATGAACGTGTAACTTCAAAATAATACCCAAAAACACGATTAAAGCCTATTTTTAAAGCTTTAATGCCTGTGCGTTCTCTCTCATCACTTTCAAGCTTTGCCATCATATCAGATGTATTAGTAATCAAATTATGCAGTTTATCAAGCTCATCATTAAAGCCTTCTCTGATAACGCCGCCGTCCTTACAACTTATCGGGGGTTCGTCAACAAGCGCATTGGTGATAAGAGTTGCCAAATCTTCAAGGGAATCAATATTATCATTTATATTGGAAATAAGTTTGGACTGAGAAATCAACCCAAGAGAACGTTTTATATCGGGCAACTGCTGTGCGGTAACGCTTAAAGACTTTAAATCTCTGGGGGTTGCAGTTTTGCACACAACTCTTGTCATCAAGCGTTCAAGGTCGTATACCTTTGAAAGCAAATCCTGAAGTTCAAACAAAACGTATCCGTTATTAATCAAAGCCTCAACGGCATCTTGGCGTTCAATAATCTGATACGGTTTTACAAGAGGCTGTTCAATACATTTTTTCAAAAAACGTCTGCCCATTGATGTTTTAGTTCTGTCAAGAACCCATATCAAACTACCGCGCCTATCATTAGAACGCATTGTTTCGGTAAGCTCTAAGTTGCGGCGGGCATTTCTGTCCATAATCATTGTATCGTTGTCGGTACAAATATTAAGATGCGTAAACCTGCTCACCAATGATTTTTGGGTTTGAGCAATATATCCAAAAACTGCGCAAAGTGCCATAGCATCAACGCTTTCAGACGAAATTTCAATTTCTTCGAATGAACTGCATGAAAGCTGTGCAAAAATAGTATGCTGATTTTTGGGCACATCAAAATCATCGTCATCAAGCAGAGATACTGTTGAAAACAATGAATTTTTAATATATGCCGTAACATTTTTAAGCTTAAGGCAATCCTGCGACATCAGAACCTCGGCAGGACGGCAACAAGCAAGTCTGTTTATAATATCCTGCTCAATATTTGATTTGTCAATACAGCAGAGATTGACCTCGCCGGTTGAAATATCGGCATAAACAAGCGAGGCGCATTTGTTGAAATACGCAATACAGCAAAGATAATTATTTGATGAATCATCAAGCATACTGCTTTCGATAATGGTACCAGGTGTTACAACACGAACAATATCACGCACAACAAGACCCTTTGCGCTCGGCGGCGTAAGCTGTTCACATATAGCAACCTTAAAGCCCAAACCAATAAGCTTTTTGATATAAACCTCTGCGCTGTGATGCGGCACACCACACATGGGCGCACGCTCAGCAAGTCCACATTCCTTACCTGTAAGTGTTAACTCAATAGCACGGGAAACCCGCACTGCGTCATCAAAAAACATTTCATAAAAATCCCCCACTCTGAAAAACAAAACGTGCCCGGGATATTTTTCTTTTGTTTCAACATACTGACGCATCATCGGCGAAAGTTTTTCAATATCTTCCTGTTTTAAATAATCCGATTTCATCGGCAACCTCGCTTTAATTTACTGTGATTTATTAATTAGTGGCAAGCTGAACAGCTTGCGCAACTGCCCGAACATGTCGGAGGAAGCGCATCACACGTTTTAGGATCTTCACCGTTTGCACTTGCTGTAATGATGTTGTTAATCATGTTAAGCATTTCATCAAGCTTATCCTTTGCGTTGTTATATGCAATCATATTTTCGCTCTGCATAATTTCCTGATACTTTTCCTTAATCTGATTATCAATTTCTTTAAGCTTGTCCATGTTGCGCTCTTCTTTTGACATTTCTGTGTTAAGGTTAAGTCTTAAAAGGTTAAATTCACCGATTTTTTTCTGCAATTCAGCATCATTATCGTTTGCATCACGCGCAACGCAATAATTAATATATCTTGCATCCTCCTGAATTAATGCTCCAAGTTCTCTTGCCTTTTCAATAACATCCATGATTTCAAATTCCTTTCTTTTATTTAAATAATAATTCTTTAATGGCGATTATAAGTCTTAAAATTACATAAACGCCAAGTAAAATCAATATAATTTTAAACACTGCGCCGAGTATTATACCAAGCAGATTAAGCACAAAAACAACCAATGCAATACCTGCAAGTATACCCGAAGCCTTTTTAAATGCGCCCTTGCCAAAACCTATAAAATCAAGCACGAGCAAAACAAATGCAATTATAAGTAAATATTTCATTTTATGTCACCAAAATCTATCAGTCTACTACAACGCCTTCAACAGCCCAGTTTTTCGTATTGTTGATTTTTACGTTAACAAACTGTCCAAGCTTTTCCTTATCGCATGGGAACTCAACGATAATTCCTTCGTAGCTTTTGCCCAAAAGCCAGTTTTCAGCTGTTTTACTTTCACTTTCTGCAAGAACACGCAAAGTTTTACCCATAAAACGTTTGTAACTTTGCGTTGTGATTTCACGCTGCAATTTCAAAAGGCGTTCCATACGCTGTACTTTTTCTTCCTCGGTGATGCTATCGGGCATTACTGCAGCCTTTGTGCGTTCACGCTTAGAGTAAATAAAGGTATAAAGATTATCATATTTAACACGTTTAATAAGCTCTAATGTACCAAGAAAATCCTCTTCTGATTCATCGGGGAAGCCAATGAGAATATCACTTGAAAAAGAAAAATCAGGTACTTTACTGCGTGCATAATCTACAATTTCAAGATATTTTTCAACAGTATAACGTCTGTTCATTCTGTCAAGAACGATATCACTGCCGCACTGTACGGGAAGATGAATTTGCTTTGCGATTTTATCGCACTCAATAACAGCATCAATCAAATCTTTTGAAGCGTCCTTAGGATGTGACGACATAAATCTGACGATAAAATCGCCGTCAATTTCATTTATCTTGCGCAGCAATTCAGGAAAAGTAATTCCGCCATCATACGAATTTACATTCTGCCCCAACAGCATAATTTCTTTAAAACCGTTATCTGCAAGAGTTTTTACTTCAGCAAGAATACTTTCTGGCTTTCTTGAACGCTCACGTCCTCTTACGTAGGGCACAACACAATATGTGCAGAAATTATTGCATCCGTACATTATCGGCACGGAAGCTTTAGGGAAGGTTGTACGCAAAGGAACAATCTCTTCATTTATTCCGTCGTTATACTCATTAATATCACACAGCTTTGAAGCACCGTTTAACTTTTTGTACAAAAGTGAAGGTAATTTGCCCTGTGCAAACGTTCCGAAAACAATATCAACAAAAGGATAGCTTTTAGCTATCTTCTTTGCAATATGCTCCTGCTGAGCCATACAACCGCATAGTCCAATAATTGTCTCGGGATTCTTTTCTTTAATATGTTTTGCAAAACCGATATTTCCAAATGCTCTATCCTCAGCGTTCTCACGCACAGCGCAGGTGTTAAAAATAATCAAATCGGCATCCTCGGGTGTATCTGTAAGCTCATAGCCCATATCTACACAAAGGCTTTTAAGCTTATCACCATCGCAAAAATTCAACTGACAGCCGTAACTGCGTACATGCGCCTTTTGCACCTTTGGCATAGTCGAAATTATTTCTCTTACAAGAGCAATATCTTTTTGCATTTCACTGATATTATTCATACTTGTACCACCTTAAAATCAGAAAGCAAAGTTGCTTACAACAGCAGTATAGCCGTTGTTACTTTCAGTAAAATACAAATATATCTTTTGTGAATTATATTCAAGCCAATAAGCTTCAGTTACTTTCATATCTAATACTTTAAGCTCTGATTGATAATCGTTTTTCTCGTTAACTTTTTCTTTGGAATTATACTGATATCCATATCCGTTTTCATACAAAGCATAAAAAGTAATATTGGGATAGTTTTGTACAATGTATCGTTTAGGATTCAGCGAACCGATTTCAAACTTTGCATAAATCTTTTCCGAATTATCATCAACGTTTGATTTACCGCTATCAATAATACTATAAGAGTCTGTATTTACACTGAGAACACTTTGAATTTGTGTAAGACTTACAGAGTCATATTCGGGCTTTGAGCTCAAACCAATAAATATTCCTACACCTGCAATCAATGCTACACAGGCAACGATTATAATATATTTTAAATATGATTTTGATTTTGTTTCTGTATTTTTTTTAGACATAGTTTAGTCCTCCGGATATCCCTGCGGATTATTGGATTGCCAACGCCATGAATCACGGCACATATCATCGAGAGTTTTTTCGGTTTTCCAGTTCAAAACTTCAAATGCTTTTTTAGGATTTGCATAGTATTCAGGTAAATCACCGTCACGCCTTGCAGTTACAACATAAGGTATTTCAACATTGTTTACCTTTTCAAAAGTTTTAACGATATCAAGCACGCTGTAACCAACACCGGTACCAAGGTTAAACGCTTCACAGCCTTTATTATTTGCGCTGTATACCAATGCAGCAACATGGCCTTTAGCAAGGTCACTTACGTGAATATAATCACGCACGCCTGTACCGTCTTTAGTGGGATAATCATCACCAAACACGCTAAGCTTTTCACGCTTACCGACAGCAACCTGTGTGATATACGGCATAAGATTATTCGGAATACCATTGGGATTATCACCAATCAAACCACTTTCATGCGCACCTATTGGATTAAAGTATCTTAAAAGAACAACTGATAAATCTTTATCAGCATTGGCTGCGTCCATTAAAATATGCTCAATAAACATTTTTGTTCTGCCGTAAGGATTTACAGCATTTGTAGGCATATCTTCAACGTATTCAACTCTGTCGGCATTGCCGTAAACTGTTGCAGAAGAACTGAAAACAAAGCTCTTTACATTGTACTCTTCCATACATTCGAGTAAAGTGAGAGTAGTATCTATATTATTACGGTAGTACATTGTTGGTTTTTCGCATGATTCACCAACTGCTTTATAACCCGCAAAATGTATAACTGCATCAATATTCTCGGTAGCAAAAAGCTGAGAAAGCGACACTTTATCGGCTACATCAATGTTATAAAGAGTAATGTCCTTACCTGTTATCGTTTTTAGTCTTTCCATTATTTTAGGACTTGCGTTGCTAAAATCATCAGCAATGACAACGTCATAACCCGATTCGATAAGTTCAATGCAAGTATGGCTGCCAATGTATCCGGCGCCGCCTGTAAGTAATACTTTCATAGTGATAACCTTTCTTCGCATAAAAATACATAATATATTATAGCAAAATACGACAGAAATTACAAGTACTATTTTTGTAATTATTATTTTGTTAACATAAAAAACACCCGAGAAGAATTGCTTCCTCTCAGGTGAGAATAATTATGATTGTTTTACAATATTGCTTAATCTATTGTACTTAGGCTCAAGCAGCTCCATGATATGTTTTGCTTCGCTGATTAGGTTTTTTTCAAGAAAATCTTTGATTTTTTCAACCAATTCGACAATCTCCAATATATACAATTCTTTACTTGCGCTTAAAAAAGCGCTAACATAAAACATTGATTTAGAAACATCACCTGAATCAAGACATCTTTTCATGTCCAATATATCATTTTCCTGAAAATAGTTTTTCAAGAATATCATGTACAAATCGGCATTACCTCCGTATTTTTCACTTCCCGAATCTACATTAACATTATTATCAATTAAAAGTTTGTATGTTGCATCATTCATATCTTAAAAATACCCTTGTTCATTAAAAATAAATTATATTTTATGATTTTATCAAATTTATTTTATCACAATATTTCTAAAATATCAATAGTTATCTTGAAGTTTACATTTTATTAATATTTAATCTTGTGTGCATACCTCAAAAGCTTTTCTCAAACTTGAAACACCTATCAATTGAATATCATAATCGTCCGCATTGATATTCTTTAAAGATTGCATTGGAATGATAGCTTTTTCAAAACCCATGCGCTGTGCTTCGGCTATACGCTGTTGTATACGGGATACATTGCGCACTTCTCCTCCCAGACCAATTTCGCCAACGGCAATAACATTGTCAGGCATGGGTTTATCCATAATTGCGGAATATACAGCAAGAGCAACGGGTAAATCACCGGCAGGTTCATCAAATCTAAATCCACCTACAATATTTAAGTATACATCAAGAGCGGAACAGCATACACCACAGCGTTTTTCCAAAACAGCAAGAATGATAGCAAGCCTTGAAAAATCAAAGCCGGTTGCAGTTCTGCGGGGAGCAGCAAAAGAACTTTTTGCTGCAAGTGCCTGAACTTCGGCAAGAATTGGACGGGAGCCTTCGATAACGCAAGCTATGCAGTTGCCCGAAACATTTTTTGGTCTTCCCGAAAGTAACATCATAGAAGGTTCGGGAACTTCTCGCAAGCCAACATCGGCCATTTCAAAAACGCCTATTTCATTGGTTGAGCCGAAGCGGTTTTTTACAGCACGCAAAATGCGGTAGCTTAAATGTCTTTCGCCTTCAAAATGCAAAACAGCATCAACAATATGTTCCATTACCTTCGGACCCGCAATATCACCGTCTTTGTTGACATGGCCTACAATAAATATCGGTATTTCAAGTTCTTTTGCGGTCTTCATAAACAAATTTGTACATTCTCTTACCTGACGCAAGCTGCCCTGTGCAGAGTTTATTTCCTCAATGCACATAGTCTGAATCGAATCGATTATAACAATATCAGGTTTTTGCGACGCAATAGCACTACACACTGTTTCGGCATCTGTAACAGTAAACAGCAACAGATTGTCGGTATCAACATTAAGTCTTTGTGCGCGCAATTTTATTTGTCTGGCACTTTCTTCACCCGATACATATAAAATAGAATGATTTTGTCCCATATACTGACAAATCTGCAAAAGAAGGGTACTTTTACCAATGCCGGGCTCACCGCCGACGAGCACAAGGCTGCCCTTGACAAGACCGCCTCCAAGAACTCTATCAAGCTCAGCTGTACCTGTTAAATACCTTACTTCATCGACAGCGTCGATATCTTTCAAAGTGCGCATTTTTAATGCTTCTGTACTTATACTGCTGCGTTTGGATACCGAAGAAACGGCAGAAGCAACAGGCAATTGCTCTTCGAATGTATTCCACATTCCGCATTGTTGACATCTGCCGTTCCATTTTGAACTTTCAAATCCACACTCACTGCAAACAAATATTGTTTTATCTTTTTTTGCCATTTTTATATTCCTTTATAAAATTTATAAAATTATTGTTGAGCCAAATAATCCATCAATCCTGTGTATATAGTCAAAGCCACCTGAGTCTGATAATCGGTTGTAACAAGCTGTTGAGCTTCCTGCGGATTGGAAAGAAATCCACATTCAACCATTACTGTTGGGTTTTCGCAAAAATAACACAAAAACAATTCTTCGCCGCACAGCTTAATTTCGCGGTCGTTCTCCGGCTGAATATGACTTACAAAGCTATTTTGAATTGACTGTGCCAAGATTTCATTCTTCGGATTTGTTGCTGAAAAAAACATCTGCGCACCCGATGCGCTTTCATTGACATACTGATTTTGATGAATAGATATACATATTGCATTTTCATATTTATTAAAAAGCGCAAGTCGGTTATCCATATCCGACGATTTTTGATTTGCAATACCCTCAACTCCGCTATCGTGAATTGAGCGGTCAGTATCTCTTGTAACTTCAACATCGAAACCAGAAATAACCAGTAAATCCCTCAATGTGAGCATCACATTGAGGTTTATCTCCTTTTCAGGTATACCATCAGCGGTTGAACAGCCGCCATCAATGCCGCCGTGCCCTGCATCAAGTATAATTACGGGCATTTCATTGCTCATTGCAGACACACTTTGAAGCGATGGTTCAATCTGCGCTTTAATCTTTTCCGCACCAAAATAAGCGACAAAATACGCCGCAATCAGCAGCATGCAAAAACAGCAGGATTCAACCTTTTTTCTGTTTTCTTTGATATTCTTGAAAAACCTTTTGATTGCTTTCTTCATAGTCCAACTCCGTTCCGATTTCAAGTACAATTGCCTCGAAAATACGTTTTATTGAAATATATGAAGAAGCATTTTAAGATATTCGCATATTTTTTCAAAGATCCAAGTAAGTATAACACATATGCACCCTGATTACAAGACTTTGAGAACAAATAATTACACGATTACTAAAGAACACTTTGGAAAAAATAAAAAATATAATAACAAGACTCCCCTTGTAGAACTAAGTGTTCTGCACGGAGAGTCTGTAATTTATTCAAATACTTCGAGTTTTATAGTACTCCTTTATCCATTTTACAAAGGATTTCAATTACCTCTGCTAAATGTGACGCTAAAACAATCGTTTTGAGGATTGTTTTAGGCAACTTTCTCAAATCCGTGAATTCTGTTCTCAACCGCAAATCTCATTCCAAATATTATTATTAACTATTGCCTCAGAATCAACACCTATATAATTCGACTTGATTGATGTAAACTTTGCAACGCATGCGGCATCTCTTGTGTCAACAACACCATCACCGTTAACATCGGCGAGATATTTTGCAAGCTCATTATCAATTGCCGAAAGCTCGGGATTTACCTCTCCGCTTGCAACAAGACTGCAATACTTTGCGATACACGCCGCATCTCGAGTATCTACCACATAATCAAGATTTGCATCTCCTCGTATTGCGCCACTGCAATCTACGCAATAGCCACATTCATCATCGCAGCGATTTACCACACTGAAACATTCCTGACACTCGGGACAATGCTCACCTGCATCTATGGCGCAGTCTACGCACAGTTCGCAAGTATAGCAATAGTCAGGTACGCTGTCTGCGCTCAATCCGCAATTTGTACAGAAAGGAATTTCGTCGCTGATGCTGATAACTGCTGTATCCGATAGTTTATAAGTTCCATTGTATGCTTCGCAGTAAACTGCCTTGTTATCCAACCAGCTTCCCGCATTTTTAATGATAAGCGTATCTGACTCTATTCCCGATACATCACAAAAGTTCTCTACATCAGACCAGGCATACGGCTGGAGTGAATCATCATCTGCATCTGCGATATACCAGTAATAGCTGTCAGCATTATCAGCCTTTACCTTAAATTGCGCACTTCCGCCTTCATAGATAGTTACATCCTCAGGCTGTAAGGTAAATACAGGCTTGGTTGTTGTGACTTCAAGATAATACTCGCCGATATATGTTGTTGCTTCGGAAAGGTCAATGGCCTTTCCTGAATCAGTTGCTTTGGAGCCGTAAGCGATATATGCGCTTGGTTCCTCTTCCGTGAACTCGTTAAATATATCCCAACGGGTTGAGATTCCTTTTGCTCCTCGGAAGTCGCCACGGATTATCTCGGCATCGACTGCTGTTACATTATACGAAAATGCACCGTATCCTGTACTTTCTGTCATCTTAAAATATCCCTTGCTGATGCAGATATCACCGCTTTTTGCATAAGCTCCCGCTGTTCTTCCGTAAAAGCTTCCTCTGTAAATTCTTGCAGTTCCGCCGTCCATATAAAAACCAAAGCTCGGGGTGTCTTCATCATCCCCAAATATTCCGTCGTTGATGATAACCTTCGAGTTTCCTCTCTGATACAATCCGTAATACCAACTGTAGAAATAACCATCGTTAATGGTAAGCTTTGTGTCGCCTCTTACAAGCACTCCACAGCCCTTTCCGTCGAACGTACCGCCGTTAATCACAGCTGTACCGCCGTCAAGTACGATTGAAGCAAGTGCGTACTCACTTGCCGAAGGCGTGAAATTGTGATCATACAGATAATAGCTTCCGCCGTCAATCTGAAGATTGCCCTGCGAAATAACAGACGGACAGCTATATGCCCATTCGTCCGTAGGTGATATGGCAGAAACATTGGTCAGACGCAGCGATGCTCCTTCATGGACACGGAATACGCAGGGTTCGCTTGCGGCAGTGGAAAAATGAAGATTGTTTTGGCTGTCTGTAGGGGTTGCCACGGATTTGCTGATGATGCGCAGTGAGCCGGCACGAATATCAAACAGTGACTTGTCATATCTGCCTGTTTCTCTTGCAAGACCGCAACCGTTCATATCTAAAACAATTTCAGCATTCGGATCATCAAGGACAAGCATATTGTTGTATTCCATATCACTCTGTACCGTCCATTTTGTTGATCCGCCCACATTAAGGGTTATCCACTGCTTTCCGCCTTCTGCAAGTGCTGACTGCAACTCTTCGTAAGTGGAAACTATGGTCTGTTCACTTTTTGGTGGAATAATGACAGACTCCATTACCTGTCCGCAGTAGCATTTCTTTTCCCATAATCCGCTTTTCGTTTCTGTGGGAGTGCTGGCCACCTGCCACGGTTCGTTAATTGTGTAACTGCAGGAGTGATCATAAGCAGTTCCCCTTAATTTAACTCCACATTCGCATATATCCCAGTGCTGATTTTCATCGTATGCCAAGCCTGAATATTCGTGAATGTGTCCCTCAGGCGAACACATTAAGTAATCATCTATAGAAATCATCACAAGTGCATCGGACGTTGTAAGGCCTTCGGGAAGCTCCGTTCCGCTTCCGAGCATAGAAAGCATTGCTGATACTGATATTACCTGTACTATGCCCGTGTTGATTGTTTCACCCGTGTCTGCGTCAACAAAAGTCGCAACGCCCTGATTGCTTGACAAACCTGTATAATTCTCAATCTTACCAAGAACGGAGACATCATACTTGTCTGCATCTGTAAATGTGGTGAAGTAGCCATTATAGCCTGCAAAACCTTCAACTCCCATCATCCATGTAATAACGGGGTGATCATACATCTTTGCATATCCTGTACTGCTCTCTTCCCAAAAACCGCCAAGAAACTCTATCTCTGTTCCTGATTCTGTGATAACAGGCTTCTGTGCCGCTTCACCTGGGCGTGGATATACAATGCTTACCACTGCATCATATGTGCCCAGTGCTACTGCTGATACACCACTAACTGCTGTGCATAAAAGCATTATTGCTGAAATGGCTACTGATATTATACGATTGATTGCTTTTTTCATTTTTCTAACCTCCTTGTTTATTATTTATCACTGCAAGAAAACTCGCACATTGCGGCGATAAATCCTGTTACTTCATTACAGGCATACCGTCAGATCCCACATAGAAGAAATCATCTCCTACAGGAACTGCTTCATCGCCGAAAATGTCAAAGTGCATACTGTCGGGTTTGGTCAGCACTGCTGACAATCCATCGTTATAGTATGGTGAAACAGGCGATTCTCCGACCTTGCTTATAGTTTCGTTTGTAATTTCATATACATAAAGATTCAACTGTGTCTCAAGTTCAATAAAAACATAAAGATAGTTATTGCCATCAGCTGTCTTTACATAATAAGGCTCGCAGCCGTAAGCCCATATATCTTCGACATAAGAAACCTCAGCTGTGGAAATATCAAGCGTCACCTTCCAGTCAAACTCTTCATCATAGCTATCAGACAAGGTAAGCTCATCACCGTTACCGTCATTGTCAAGGTCGGTAATGAAGGTTGACTTCATCGGCAAACCGACAATATATGCTTCGGGAACAATTGTGTATTTCTCGATAAACAGCTCGGGATATACTGAAAATTCAATCGTAACACTTATGCTTCCTACGCCGGAACCTGCGATTTCTCCCTCACCAAAATACACGGTAACACCGTTATATTCAAGAGTCCAATGAGTTCCATCAGCGGCGTATTCACTGAAATGCTCCTCAATAATCGAATCGCTGTAAAAAACATCTGCACCCATAGTGCTGAAAAGCTCGGCTTCAACCACCTTTGCAAATTCGTCAATATCTGTTACTACGTCAGGAAGGTAAAGTACCTTGCCTGTTTCTGTATCATAATTTGCGCCCCAGAAGCTTCTGCTTCCGTCGTTCATTCCGTTATAATAATAAGAGTCGTAAAGCACACTGAGCACTGTATTATCCGCACGTCTTACGTGCGCATCAAGCGTAGAAACAAGTGGATTAATGATCTGTTCACCTGAAGAGATGATTTCCTCTGCAGATTCTGTAAGCATATTAAATTCTTCCGACATAATGCCTTCATAATAGTTGCAATCTTCAGTTAGTGCTTCTGCAAGTGCGTCATAATGCTGCGCATCTTCGTTTTCGAGAAGAATTGAAGAATATTCGGTTTCCACAAGAGTTGTTGCGTATTCATCAGACCATTCATACTCATAAACTGATTTTCTTTCGATATTAAGAATCTGAGTTTCTGTTTCTACGGAATCATCCTCGCTTGTGTTGTCTTGGGACTGTTCGCTTTCATCTGTCAGCTCGCTGCTCTCTTCCGTGATCTCACTACTTTCTTCCGTAAGTTCGCTGCTTTCTTCCGTCTGATTACTCTCTTCAGTTTTGCTTTCTTCCGTCTGCTCGCTTTCATCTGTTTGTTCGGTTTTTGAACTCTCCTCAGACTGCAATGACGAACTTATTTGAGAAGTTGTTGCTGATGAATTATCATCTTTTTTTACAGAGCTATCATTACAGCCCATAGCTGTCAGAATAATACAAAACGATAGAATAAGTCCAGTTATTTTTTTCATAAGTTATATCCTTTCCGCAAATTTGGGCGAAGGGATAAAAATCCATTCGCCCTTTTTGATGTCTTATATTAAATCATCAAGCCCAAGGATCTTCCTCAACGGGAACACGGATATCTGAGAGGCATTGAATATCATTTAAGAACCACTGACCAGTAGATGGCTTCTTTCTTAGCTTTATCGGACGAGGATTATCAGCACCTCCGCTTGTAACATAAAGAGTTGCCCAGTTTTCCTCATCAAAGGAATAAGGGTTTTCGCTAACCTTTATTACAAAAGGCGTGTTCGGCTTATAGCCGTTTTCAGGAGTTGCACCCTCAAAAAATGAGAATGTCTTGTAGAATTTGCCGCTTAAACGCTCCTTTATGAATCCCTTTTCGTATGTACTTACTTCAGAAGGCCCCTTCAGGAAGTTAAGCATTTCAATACAGCCATCAGGATTTTTTTCGTAAGCACAAAGTACTGCTATTGTAAGTGCTGTTGTTTTAAAAGCGGAATCAAGCGAAGCTTCAGGCATTGCCTGCAATTCTGCAAGATTGTTAGGAAGCGTAGCAAACGTAAAGCTTTCAGTGTGATTTTTACCCTTTCCTACAGACTGCACGGCGTTGCTTACAGCATTTGCGGTTTCGCGCTTAACAACGTGTTCAGCTGATTTTAATAACGAATCAAATAATCCCATTTTTCAGTCCTCCTTGATAAATCTGAAATTCATAAAGTTGAAAAATCCATTTTCGTCAATGGGTTTTACCCAGCTGCTGACCTTTTCGCCATATACCTCGCCCTCAATGCCTGTATCGAACCAGAATTCTCCGTCACGGAGCTCCCAACACATAGGCTCGTCGGCAATTGCTCCGTCCATAAGCTTTATTACCCCAGCTGAAACTGCTTTGTCAATTTCTTCCTGTGTGACACCTTCGGGTAAAGACATAAGCATATAAAGCTTACCATCATCGCAGATTTTTATAAATGTGCCAAGCATTTTTCTGCGTTCTCTCATTTCATCTGCAACCGCCTCCTCATCGCTTTCGTCAACGTAAGGCATCGGCGAGCTGAGGTACTCCTCGGGAGTGAGATAAACTGGCATATCGTTCTCATCATAGGTCATAACTGAATGAAGCGTCCATTTTCCTGTGTAATTCATAGTTTTTTCTCCTTTGCTGTTTTTAGTAATCTTGACTAAAAAGGTGCAATATGATAAAATGAATAGACGGCGGTTCCTGTGACTGTTGGCGCACCCACAGGAACTTTACAGAGTACCCAAAACGCGAGCAGGATATATACTCTCTTTTACCCTTGCATAAATTATCATAATGCAAATCAGATATTTTAGCACCACCCGAATTACAGAAAAAGGGTAGGAAAGCCGAAAAATGCGCATAAAATGGGTAGTAAATCGGGTAGTGCACCCGTACAGAAAGGGAATATATAATGAAAAAGATTATTTCTATAATTTTAACTATTGCAATAACAACTGTCTGCTTTTCAGGCTGCTTGGATAAAACAAAGCCTGATGCTGGCAACCCTGTTACACTTACAATGTGGCACGTTTACGGCAGTCAGACAAAATCTCCCCTTAATGATGCAATCGATGAATTTAATGATACTGTTGGCAGAGAAAACGGCGTTACGGTAAATGTTGTGTCGGTAACAAGCTCCTCGGCAATCGACAAGGCTCTTTCCGCTTCGGCAAATGGTGAGCCGGGTGCAGAGGATCTGCCCGACCTGTTTACCGCATATCCGAGAGTGGCGGAAATTGTGGGAGAAGACAAGCTTCTTTGCTGGAACGACTATTTTTCAGAAGAAGAGCTTTCTGATTTCAGAGATGAATTTATTTCAGAAGGATATTTCGGCGATAAGCTACTTATGCTCCCTGTAGCAAAATCCTCTGAAGCCCTATTCCTGAACGAAACTCTGTTTGACAGATTCAGTTCAGAAACGGGCGTATCAACCGATAAGCTTAAAACCTTTGACGGATTATTTGAAACGGCAAATATCTATTATGATTGGTCGGGCGGTCAGAATTTTACTCAGATAAACGATTTTTTTAACTACGCATACATCGGAATGAAAGCCTATGGCGGCGAATTTATCAAAGACGGCAAGCTTAATCTGAATGACGAAGCCTTTGAAAAGGTGTGGTATCCTTTAAGCAAAGCAGCTATTTACGGCGGAATATGCCTTGATGACGGATATGCCGCTTCACGCTGGAAAACGGTTGAAATCATCTCTAATATAGGCTCAACCGCTGATATTCTTTATCAACCTAAAATGGTATTTTATCCTGATAACACCACCGAAAACATTACATCGGTTTCGCTACCGTATCCCACCTTTATCGAGGACAAGCCTTCTGCAGTCCACAGAGGTGGAGGACTTTTCGCTGTAAAAAGCGATGATGAACGCAAGAATTATGGAGCATACATTTTTGCAAAATGGCTTACCGAAAAAGAAAATAACCTGAGCTTTGTGACAAGCACAGGCTATCTTCCCGTTACAGATGATGCTTTTACACAGCTTTTTGCAGATACGAGCATTGCTGAAAATGAAAGCTACCAAAATCTTTATGATATGATGAACGGTATGATAAACAGCTATGAGCTTTATGCTCTGCCTGTTTATGACAATGCCTCGGATATTCAGAGCGATTTTGAGCAGAATGTAAAGCTGGTGCTGATATCCGCACATAACCAGTATATTGAACGAACAGCGAACGGAGAGGACAAGGAAGCTGTGCTGAACGATCTTGTCGCTTCTTCCCTTGAAGAGTTGAAAAAGCTTTGCGACAAGGATATGTGAGGTTACAGCTATGAATATACTGAAATACCTTGACATCAAGAGTCTTGTAAAACAGTTCAAAGAGGAAGGCTTGTCAATGCGGAGAAGATTTACTGTTTACGTTTTTTCCGTAATCTTTCTTTTTCTTGCCGTTATTGTTATTCTGCTTAACCTGTTTGGTATTCTCAATCCCACTGATAGACAGATAATGAATGACATTAATGCACGACTTTCCGCCTGTTCGTACAGAATAGAGCGTGACTGTGATGAGCTTGCGGCTTGTGCGATATCCTTTTCGAAACAGCTTTCGAATTCAATCCAGAACTATCTGACTGAGAATAACATCAGCTTTGATGAGCTGGATAATAATCCCGAAGCTCTCGATGCCTTGCAGAACAGGCTTTATGACTCGGTTTACCTGAATATGCAGGTTGCCCCTGCAAGCGGTGCGTTCTATATTCTTGATACCACAGCAAATAATAATTCCGATGCTCCGCTTTACAGTGGGATATATCTGAAATACATTAACCTTTACTCAGAAAACACAGTAAACAACGATTTTTCAATTTACAGAGGCTCATTCTCCACAGGAAAAAGCAGGGGGATCAATTTCCACAGTGGTTGGAAAAACGAAAGCAGTACCGATTTTTTTGAACACTGCAATGAAACTTTTGCAAATGGAACGCACTATGTCTTAAGTCCGGTCGCCGCCATCCCTGATACATGGGAAAGAGCAAGATATATTTATGTTCCCATCAAGGATTATAACGACAATATTATCGGCGTCTGCGGGTTTGAAATAAACGATCTTCTGTTTCAGCTGTCACATAAAACCGAGGATGGACGCTGGGGCGGCGAAATCTGTGGTTTGCTTGATGAGCATAACGGAATTCATTCAGGACAATTCAGCTCAAATCGTTATAATACCGAAAACGATTTGAGCATCAAATACAAAGATGGCTCACAACTTTTTAATTTTGGCAACGAAAAATGTGTTGGACTGACAAAAGAAATAGTGCTTGGCAGCGAAGTCTTCAGTGTTGCTGTAATGCTACCCAAAACGCAGTATGAAAGCTTTTTGCGTAAGGGACAGATAAATATTCTGCTGATTTTTCTGATTGTGGCAATTCTAGCTGCTGTCTGCTGCATTTTTATGAGCAAAAAATATGTTTCGCCAATTTTAAAAAAGATAGAGCAGGTCAAAACCAAAGAAGATTACGGTGAGCAACTCCGTATCCGTGAAATAGATGACCTTTTTGCTTTTCTTGAAGAAAAGGATAATTATTACGAGCATCAGCTTGACGACCTTGAAAATGCAAAGAGATTTGCCGAAGAAGAAGCACGCAGGGCAAAAGAAGAATATGAAAAGGCAGCGAAAAAATACGAGCTTGCCAAAAGTGAAATTGACCGCCTTGCCGAAAAGCACAAAGAGGAAATTATTCCTGAGGAATACAATTATTTCGTGGAAAATCTCGGTATGCTCACCCCTGCTGAGTATAGGGTTTATGAGCTGTATCTTTCGGGAAAGACAGCAAAGCAGATTGCGAAAATTCTTCACATTACTGAAAATACGCTGAAATATCATAATAAGAATATTTACAGCAAGCTGGGGATTTCCTCGCGCAAGCAGTTGCTCCGTTTCGCCGCCTTGAAACAACACAGGGACGGTAAAGAGGATTGGTCGTGATAAATTTCACATACCGAGTTTGATATCTGCGCAGACTCGTTGCGTTATTTCTCACCTGCATATAGTGCTTGGGCTGATAAACTGAACAAATCAACATTGCAATTAAAAAGCTCCCCAACGGGGAGCTTTGCTGTTTTATATTAACTAAGCTTAAGTAGATTTGCCTTAAAATGCGTTTTATTGAAATATATGAAGCAGTAATTTAAGATATTCGCAAATTCTGTTTTGCAATTTAATTATATCAATTTAATAGATATCTGTCAACAAAGCCATACAACAGAAAAATACTATCACTCACCAACAATCAACCCATCGCTAATCTCAATTATCCTATCGCATTGCTGTGCAACACCCATATCGTGAGTGACGATGATAATCGTCTTGCCTTGCTCGTTGAGTTGTTTGAAAACGCCCATGATTTCATCGGCAGTTTTTGTATCAAGTGCGCCTGTCGGCTCATCAGCAAGGATTACCGACGGCTCGTTAACAATCGCTCGTGCTATTGCAACACGCTGTTTCTGTCCGCCCGAAAGCTTGTTCACAGGTTTTTTTGCCATCTCATTCATTCCAACAGATTTGAGTGCATTTAATGCCAATTCTTTTCTGTTGGATTTTTTCTTTTTTGCAAATTCCAGAGGAAGCAAAACATTTTCGATAGCTGTAAAGTCATCAACAAGGGCAAAATCCTGCATAACCATACCGATTTTTTCGTTGCGGATTTGCGCATATTGCTTTTCCGAAAGTTTCTTCACGAGTGTATCGTCAATCGTGTATTCGCCCGATTCATAACTATCAATACAAGCTAAAATATGTAAAAGTGTGGACTTTCCCGCACCTGATTTGCCGATGATAGCAACCATCTCGCCGTCAGCTATTTCAAGCGAAACGCCCTTTAAAGCTTCAAACTCGTTGGCTTTTTTGGGGTTGTAGATTTTGTGTACATCTTTTATGGTGATCATGTTTTGCCCTCCCTTAATTTGATTTCAAGAGCTGATTAGGTTCGGATTTCCTCAAAATAGTATTGGTGATAAATATCGATATCGCAAGGTTTAACGCCACAACAATAACCGCCGCTATAATCTGCCAGAAGCCTAATTCTATCAGATAATTTTTGAGAATGGGTATTTTTGATTTGAAAACAAGGAATATTCCGCACAGAATTATTGATGAAAGCGATATAAACACTGCTTTTGCCGCTGCGATTTTTCCGCAGTCATGCCAGGTCAATCCGCACACTCTGTATATTGCATAGTTTTTCAGTCTGCGCACGGTTGATACCGAATTTGCGCTGAACATACTAACAAGCAGCAAAATAGAAATTCCGATAATCACGGGCAAAAGCGAATAAACCTGCTCGTAGATATATGCTTTGCTGTTCTTTTCAATAATGTGGTTTTCGAGATTAAACTGTACACCATATCTTCTATAAACTGCAGCGTTTGCCATTGAATCTTCACCACTGATATCATCTTCAAAAACGACAAAACCTATACCAAAAGGCATTAGCATACCGCTTGTTTTTTCAGCTTCGCTTCGTGCCATATAAATCTGCGGAATACTGCTCGGTTTACGTTGTTCGCCGTCATATACCTCAGAATACACAAAACGGTAATCCTGTAATTCTGTCCCCATTGCGTTATACCGCAAAAGCTTTTCATCATCTTCAAACAGCCCACTGATGCGTATGTACGAAGGCTCAACGCCTTCATCCGGTGTGTTGGAAATGATATCTCCAACTTTATAACCTGAATTTACCGGAGCAATTGCCTGTGCGTATTCCTCATCAGGAGCCGAAATATACATTTTGCCTTCGCAAAGTGTTGGCGAATATCTTTCAAGCAGCTCATCATCATATACAACCGCATCAAAGTCCACAAATCCGCCGCTGAGCTTATATGACATCTTTACATCTTTAACGCTCAACATTTCGCTTTTTATATCGTCAGACGTACCGGGTCTGATGCTTACAACCATCATAGTGTTGCCTTCCTGCTCAAAATAATCAGCATAGGGCGCATAGTATTTAAACCTTGATACAACTGATGTAACTATGGCGATTATAATAACAAGCATTATTGCCATTTGTATTATTACTGCAAGATTTATCGCAAAATTCTTTTTAAACTCTTTAAATCCGAATTTAAAAATCATCAAATACCACCCGCCTTTACTTCAACAATTGAATGTTTGCGCACCATTATGCTTGAAAGTATAAACATAGCCAAAGCGCACACAACAACATAAATCGCAAAAACAAGTGCATACAGCTTGAATGAATATGCCGTTGAAATAAACGGAAAGACTTTTTCCAGCACGGGCATAAGCAAATAGTGATAAAATGCTGCACTTAAAGCATACATCGGAACGGTGAGTAACATACTCTCAGCAAGATACATTGCAACTGCCCTTGATTTTGTACAACCGCAAAGCATAAACACAGCCAAGGTTTTTCTGCGCTTTAATAATATGTAATGATACAAAATAACAATATTTACAGCCGCCACAATTGCAATCATCACAGCAACCATAATAATTGTATCGTAAAGCCAATAATCTTCTTGGTAAAATGGCTCAATGGGGTCAAGCACCATTTTGTCACCGAATTTTGCTTTAAATGTGTCAACAATTTCGTTGTATTGCGCTGAGGATGGAGGAATATAGAAATCGAAATACACCATTTCCACCTCAACATCAGGTTCAATTGCGGGGAAGGGTACATCATTACTTGCGCCATCCATAATTAATACTGGTTCGTATGCAATTCCCTCGTAATACCATTTGCCGTCCTCATTAAGTTCGTTTTTTACTGCTCTTACAATTTTATCCCCCGAATTATACATTTCTTCGGTAAAAAATGTTCCTTCCATTTCTATATTACCCATTTTCAAATTTTCATGTGAAGCATAATTTGGAATATATCTTCCATTTTGATAACGGAAACGTGAGTAAACATCTTTCTCAAATTCTTTTCCGGCGGATATGGATATTGAATTCTCTTTTTTGGGAACATAACGAACAACTATCAGTTCGAGAGCATCATAGGTTGTTTCGTTGAAAGCAGTAACACATTCTTCAACTTCTCCTTTAGTTATACCACCAAAATACTCCACATTGATAGTCTGACCTAATTCATCTTTGTCTGAGGTATAAAAATATATATGAAATTCGCTCTGCGTTCTGTCAAATTCTAATTTTTCTAATTTAAAATTTTGATATACACCAAAGGAAAACAACATAATTATTGAAGATCCCACAACACATAAAACCATTAAAACAAAAAACAGGGTTTGGTTTTTTGCAAAGTCACGAATATTTTTAATTATGTGTTTCATAAAAGATCATTCTCCTTTACTTGATATTTTAAAAGGGTGAGCAACAGCCCAAATGGGCTGTTGCTCTCAGAATCACATTTATCCGATTGTTTCTCTGAAATCTATTTCTTCAACAATTCCTGCATATTGGCTTGTGCCGCCTGCAATGTATGTGTCATATTCCAAAGTGTATTTCGTTGGCAATGTACCTGTGTAGTTTGAAGAAGCCGTACGCGCATTGTGATTAACCGTATCGCCTGAGTTGTATTGCGAAGCAGAGTAGATATAACCATCGTTCTCTTCGTCATATAACATAGTAGAAGCACTCATATACTTTGTTCCACCCGAATTGTTGATAGCAGTAGCTACCCAAACAGGCGTACTATTAGCACCGCTTGTGTGTGTAAAGGTTGCTGACATCTGCGAAGCAGTATATGACGCATTGTTGCCCGCAATCGAAGTATCGCTTGTACCAGTATACGTGGTTTTATTGCCGCTTGTTGTGGTTTTCCAGTTAATTGCAGCAGATGCAGTCAAACCGCCTACTGCCAGTGTTGTTACAGCGATGATAGCTGCCAAAGTTCTTTTAAGTTTCATATTAATTATACTCCATTTCTGTTGCAAATGCAACGTTAATTTTTTCGTTCTTAAAAATCGGTTTTAAAACTCAACTGTACATTGGACTCACCTCCATTGTTTTTGCCTTCTATTATACTAATTAACTGAAAATACCAAAAATGATTAAAAAATTTGAAAATTTCTAATTTTTTCTACCTTTTGCACAAATATACTATAGCCGATTTGTTGATATTCCACAACGCTTGATATTCTTTTAGTTCTTGCTTAATTATCCTACTTGCTTTACGAAGTCTATTCTTAACAGTACTTTCCAACATATTAAGCATATCTGCGATTTTCGATGCTTTTATATCGTATTTACATTTTAATATAACAACAAAACACATTCTTCATCAAGCTGACTCATACTTTATGAATGTTTTTGATATCTGCCAACACAGCCACGTTGATATTTTCAATATTGATACAACGTTTATCGGGTGTAAGAAGAACATATTTTCCGAAAAACTTTGAGGCAGGAATTGTGAAACGAACTGCGGCGGAGTTATCTACAGCGGTATGTTCCGCAGTAGAAATAATATTCCAAAACTACTTGATTTATATCAAAAAGTAGTGTATAATAAAAGTACAATTTAACAGACGGGAGCTTGTGATACAGGCTGAGAGGAAGGTTTTACCTTCGACCGATAACCTGATTTGGATAATGCCAACGTAGGGACGACTGTAAAGCGCTGACGCTTGCACGTCGGTGCATTTTTATATGCATTTAAAGGAAGCTATCAAAATCGGTAGCTTCCTTTTTTTGTTTTCAGGAGGTGGGAAAATGGTAAAAATCAATGGCGAAGAAAAGAAAGTGCTGGGTAAAACGGTAGCTGAATATCTGTTATCAAATGGCTACGATATAAAGCGTGTCGCAGTTGAACTGAATGGCGAAATTCTGCCGAAAGCACAGTATGAATGCACATCTTTAAAGGATGGCGACAGCGTTGAGGTTGTAAGCTTTGTGGGAGGTGGCTGATATGACAGAAACTGAATGGCTGAAAGCTCTGGAGCAGCGACACGGAGCAGAAATGCAACAAAAAATTTCATCAGCCTGCGTTGCGATCTGCGGACTTGGTGGACTTGGATCGAATGTTGCGATTTCTCTTGCAAGGGCAGGTGTTGGAACGCTTATACTTATTGATTTTGACAGGGTTGATATATCAAATCTTCATCGTCAGCAGTACAAGGTTTCACAGCTTGGAATGTACAAGTGTGACGCTATGAAAGAGTTGGTTTCAGAGATTAACCCTTATTGCAATGTCAGGACACATACAGTAAGGCTTACTGAGGAAAACCTCTCGCTTGTTTCTGATTGCGATATCGTCTGCGAGTGCTTTGACAATGCAGAGTGCAAGGTTATGCTCGTAAACACAGTTGCAGAGCGTTACCCCGACAAGTATATCGTTTCGGCTTCGGGAATGTCGGGGCTTCATACGGGTAACACAATTACCACAAAAAAGCTCGGCAAAAAATTATATATCTGCGGTGACGGAGAAAGTGATGTAAAGGACGACATAACGCTCTTTGCTCCCCGTGTAATGCTCTGCGCCGCGCACCAGGCGAACACTGTACTGCGTATTATCGTAGGCAAATTTGAAGTATAGAAAGGATTTTATTATGGAAGATAAGCTTATTTTAGGCGGGCAAGAGTTTAGCTCACGCTTTATTTTAGGCTCAGGGAAGTATTCTCTGAAGCTCATTGAATCGGCTGTGCGTGACGCAGGGGCAGAGATTATCACCCTTGCGGTACGCCGTGCAAACACAAAGGAGCAGGAAAATATCCTCGACTACATACCGGAAGGTGTAACACTTCTTCCTAATACATCGGGTGCAAGAACAGCGCAGGAAGCTGTCCGTATCGCAAGACTTGCCCGTGAAATCGGGTGCGGTAATTTTGTGAAAATCGAGATTATGCGTGACACGAAATATCTTCTCCCCGACAACAACGAAACTATAAAGGCTACTGAAATTCTTGCAAACGAGGGCTTTGTCGTACTGCCGTATATGTATCCCGATTTGTATGCCGCAAGGGATTTGGTGAATGCAGGTGCTTCGGCTGTAATGCCTCTTGCTGCACCGATTGGCTCAAACAAGGGACTTGCTACAAGGGAATTTATTCAGATTTTAGTTGATGAAATCGACCTGCCCGTTATTGTTGACGCAGGAATAGGCAGACCTTCACAAGCTTGCGAGGCAATGGAAATGGGAGCGGCGGCAATTATGGCAAACACTGCTCTTGCTACAGCAGGAGATTTACCGATGATGGCTTCCGCTTTTAAAAACGCTGTTGAAGCAGGGAGAAAAGCGTATCTCTCAGGACTTGGCAGAGTGCTGACGAGAGGTGCATCGGCTTCTGACCCACTCACAGGCTTTTTAAGAGATTGAGGTGCAAAATGGACAACAGATTTTTTGTGGACGGCGAGCATCTTTCACCCTCTGCCCTTGAGAAAAAGCACAAGCTTGAAACCGACCTTTCGAGCCGCACAAATCATATGGAATATATGAGTGGTATGGAAAAGATAAATTCCGACATAATGGAAAAGGTTCTGTCTGAAATGGATAGCTACGATTACACAAGGTATACTGCAAAGGACGTAAAGTCAGCCCTTCAGCACGAAAACTGTTCGGTAGAGGATTTCAAGGCACTTTTGTCACCTGCCGCAGAGCCGTCTTTAGAGCAGATGGCGGAGCGTGCAAGATATGAAACGTCAAAGCATTTCGGCAACACGGTGTATATGTTTACGCCCCTTTATATTGCAAATTACTGCGAGAATTACTGCGTTTACTGTGGCTTTAACTGCTACAACAACATAAGCCGTATGAAGCTCAATATGGAGCAGATAGAGCATGAAATGAAGATAATCTCCGACAGCGGCATGGAAGAAATACTCATTCTTACAGGAGAAAGCCGTGCAATGAGTAATGTTGAATATATTGGTGAAGCCTGCAAGCTTGCACAAAAATATTTCCGTATGGTCGGGCTTGAAATATACCCCGTAAATACAGATGAGTATAAATATCTCCACGAATGCGGTGCCGACTATGTCACAGTTTTTCAGGAAACATATAACAGCGATCGCTATTCAGACTTACACCTGCTTGGTCACAAGCGAGTGTATCCATACCGTTTTGATGCACAAGAAAGGGCACTTATTGGTGGTATGAGAGGCGTCGCATTTTCGGCACTTCTGGGGCTTTCCGATTTCCGTAAAGACGCTCTGGCAAGTGCTTTGCACGTCTACTATCTCCAGAGGAAATACCCCCACGCTGAAATGTCGCTGTCTTGTCCTCGTCTTCGTCCGATTATCAATAACGATAAAATCAATCCCCTTGATGTTCACGAAACACAGCTTTGTCAGATTATATGTGCATACAGAATTTTTCTTCCTTTTGTGGGAATTACCGTTTCTTCAAGAGAAAGTGAGAGCTTCAGAAACGGTATAGTGAAGATTGCCGCAACAAAGGTTTCCGCAGGCGTTTCCACAGGCATAGGCGACCACGAAAGCAAGTACAGCGGAAAGGAAACAGACGGCAATCAGGGAGACGAACAGTTTGAAATAAACGACGGCAGAAGCCTTGACGTAATGTATAAGGACATCGCTGCAGAGGGATTACAGCCAGTTTTAAACGATTATATCTATATGTGAGGTGCGTATGAAAAAGCTTGATACAACGATGTATTTTATAACCGACAGCACAAATCTAAGCGAGGATGAGTTTCTCTTCCGTGTTGAAGAAGCCTGCAAGGGCGGTGTGACACTGATACAGCTTCGTGAAAAGGACAGAACAACAAGAGAGTATATTTCGCTTGCTCACAAGGTGCACAAAATCACGCAGAGCTATGGTATGCCACTCATTATTGACGACAGAGTGGATGTTGCACTTGCAATTGATGCCGAGGGTGTTCATGTCGGGCAGTCGGATATGCCCGTAAAGCTTGCACGAAAGCTTATGGGTGAAAATAAAATTGTAGGTGCAACTGCAAAGACTGTTCCACAAGCTTTGGAGGCTTATGAACAGGGTGCTGATTATCTCGGAGTCGGTGCAATATACCCGACAACTACAAAAGTGAAAACTGTGCTGACGAGTGTTGACACGCTGAAAGAGATAGTTAAAGCTGTACCGATTAAAGTAAACGCAATAGGTGGTCTTAACAGGGACAACATCGGCGTTTTAAGAAATAGCGGAATTGATGGAATATGTGTCGTTTCAGCAATTATGAAAGCTGATAACCCGTGCATTGCATCAAAAGAGCTGAGGGAGGCTTTCGATGAATTACAGCAAAATTAAAACCGCCCTCACAATCGCAGGAAGCGACAGTAGCGGCGGTGCAGGAATTCAGGCTGATTTAAAGACAATGCTTGCGAATGGAGTTTATGGAATGAGTGCAATAACCGCACTTACCGCCCAGAACACAACGGGAGTTGAAGCGATTTCAGAGGTATCACCAGAATTTCTCGGTCAACAGCTTGATGCAGTGTTTACAGATATTTTCCCCGATGCCGTCAAGACGGGAATGGTCGCAAATGCAAAGCTTATTGATATAATTGCTGAAAGGCTCAACTTTTATAAAGCTAAAAATATTGTCGTTGACCCTGTGATGATTGCCACAAGCGGAGCAAGGCTTATTTCAGAAAATGCGATAACTGTTTTAAAAGAAAAACTGCTGCCTTTGGCTGCTGTTGTAACGCCAAATATTCCTGAGTCCGAGGTGATGTCGGGAATGAGAATATCAAACAAATTGGATATGGAGCAAGCAGCAAAATACATCGGCGAGCGCTATGGTTGTTCGGTTCTGCTTAAAGGCGGTCATAGTATAAGCGACGCGAACGATTTGCTTTATGAAAACGGCGAAATGACGTGGTTTGAGGGTGTGCGTATCAATAATCCCAACACCCATGGAACAGGCTGTACGCTGTCATCTGCAATTGCCTCAAATCTTGCAAAGGGTTATGATTTAAAGCAGTCTGTAAAGCTTGCTAAGGAATACATTTCGGGTGCGCTGTCTGTTATGCTTGATTTAGGAAAAGGTAGCGGACCCATGCATCACGGCTACTTATTTTGATGGAAATAGTTAGATATAAAACAGAGCAACACCGCAATTAAACGATGTTGCTCTGCTCATTTTTACATTATCCACAGACTATCATAAACTGTTTAGGTTGAAAACTTCTATATGGCAATCGCCCTTTTCGTAGAGCTTTGCTGTTTATATGAACTGAGTTTAGATGATTTGCCGAGCGCTGAAATATGCAGTGAAGTTTGCCATTATTTGCAACAGGCGAAGCCACAGGATTCAACCATTTTCTGTTTTCTTTGATATTCTTGAAAAACCTTTTGATTGCTTTCTTCATAATCCAACTGCGTTCCGATTTCAAGTACGATTGCCCTAAAATGCGTTTTATTGAAATATATGAAGCAGTAATTTAAGATATCCGCAACTTCTTTAAACCAAAGTAACTTACTTATGAAACGTTACTTATAAAATATATGTATCCTGCCATTTGAAACAAATTGAAAAAACTTTAGATTTGCAAATCAAGTTAACGCATTGTCATCCACACACGCATTTGATTCTCTCCCCTATTGCCCCATGTATAGTAAGGAACAGCATAAGCAGAACATTCAATTTCTTCAAGTGGTTTATCAGCGTATAATGTATCAATATCGGCAAGTCTTATTGCATCAACAGAAAGTTTAACAGTGCCATTGAGCAAATCACAATCAAAGTCATGTACATTTATGTTTGCATTGCGTTTAACGCAAAGCTCAAGGATATTATCGTTATTGTCCTTGCCTTCAAAACAATACACAAGCGGACCGCGTGATAAGGCAACGCATCCAGTAAGCTCAGGTACCTTTGCGCTGGCATATACAAAATTAGGCGTGCTATCAAGAGTAAGCAATACAACATCACCATCAGAAATGTTGATATAAGCATAACCCTTTATAAGAATGTAATCTGCTTTAACTCCATTAATTGTCAAAGAAAATTCCTTACTCCAATCAGGTATACGAACAGCAAGCTTGCCGTTACCCGATACTTTGTATTCAACATCAAATCCATAAGGATATTCAGTCTTACATTCAAGATTTATACCATTATTAAATTCAACATTACCAGAAGCAAACATGTGACAAAAAACCGTTGTTTTGTTTTCGCCGTATGCATATTGACCAAACGAAGAAACAAGCCTTGCAACATTAGGCGGACAACAAGCACAAGCATACCATTTCGGGCGCTGGGGTTTATCATGCCAATGTGTAGCGCATATTCCTGATATACCCGGAATAACTTCAAGAGGATTTACATAAAAAAATCTTTTTCCATCAAGTTGCATACCTGCCAAAACGGTATTATAGAATGCACGTTCCATAACATCAGAATATTTACTGTCAATATCATTTTCAAGCATACGCATTGCAAAAAACATCAATCCGATCGAAGCGCAGGTTTCTGCATAAGCAGTATCATTCGGCAAATCATAGTCAACTGTAAAGGCTTCACCAATTACAGTAGAGCCAATACCTCCCGTTATATACATTCTGCGGTTGGTTATGCTTTGCCAAAGCTTTTTACAAGCATCAAGTAATTTTTCATCATTAATTTCCGATGCAAGATCTGCCATTGCAGTATATAAATAAACACCTCGCACAGCATGCCCTACCGCATCAGTTTGTTCCCGCACGGGTTTGTAGCTCTGCATATAAGCTAAATCGCAAGGATTATTGCCCCAAACTGTCCAATTGCGTTTTTTACTTTCTTCTTCAAAAAAATGTTCATCAGTTCCGCGGACATTTAGGAAATGCTTTGCAAGTTCCAAGCACTTTTCACTTCCGGTTACACGATACATTTTCAAAAGAGCAAGTTCAATCTCAGGATGACCCGACCACCCTTGTCTGCCTTTTGTAATAAACTCGTCATATATATGCTCAGTATTCTTAAGCATAACTTTCAAAAGCTTATCTTTGCCGGTAGATTCGTAATAAGCACATGCCGCCTCCATCATGTGACCTGAACAATACAGTTCATGACCTTCCAAAAGATTTGTCCAACGCTTATCTTTATCCTTAATGGTAAAATATGTATTAAGGTATCCATCCTTATCCTGAGCTGCTGCAATAATATCTATCAGCTCATCAGCGCACTTTTCAAGCTCTTTATCTTCAAATCGTGTAAGCGAAAACGCAACTGCTTCTAACCACTTTGCAGCATCGCTATCCTGAAATACCATGCCGTAAAAGCCATCTTTGGTATCTTTGCCGTTAACAGCAGCCGCTGCATTTATAAAATTGCTGATTACATGACTTTTTTCAGCACCGGGCGCTTTATCGCAAAGAACTTTATATTGATATGGAATGACCGTTTCTTTTATAAGCTTTTGATATTTACCAATAAATCCCGATGATATATATTGATTCTGATTAATAGATTTTTGTATCTTCATACTACAAACACCTTTCTATATTTTCTTGCTTGAATTAAAGCCGCTTTTTTAAAAAACAAAAGCGGCTTTAAAGATTTATTCTTCAACAGGAAATTTACCAAGACTTCCGATGGCAAACCTTGCTATCAAGGTTGCATCAAGAGCGTTAACTTTACCATCACCGTTAACATCTGCATTGATTAATTTGCTTTCGTCAAGCGAATATAAACCAACAGCATAACGAGCTGTTAAAGTTGCATCCATAGCATTAACCTTTTCATCACCGTTTACATCACCATAAAGAACTGTTATTTCAGGCTCGATAATTGTTTTTCCATAATAATCATTCAGTGATATACCATTAGCGCCAAGGTCTACTTCGTGGTCAAGACTGATGAACTGTCCTGCATCATCCTGCCAAAGTGAAACTTCAACAAATTCGTACTTTTCTTCATCCCAAGTTGTAAAATTATCGTAGATAAGTCCGCCTGTATCACCGGAATTTTCGTTAAAGCACCAGAATGTGTGATGTATATGTTCATCAATTATATACTCACGCAATGCAGACATCCACTGACGGTTTTTTCCATCAGCATCATGTTCTTCATCAAGAAATCCGCCCCACTCACCTATCAGGATGGGTGCTATATCCTCTTCGAGTAAATATGCCCAATTATCACGCCAGCAATCATTCATAAGCGATTCACGGTTAAATCCATCATAAAACCATGTTTGCTTATACACCAGCGGGCCGTAATCATGCGGAGAATATACAAGTTGAGCATTTTTTTCTTCACTGCCAAAGTCAACGGGATAATCTCTTGCGCCCATAAAATTTGCACCCCACCACGTTGTGTGGTAGTAATTGTACATTGTTGTATAATCAATTTCAGGAGAAGTCCAATCGTTGCCATCCTCAAATTTTGGATAACACTCAATACCTTCAACAAAAATCAAAAGATTAGGATTTACATCAAGGATATTTGAACCAACCCAGGAAGCAACGTATCGCCAGTTGGTTTCATCAGTAGAACCGTCCCACTTAGCAAAATCGCCTTCGTTAATCGTTCCGTGCGGCTCGTTTTTAATATCAATACCAATAATAGTATCATCATTTTTGTAGTAATCTGCAAACCAACAAAGCGCATCACTCATATCCTGAGTAGAATAGTTTTCATCATACCACATATTAAACTGATGTCCTGCAGAATGTGTTGTTGCACTGTGTATATCTATAAAAATTTTAATACCAAGCTGACGACACCATTTTACAGCATAGTTCCAAATATCAAAACTATACATACACTCGCCGCCTTGAACACCTTCAATAGTTAATTCAGGATTTGACCAAACATTAACCTTTGGTACAGCAGGGTCGGGATCGTTATTCTTCCATTGAAGCAAAATCTGTGTAGACATGGGAACACGCAAAATGTTAAATCCGTGGTCGGCAATTTGTCTTAGCATATCGTGCATATTTTGCGACCATACGCCATCAAAAACCTGGCTACCCACATTATAACCAAACCAATTACACCCGGTAAGCCAAACTTCATTACCGTTCATATCATAAATCTTATCGCCTTCAACATGAAGCCAGTCATCCTGGGTGTTGTAATACAAACCTGTTTCTTCATCATAAACTAAATTTTCATTTTCAGAAGATGACGCAAAAGCAGACGAACCGATTGCAGTAAGCATCAGCAAAGCAGAACACATTACTGCACATATTCTTTTTAAAAGCATAATAAAACTCCTTTCAATATAAATTAACAACGCTCACTTATTTTAAATTTATGATAACACATTTTTTTGCAAAATACAATAACCACAATAAAATTTAGTTGAAAAAAAACTTTATATATGGTAAAATCAATATAACGACGAAAGGATAACTTTTTATGCAATATACAACCGAAAAATTGAGCGACAATATAACAATTTGCATCAATGATGTACACAGATTTGGAACTGATGCATTTCTGCTTGCTGATTTTGCTAAGCACAAGCGCAGTGATATTATGTGTGATTTAGGTACAGGTTGCGGTATAATTCCGCTTTTAACTTGCAAAACCAACGCGCCTAAAGAAATTGTTGCTTTAGATATTCAGCCTGATGCAATTGAGCTTTTGAAAAAAGGCATTGAACTTTCAAAAATTAGTAACATCACACCAATCTGTGCTGATTTAAAATCAGATTGGCATAAAGAATACAATGGAAAATTCAGTCTTGTTACTTGCAATCCACCATACAAAGCAGATAATGCGGGTTTGCAAAACCCAAATGACGTACAGCGAATAGCAAGACACGAGGTTATGTGTGATATTAATGATATCTGCAAAACAGCTTCAAAATTACTAAAATTTGGCGGAAGACTTTGCCTTTGCAACCGTCCCGAAAGGTTAAGCGACGTTATTAAAGCTATGCAACAAAACGGCATTGAACCAAAAAAACTGAGATTTGCTTCAAAAAACGCTAATACTGCACCATGGCTTTTCTTGATAGAGGGTAAAAAAGGCAGCAAACCATTTATGAAAGTATTGCCACAACTAAATACTATGCATGAAAATGGCGAATTTACCACCGAACTTTTAGAAATCTACAAAACGAAAGGTCAGGAATAATGTTATGAGCGGTACTTTGTTTGTAGTAGGAACGCCCATCGGCAATCTAGATGATATATCACCGCGTGCACTTGAAACTTTAGAGAAAGCAGACTTCATTGCAGCCGAAGATACAAGAGTAACCCTAAAAATACTGAATAGATTTGAAATTAAAAACAAGCTTGTAAGTTGCCACAAGCACAGTGGCACTAATGTTTTTGAAAACATAATTTCAAGATTACTAAACGGCGAAAACTGTGCTTTAGTCAGCGATGCAGGAATGCCATGTATATCTGACCCGGGCGAAGAATTAATTAAAATGTGCTATGATAACGGCATTAGTGTTTGCGTTGTACCCGGGCCTACGGCTGCTATGTCTGCACTATGCATTTCAGGACTTGATACATCGAGGTTTTCATTTGAAGGCTTTTTATCAGTAACTAAAAAGCAACGTATTGCACATTTGGAAGAAGTTATGAATTATCGGCACACAATGATATTTTATGAAGCGCCGCACAAATTGATATATACATTGCAGGATATGCTTGAATATTTTGGAAACAGAAAAATATCGCTTTGCCGAGAGATTACCAAAATACACGAAGAGGTTATAAGAACAACTCTTAAAGACGCAATTCAACTTTACACTAATCAAACTCCCAAAGGTGAATTTGTTTTAATTGTTGAAGGGGCTAAACAACAAACAGAAACTAAAATTACATTTGATGACGCATTAATGATGGTACAAAATCTTGTAAATAATGGCGAAAAGCTTTCTAACGCTTGCAAGACAGTAGCTAATCAGACAGAGTTTTCTAAATCAGAATTATACAATACAATGTGTAAATGATTAACTGTAAACGTAAAAATCCGCACAGAAATATTTCTGTGCGAATTTTTTATATATCTTATAAAAATATTAGAAGCCGTAGTAACAAGACATGCCGGTAATAACGCCATTATCTATATCAAAGTCGATATAAACATCACTATCTTCCATATCACAAACAGTAAAGTATGTAGTATCAGCAGCGGGCTGACAATTAAATGCAGCACCAAGTTCTGCAACAGTTGAACCAATACCAACACCATTAACTGTAAAATCGAAAGCAGCGTCAACTTCATCAAGGCAAACGCATGAAATTACGCAATCGTAAGCGGAACAATCTGACTCAGTCCAGTTTTCATAGCAAACATAAGAGTATGTAGAATCAGCATATGCAAACTGCCAATCACCAGAAGTTACAACTTCTTCGGAATCGATAGGGAAGTAATCGGCAAACATAACAGCCTTCATTTCGGTAAAGCCGAAAGCAACATCATTTACGCTGATACCTACATTGTTAAAATCAGCATTTACAAATGTATCGCTGCCGATAAATTCTTCATCTATTACTTCATCTTCTTCGTCTTCTTCATCTCCAATAACGGTACCGGTTCCAAAGTCGTTATCATCACCGTTATCGTTGCTGCCGCCAATATAATTATCAACAGTATCATCATCTACTTCAATTTCAAAATATATTACTTCGCCATCTTCAATGTAGAAATAAAGCTCATCATAGTAGTAAGTATCTTCAACTTCAAGCTCGCCGTTAACCATATCTTCGTTAAACTCAGTACCGAAAGCATCGTTAATATCTGCAACAGTTGCACCAATGCCAACGCCGTTAACAGTGATAAGGAAGCCGAGATCATCTTGTGATACATAAATGTATTCAACGAAGCAATCCTGTGTATCTACATCATAAGGATAAGGATTGTAAAAATCAATCTCGGAACCACCGTCGCTGTAAGTGTAGTCCCAATCATCTGCAATCATTGTAATTTTGCCGTCAAGTCCAAAATATGCGCAGAAGGGTTCCATTGTGCAAGGCCATGCATAGTCAGAACCAAAAGCATTAACCACTAAGCTATCCGACAAGTCTACATAATCCCATTCGTATTCGTATTCATCAGACGAATCTTCATCTTCATCTTCGAAGTAGTCATCTTCGTAATAATCATCTTCGTAATAATCATCTTCGTAGTAGTCGTCTTCATAATAGTCATCATAGTAATCATCTTCAGAAGACATACCGGATTCAATGCTTTCGATGATTTCTTCAGTTGTATATTCGTCGTCAAGACCGAGAAGTTCAAGAACCTTATCAATAACTGCTTCATATTCAACAGTTTCAAGATAAGCTTCAGCTTCTGTTTCGATATCGTAAAGATTGTCAGAAGGAATATCGATATCAACTTCGCCATCAGAAATTGCAACACCAACAGTAATTGAGAGCAGGTCGCCCATAGCCAAAGTTACGTCCTGACCCTTTCCGTCGCTATCAAAGATAATTTCAACAGAAGTTACATCCATCTCAGCAATTTCTTCTTCATCAGCAAATTCTTCTGCATCAAAGATAATCTTACCGCTGATGTATTCGTTGTTATCACCAACAGTTTTAAGGTTTTCAAATTCAAAAGATACTTCTTCTGTATCGTAGTCGTCAGTTTCCCAATTATATTCTTCCGAAATAATTGTGAATGTACCCGAATAAGCCTCGTCCTTATAAGAACCTTCAACAGTCATCATTTCCTCGCCTTCGACAACTATTGCACCTTCAAGGTCTTCACCGATTCTTGAAAGTTCGATAACCATAGCTTCTTCGCCGTATGCTTCAACTAACATTTCAAAGCAGATATCATCGCCGTCAGCACCAAGGATATAGGAGATCAAACCATCTTCTTCATCATCGGTGTACATTGTGTATTCACGACCCATGATTACGCCACGTGCGTCAACGAATATTCTTGCTTCGAGGTAACTATCATCGGAAGCTTCATCCATTGCAGATTCGATAGTATCGATAGCTTCATCGATAAGCTCATCATAATCATAACCAAGACCATCAACCATGTCAGCAATAGCGTCATCATCTGCTGCTGTTTCAAGTATTTCAAGAAGGATATCATAAAGATCTTCCTGTGTCATTTCATATTCCATGATATTGAAAGAAAAATCTTTACCTGCAACTTCAACATCTTCGCCCTTGGCAATTTCAACTGTCTCAATATTGGAGTATACGATGTTTGCATAATCCTCAATAATTCTCTTCATATCTTCTTCAGAAATAAGAACTTCGGGATCGAATTCGGACATATCCACATCGCCTTCAGCAGTCATTTCATCCATGTATTCTTCAAGAGAAGCATACATATAAGCTTCGGACAATTCAGGGATCTGAATGTAAGCCATCATCTCAGCGAGATCATAAATCATTTCGCCGGAAACTACACTTTCGCCATTGAGCAACACGCCCAAATCAACAGAAGCAGCATCGGAATTTGAAGCAATAGACATATCCATGCCAATAGATTCAAGAGTGAATTCGGGTATTTCGGGATTGTCTTCCTTTACAAGTTCCATAAACTGTTCGCCAAAAGTCATTTCAACATTGTAATCAACTGATGTGCCTTCGCCATTAACAGATTTAAGAATTTCGCCATAAGCTTCGGAAAGAGTTGTAGAATACTCAGTAAATGCCTGTTCTTCAACAGAAGCAAAATACTTTTCGGGCTTCATGAATGTAAGCTTTACCCAGTTTTTAACAGGTGCAACAAAAGCAAAAAGCAACGCGCCTGCACCTGCAACAGCGACTAAAGAGCCACCGAGGATAAAGGGAAGCTTAGATTTTTTCTTTGCTACTGCTACTGTTCCATCAGCGTTTGCTGTGTTAAGATCATTAGCAATCTGATTTGTAAAGTTTTCAGTAGGTGTTGGAGTAGGAGCTGCGTACTGAGGTGCAGCACCAAACTGCTGTTGATAAGCGTTGCCTTCATTATTTACAGGCTGTTGCATATCATTGTTATTGGGCGTAAAACCGTTATAATTGTTGTCCATTACCATTCTCCTTTTCAATTGTAATCAACAATCCTAATATGTAAAATTTACGAAACTAAATACATTCCGCAAACTTTTACAAGTACAATTCTATCAGTAAAAACTTAATGTGTCAATAATTTACACACAGTTTTCATTCAAATTTTAATTTTTCTGTAACTTTAATTACAAATATTGTTTTAAAGCAACATTTTTTATACAATTTTACAAGTGAAAAGCCGCTAATTTAAAGCTTTATCGAAATAATTGCACGTTGTAACCAAATTTCATCATATCGTAATCAATATTGATATATATTGATTTTTAATCATAAACCAAATGCAAATTTGGCATAATATAATAAAAGAATTTTTGGGGGATATCATGGAAATAATCAATATATGCAATTTAAAAAAGATTTACCGCAAGCAAAACGGCACGGTTTATGCGCTTAATGGAATTAATTTGAGTATTAACAGTGGCGAATTTTTAAGCATAATGGGCTCTTCGGGCAGTGGTAAATCAACCTTGATGAATATCATGGGTTGTCTTGATGTTCAAACAAGCGGAGAATATAAAATTTTTGGAAAGAGCACATTAAATCTTTCAAAAAAAGAAATTTCCGAAATACGCAGCCATAACATTGGATTTGTATTTCAAAATTTCAATCTTATACCATCACTTAATGCATTGGAAAATGTAAGTTTACCGCTAATGTACAGAAAAATGCCTAAATATGAACGAGAATGCATTGCTAAAAGGGCTTTAACCGCTGTTGGACTTGAGGATAGATTATATCATTACCCTTCTGAAATGTCAGGCGGGCAACAGCAAAGAACTGCTGTTGCCCGCGCCATAGCATCAAATCCGGATATAATACTTGCCGATGAACCAACAGGAAACCTTGATGCAACATCAAGTAAATCTGTTATGCACATTCTACGCAAAATGAACAACGACGGGAAAACTGTGATACTAATTACACACGACCCTAAGGTTGCACTTTTTGCAGACAAAATTATAAACATAGACCGTGGAGTTATTGTAAAATAACTTAAATCTTCTGTGTCCAGCCAAATGTATCTTCAACGGTGCCCCACTGAATACCTGTGAGAGTATCGTAAAGCATCTGTGAAATTGTACCGATTTTGCCTTCGTTAACCTTCATAACCTTATCGCCCCACTTAAGTGTGCCAACAGGAGAGATTACAGCTGCAGTACCTGTGCCAAAAATTTCGTTAAGTTTACCGTTATCATAAGCATCAGCAATTTCCTGAATAGAAATTCTGCGTTCTGATACCGGAATACCCTTTGATTTACAAATTTCGATAGCAGACTTTCTTGTAATGCCGGGAAGAATTGAACCCTGAAGAGAAGGAGTAACAACCTCGCCGTCAATTACAAAGAAAATGTTCATAGCGCCAACTTCTTCGATGTATTTCTGTTCAACGCCATCAAGCCAAAGTACCTGAGAGTAATTCTGCTGATGTGCTTCATCCTGTGCAAGCAAAGAAGCTGCGTAGTTACCACCTGTCTTTGTATAACCCATACCACCGCGTACTGCTCTGACATATTTCTGTTCAACGTAAATATCAACAGGATCAAGACCGGATGCGTAATATGCGCCGGAAGGAGAAAGAATTATAATAAACATATATTTATCGCCGGGACGTACACCAAGGAAGGGGTCAACAGCGATGATGAAAGGTCTGATGTAAAGTGCAGCACCTTCAGCGTGGGGTACCCAATCTTTTTCAACATCGATGAGTTTTTTCAAGGCTTCAAGAGCAAAGTCTTCATCAATTGCAGGAATTACAAGACGTTCATTTGAAGAATTTAATCTTTTAAAATTCTCTTCGGGTCTGAAAAGCTGAATATCGCCGTTAGCTGTACGGTAAGCCTTCATGCCCTCAAATACTTCCTGACCATAGTGTAAACACATTGATGCAGGTGAAAGTTCAATAGGTGCATAAGGTACAATTCTTGCATCGTGCCAACCCATGCCTGTGTCGTAGTCCATAATAAACATATGGTCTGTAAAGATTTTGCCGAAACCGAGCTTAGTTTCGTCGGTAGGTTTTGCCTTGGGGGTGTTTGTGAGTTCAAGTCTGATACTCATAATCTAGTCCTTCTTTCTTTTATGACATTAATTTATAAAAAATTTATTGGGTTACTGTAACTATAAATCCGCCCATATTATCACCGGAGATTGTGTATTCGGCATTTGTGGGAATCCATACATTAGTCTGATTGGATACACCTACGGCAACAGTTGCTTCGGTATAATAGATGACATAATTTTTTGAATCATATTCACAAGTCAACTGCAAGGGAGAATCAAAAGTATACTGTTTTAAGGTTTCAAGATATTGTTCAAGACAGAGGTTATTTTCCGTCATATAATATGCATGGGGAACACCTACATATCTGAAATGGTCGGATTCAGCTTCGCAAAGGGTATATTGTTCATTTTCAAGAGTATATCTTGGTATAAATCCATATTTTGCGCAGTTATCCAAAATCCATTTATAATCTTCACTCGGCAAATCATTATAATCGTATTTTTTATAATCACCGCCGTTGAGAATACTTATATTAACCGCAAGCCCTGTGTGATGTTCGGTATACCCGGGAGCAACAACGCTCTTTCCTGAATCATAAAGCTCTTGCTGATATTCTTTAGTGCGGTAACCTTGCTTTAGCTCGATGTTGCTAAGTCCTGTTTCTGTGGAGAAAGCTTCCATCATTGTGTTAAACTGTTTTATTGCGGTTCCATCAAGCAAAATATTTGCATTACTTACTGCGTATGAACTATTTTTATTTTCCATTACGCTTATAAGAGATGGGCTTTGCACTTCGGGAAAAGCAAACTCATAGCTATTGTTAACAACAATAAGATTTCCCGTTTTGATTTGATCATAAGTAAAAACAGTTTCTGTATAAGCAACTGTATTATCATTGCTTACTCCAGAATCGATTACAGATTCAGAGGTTGAAGTGCTCGAAGCGCTATCATCATTTTTGGACTTGTCCTTGTCTTCATCCTTATCACCACTGGCAACAATAGCCTTGATAAGCACTACAATCAATACGATTAAAACTATAAAAGCAGCAACTAAAACGCCCAAGCGATCATATCTCACTTTACTTTTGCCGCGTTTTTTATTTGTAGATTTATTATATTTTACAGAATTAGACTTTTTCTTATTTACCAAAGAGCTGAAAAACTGAGGTATGCCTTTAAAAAATTCAGCTATACCTTTTGTAAGCTTACCAATTGCAACACCAAGCTTTTTAAAAGTACTGTTGTTTTTATTCTCGGACATACACACCCTCCCTGCTTTATTTTCTATCTATTATATCATATCACAATTATAAAAAAATTGCAATTATGTTTTTAAAGAAAATTGCGTTTTTCGCTGCATTAAAACACAAGAACTTGTGGAATGCTCCCGATTTTTCGGGAAAAATATACACATAATTTACATATTTAAATTTTTTGTTAATTAGAAAAATTTGCAAAAAAATAAAACCGCAATGCAAATACTGCCGTTGCGGTTTATAATACATCGTTTAGTCTTCGGGCATATTTTCCCAGTTATGCCAAACGTTCTGAACATCATCGTTATCCTCAAGAGTTTCGAGCATTATTGACATTTTCTTGATAGATTCTTCATCTGTAAGTGTTGTATAGGTCGAAGGCACCATTTCAGCTTCAGCCGAAAGAACATTAAAGCCCTTATCTGCAAGACCGCGTGATATTTCGCCAACACTGTTGGGTTCGCACTGAATTTCAAAGCTGTCATCTTCAGCAATAAGATCATCAGCACCAAGCTCCATAATAGCTTCCATCAATGCTTCTTCATCAGTATCTTCGCTATCAATGATAATAATACCTTTCTGGCTGAACATAAACGAAACACAGCCGCTTGTGCCCATATTTCCGCCAAACTTATCAAAAGCATGACGAACATCAGCAGCGGTACGGTTTTTATTATCGGTAAGACATTCAACAATAACCGCTACGCCGTTAGGACCGTAGCCTTCGTAAACCATATTTTCGTAGCTGTTCTTATTAGCGTCACCTGCAGCTTTTTTAATAACGCGTTCAATATTATCATTAGGCACGTTATTGGATTTTGCCTTTGCAATCAAATCTCTCAGTTTTGAATTATTATTCGGGTCAGGACCGCCTTCCTTTACGCAAACAATAATCTCTCTTCCGATTTTAGTAAAAATCTTCGCTTTAATAGCGTCAGTAGCTTCTTTTTTACGCTTGATATTATTCCATTTTGAATGTCCGGACATATCAATTCTCCTTATGCATTTTCAAATTTGTATTCTTCAAAGCTGTCACAAAACAGCTTCCAAATTTTATCAAACAGCTCATCGATACGATCTTCATCACCAATCAAATGAAGATATCCGAATAAAGCTTCAAGCCCGGTGGCTTTACGATAATCCTGCGCATTAGCACTTTTGGGAACGGTATTGCCATGCGCGTTTCTGCCTCGCTTAAAAATGCTCAACTCTTTTTCTGAAAGCATATCGCAGATTTCGTTGGCAGCCTTTGCCTGAAAAGCTGCGCAAACCACTTTAACGGATATTGAATGCAACCTACCGGCACTTAAACTTGTAAAGGTAACAAGTTTCATTCGCACGCATCTTTCGTAAACGCTGTCGCCCAAAAAAGCCAAAACAAGCGGGCTATATTGATTTGCTTCAAATTCTGAAAGCGTTTTTATCGTAAGATATCTCCCCTTTTATCAGTTGACAAAATCAAATTCAAATCCAAAGATATCAACAGTATCGCCTTCGTTAATACCCATTTCACGCAGCCTGTCAATAATGCCGCTGTTTGCAAGCACTCTCTGGAAATACTGCAGTGACGAATAATCGTCCATATCCACCGTACGCATGATAGATTCAAGCCACGGTGCTTCAACATAGTAAATGCCATCCTCACAGGTAACCTCGAAGCGTTGGCCCTTACCTGCATTTTCATCAAGTTCCTTAGGACTAAGTGGCTCTTCTTCGTATTCCTTTATAGGCGGCAGTGTATCAAGCACACGCTCAATTTCCTGAATCAGAGCGATTGTTCCCTTTGTAGTCGCTGCTGATATTTCAAACATTGTCAGACCTTTGCTTTCAATATAGCTTTTAAACACCTGAACTTGTTCAGGTGTTGCAATGTCGCACTTATTTGCCGCAACAACCTGCGGGCAAAGCGCTAAATCAGCACTGAAATTTGCAAGCTCTTTATTGATAATTTCAAAATCCTCAATAGGATTTCTGCCTTCCATACCCGATACATCAACAACATGAAGAATCAAACGGCATCTTTCAACATGACGCAAAAACTCATGTCCGAGTCCAACACCATCGCTCGCACCTTCGATAAGTCCGGGAATATCAGCCATAACAAACGACTTTTCGTTTTCAATTCTCACCACACCAAGAACAGGTGCAAGAGTTGTAAAATGATAGTTTGCAATTTTTGGCTTTGCCGCACTTACTGAAGAAATTAGTGTCGATTTGCCAACATTTGGAAAACCGACAATGCCAACATCTGCAAGAAGTTTTAATTCAAGCTTAACCTCAAATTCCTCTCCGGGATATCCAGGCTTTGCAAACTTCGGTATCTGACGGGTAGGCGTTGCAAAATGTACATTACCTTTACCGCCTTTACCACCTTTTGCTATAATCTTAGGCTCGTCCGTTGAAAGATCTGCAATAATTCTGCCGGTATTAGCATCACGCACCAAAGTACCGCGCGGAACTTTTACAATAAGATCGGCACCGTTTTTGCCTGTACAATTACGCGAACCACCATTTTGACCGTTTTCAGCAATATATTTTCTCTTATACCTAAAATCAATAAGGGTAGAGAAATTATCATCAACAACAAAAACAACATTACCGCCCTTGCCGCCGTCACCGCCGTCAGGACCGCCTGCTGCTACGTATTTTTCTCTGTGGAATGAAACGGCACCGTCGCCGCCGTCGCCTGCCCTTACTTTGATTTTCGCCTTATCTACAAACATAGAATCGCTCCTAACAACAAAAATCCCAAAGCGGAAACCTTGGGATTTTTAGGTACTTACTGTTCTGTGTAAACTGAAACCTTCTTGCGGTCTCTGCCCCAACGCTCGAACTTAACTCTGCCATCTACCAAAGCAAACAGAGTATCATCGGAACCGATACCAACATTTTCACCAGCGTGAATGTGTGTTCCTCTCTGACGAACGAGAATATTGCCGGCAAGTACATACTGACCGTCAGCTCTCTTTACGCCAAGTCTCTTGGATTCGGAATCACGGCCGTTCTTTGTGGAACCTACACCCTTTTTATGTGCGAAAAACTGCATACTAATTCTAAGCATGGTTTTTGTCCTCCTTGATAATTATTGATACAGTGCCTTTGTATTCTTGTGAAATATACCCAAGATGCTCATAAAGGGCACTTAAAACTTTATCGCAAACCTCACTGTTGCATTTAAGCGAAATCGTATCACCTTGTGCACTGACTTTAGCTTTTTCTCCGAAGCTATCAGTTAAAAGATTTGCACTGAGCATTACAGCGGATGAAACCGCAGCGCAGACAACATCTCTACCGCTTTTGGCATAGCCTGCATGTCCGCTGACATCAAACCCGTCAAACAAACCGTTTTTTTTGTAAAAAACCGCTTTGATCATCTGACTTTATGCGTTAATTGCTTCAATTCTAACCTGTGTATAAGGCTGACGATGACCAATCTTTCTCTTTTCGCCCTTCTTAGGCTTGTAGGTCATAACATAAACCTTCTTTGCCTTGCCATTCTTAACAACGGTAGCTGATACGCTTGCGCCTTCAACATAGGGAGCGCCAACCTTGATTCCGTCATCACTGCCAAGAGCCATAACCTTGTCAAATGTTACCTTTTCATCGGCTTCTGCGCCGAGCTTTTCGATGAAAACAATATCGCCAACATTAACCTGATACTGCTTTCCGCCTGTTTCGATTACTGCGTACATGAACGCACCTTCCTTAATATAAATCTCGCTGCAATCGGAGGGCCAAAAGCCACTTATAAAATTCCGACAACACGCGGCTTTATGATTTTACCACAAATTTGCACAAATGTCAAGCTGTTTTTTTAAAATAACGAATTTAACTCTTATATAATCCGATAATTTTATTTTTTTGTATATTTTGCATATTATGTATGTGTTTTTTTCCATAAAACAGCACTTATGTGCTTAATCCAATGTTTTTAAGTACTCCAAAAAGCCATTCATTGAATCAAAAATGCAATAGCACAAACCACGCATTTCAACATTTGCTTCAAGCATATCCGGAATCATGATAGTTTTCGTTCCGGCACTGCTTGCTGAGCGAACACCGTTGTAAGAATCTTCAACCGCAAAACAGTTTTTCGGATTTTCACGCAATAATTTGCACGCTGTAAGATATATTTCGGGATCAGGTTTTCCGCACTTAACCATATTTCCGGTTACTTTTATATCAAAATAATCAAACAAATCCGTACTATAAAGGTGCGAAAACGCTCTTTTTTGTCCTGTTGATGTAGCAAGTGCTATTTTATATTCGTTTTCTTTAAGATACTCAAGCAACTCTTTTACTCCCGGTTTAACAGGTGTACCTCGTTCTTCAATAATGCGGTCAAACCATACGTCTTTTCTGGAATAGAATTCATCTACCGCAAAATCATCGCCAAAGGATTTACGAAGGTATTGTTCAATATTATTGCGATTTCTTCCTATACAAGCGTATGTAACATTGCTGATATCGCCAAGATTCATTTCCAAAGCGGCACGTTCCCACGTTTCTACATAAACCCTTTGTGTATCAAACAAAACGCCATCCATATCAAAAATAACAGCCTTAGTTTTCATTTATATCCCCTTAAAGAGCAAACTGCATATTATATACTACCATTATAATATAACCCCACGCAGATTTTATTATCATTTTGTTATTTTTAAAGTGTAATTTTATGACTTGAAATTAACAATACTATGTGGTATAATTTGATTTATAGAATAATATTGAAGGAGCAATCTCCATGAAAATACTGATTATAGGCGGAACAGGTACAATTAGCATGGCCGTTACCGAACTTTTAGCGAAAACAAAGAAACACGAGCTTTACCTTATTAATAGAGGAACTCGTGAAGAAGATATTCCCCATGGCGTTAAACTTTTAAAAGCTGATATAAACGACGAAAAGACTGTGCTTTCGCTTATCGGCGACACAAAATTTGATGCAGTTGCTCAGTTCTGTGGGTTTGTGCCTTTCCAGTTAGAACGTGATTATCGCTTGTTCAGAGATAAGACGAAGCAATATATATTTATAAGCTCGGCAAGCGTTTACAACAAACCTGTTGCTTCACCGTTTATTACTGAAGGAACAGCTCTTAGAAATCCATATTGGAATTATTCACAGGACAAAATCGCTTGCGAAGATTACTTGATGCGACTCTACCGTGAAAGTGGTTTTCCCATAACAATCGTGCGCCCCAGCCATACCTATGACAACAGATCAATACCTCTTGGCGTACACGGCAGCAAAGGTTCGTGGCAGGTTGCAAAACGTATGCTTGAAGGCAAACGTGTTATTATACACGGTGACGGAACATCACTTTGGACCATGACTCACAACAGCGATTTTGCAAAAGGTTTTGTCAGCCTTATTGGCAATCCTCACGCTATTGGAGAAGCTTTCCACATAACGTCAGATGAAGTTCTTACATGGAATCAGATATACGAACAAATTGCAAACGCCCTTGGCGTTGAACTTAAAGCCACTCACCTTTCTTCCGAATTTTTAAATTGCTGTACTGAGCACGACCTTAAAGGCACACTCATAGGCGACAAGGCAAATTCAATGATTTTTGATAACACAAAGATAAAACGTGCCGTACCGGAGTTTAAAGCCACAAAGAGTTTTTCTGAGGGAATTAAAGAAACCATTGATTATATTCTAAAGCACCCACAATATCAGATAGAAGACAGTGCATTTGATGCATGGTGCGATAAAGTGCTTTTTGCAATAGATACGACAAGAAAGCTTCTTGACTAAAGCATTGGTGAATAATATGAAAACATTAATTGTAGTTGATATGCAAAATGATTTTATCGACGGCGCTTTGGGCACTAACGAAGCAGTTGCAATTGTTGATAAAGTAAAAGAAAAAATTAATCAATATAAACATAACGGTGATAGAATAATCTACACAAGAGATACGCATTATGATAATTATCTTAACACTCCCGAAGGCAAAAAGCTTCCGGTTGTGCACTGTGTGAAGGATACAGACGGTTGGCAGATACCGCTATCTCTTGATAACACAGATTGCATACACATCAACAAACCTACATTTGGATTTACAGGTTGGAACGAATTTGATTTTGACAATGATGAAATTGAAATTGTTGGGCTGTGCACGGATATATGCGTTGTTTCGAACGCGCTGATTCTTAAAGCAACATTTCCAAACGCAGTAATTTCTGTTGATTCCGCCTGCTGTGCCGGTGTAACTCCGCAAACTCATAACAGCGCCCTTGAAACAATGAGAATGTGTCAGATTGAGGTAAAATAATATCACAATATTATAGCTTTAACAGCAAAAGCCTGAGAACAATTCTCAGGCTTTTTAATATTGCAGATAAGTATAAATGCTTGCTTAGGACGAAGTGAATTTGTAGAGTTCGTTCTGTACTAATCTGCTGTATACATAACTGTTGTAGCAAGCGTTCCCTCGGTCAGAGGAAGAAGCCATCCGCTTTCGCAAAGCTCCCTCATCACATCGCAGATTTCCGGCGTCATTTCACCAGGTGCAATCTTTTCGGCGTAATCACGCAGATGTTCCGGGGTATGCTCCGCCATAATATGCTTGATGCCGTCAAGCCGTGCAAGTGCCTGACTGCAGATTTTCTGCGCCACAGGAACAGTCAGCTCCCAAAATCTGTGGCTCTGCTCGCAATTGAAACATGGGAAATTGGGCTGAATTCCTGCAACCGTTTTAATTGCAAAATGATGCTCCAGCAATTCTGCGCATATCAGTTTATCACTTTCGGAGCTTGGCTGTTCTGTCAGCAGATTGACGAGCATGATTTCGTGCATTCTGTTCATTCTTGTGCAAACGGGTTCGCCATTCACATCAACATCCCACAGTATGATATGCGCCTTTTCAGAATCATCACGTTTACTGGTGCGGAACGTATAGATATCATGAGACTCTTTTTTCTCCGAAAACCATCGATAACCTTTCTGTCCGAACTTATCTTCGGGATAGCTTTCCCAATCACCGAACGGAAGCTTTTCCTGCAGAAAATCAATATATGCCAGGTGCAGCAGCTGGGAAACCAAAAACCACTTCATAGAATTGTGCGGCATATCACTGCCATAAAAGCCGATTGCACGCACAGCATCAATCGAGTTGTCCACAAAACTTTTGATCAGCTCTGCAGTTTCACGAATCGTATCTTTATGTTTTTCGTAGATTTCATCCTTCATTTTCCGTGTGACAACAACAATATTACTGCGGTAATATCCATTTTTCTCCAAAAGCAACTCATGCTCCAAAAGCTCTTTGATCCCATTTTCCAAATACGCAGTAGGAACACCCGTCTGCAGACTGATTTGTTCCTCCGTCAGCTTGTCATAATAACATGCCATAATGATATTCTGATTTACTCTACTGTTGCTGATATTATAATATTCTCTATTGAATTTTCCCCACGAGCTTACCCAAAATTCTACGGGACGATAGCTCAGTTCTCCAAATGCTTTTTCCATAACGACACCCTTTCTAATTCTATTTCTCGATTGGAACAGCAGGTACTTTACCATGCTTTCTGATATCGAAAAGAGTGCTGAAATTTCCTTTACAGATCTTTTATTGAAATAGTATTCAATCATCACCTTGCGATAGTCAGAATTCAATATAGCAAGCTCACGTCTGATAAGCGAAAGCTGTTCATTGTTTTGAGATTGTTCATCAAGTTTATCCCATACATTATCTGCAACATTTTCGTCAAGCTCGCTTTCGCTATACTTCGATTTTTTGCGATACCAGCTCTTTAAAATATTATCGGCAGTCCGCCAGATAAAAGCGTAAAAAGCTTTTTCATTTCTGAGATTATCTATGCTTTCGCAGCAGGCAAGTAATATTTCCTGCGATAAATCCTCGGCTTCATGATAAGAACTTGTTCTTGACAGACAATACGAAAATATAGATTTTGACATCTGCGCAATCTGCTCCATCCGTTCATCCGTGTTCATTTTTCGCACTCCTTTCGCTGATTTTCAGAAGCTTCTGTAAATATAGTGCAGAAAAATTAATTTGGTTAGGGCAAAATTGTTTTTTTGATAAAAAAATTGTTATGTTCATAATATCACCAAAGCTTAATCCATGTCAACAACTGACAAAATCGGTGTTATAATGAAATAATTTACTTTATAGTCAAATAATTTCAAAATAAACACGTGTTAATTACATAAAAATTTTGATATAATATTAAATTGAATGTTTAATCAAACCGAAAGGAAACAAAGCTTTATGGAAAATAAACAACGAGGCAGCTTTACAGGCAGAATAGGGTTTGTACTTGCTGCAGCAGGTTCAGCAGTAGGTCTTGGCAATCTTTGGAGATTTCCGTATTTAGCTGCAAAAAACGGCGGCGGATTATTTATCCTTGTTTACATTATTCTATCTTTAACATTTGGCTTTTCGCTTATGACAACCGAAATAGCCATTGGCAGAAAAACAGGGGCATCTCCCCTTCAGGCCTACACCAAAATAAACAAAAAATTTAGTTTTCTCGGTATTATAGCGACATTAGTACCTATAATAATTTTCCCTTATTATTGCGTTATCGGCGGTTGGGTTACAAAATACGCCGCCACATATACATTCGGTCAATCATCAGATATATACTCAACAGGCACAGCCGACTATTTCTCGAACTTTATATCAGCAGATGTATCACCAATATTCTGGTTTTGTATATTTATGGCACTAAGCGCAGTAATAGTATTACTCGGCGTTGAAAAAGGCATTGAAAAAGCTTCAAAAATCATGATGCCCGCATTGCTTTTGATTATTATCGGAATAGCCGTTTATTCTCTTACACTATCTTATACCGATCCTGAAACCAACGAAACACGAACAGCAATTGACGGTTTAAAGATTTATCTTATACCCAGCTTTGAAGGTCTGACTGTATCAAAGTTCTTCACAATATTGCTTGACGCTTCGAGCCAGATGTTCTACTCTCTTTCAATCGCAATGGGCATCCTCATAACTTATGGATCTTACTGCCGAAAAGAAGACGACCTTGCAAAATCGGTTAATCAGATCGAACTTTTTGATACAGGCGTTGCAATTCTTGCAGGACTTATTGTTGTACCAACAGTATTTGCTTTTCAAGGAAATGCCGGCCTTGAAAAATCAGGTCCAAGTCTGATGTTTATCTCGTTGCCCACAGTTTTTGAACAAATGGGTTCTATCGGAAGTATTATAGGTGCACTTTTCTTTGTTCTTGTACTTTTTGCGGCTCTCACATCATCTATATCACTTCTCGAAACAGTTGCGTCGAGCCTTATAGATAAATTTGATATAAAACGTAAAACAGCAACTGTAATTTCATTTGCAATATCGCTTACAGTAGGTATTATAGTTTGCCTTGGTTACAATGTACTTTATACTGCAATCAAACTGCCAAACGGCACAGTCGGACAAATTCTTGACGTATTAGACTACATTTCAAACAACCTCATGCTTCCGTTAGTTGCACTTGCAACCTGTGTTTTGATTTGGGTGTGCGGCACAAAAACTGTTACCGACGAGATAAAATCAAGCGGCAATACAAAGTTTAAACGCGAAAAGCTTTATGTTGTTATGATTAAATTTGTAGCACCTATCATTCTTGTCACTATACTTCTGCAGGCGTTTAATTTCTTTGCCTTTCTTGAAAAATAGTATTGAAACCAAAAAGCTGAATTTGAATAAAATCAAATACAGCTTTTTATATTGACATTCACTAAATTTCAGTATAATTTATTATAACAAATACATACAACAAGGAGCTGACATTTTGGCAAAGGCTATACTTATTTGCGGAAAAATATGCTCAGGCAAAAGTTTTTTGGCTGAAAAGCTAAAAAGAGAATACAATGCAGTAATTCTTTCTGTTGACGAAATCACACTTAGCATTCTCGATGGTTGCCCGGGAAATAATCACGATAACATTACCGAACGCATACAAATATACCTTTTAAAGAAATCTTTAGAAATAATCAATTCGGGTGTTAATGTAATTTTAGATTGGGGTTTTTGGACCAAAGTCAAACGCAAGGACATAAAAGAATTCTTCAAAAGCAAAAACATAGAATATGCAATGTATTACATCGATATCAACAAGGAAAGACTTGAACAAAACGTTGTCTTGCGAAACAGCGATGTACTGAGTGGTAAAACAACAGCCTTTTATGTAGATGAAGGGTTGGCAAAAAAATGCCACGATTTGTTTGAAACACCTGATGATGATGAATACGATTATTTGATAACATACAGCTAAAAGCAAAATAACGGTCTGAGAAATACTTGTTCTCAGACCGTTTTATTATAATTTATTGGTTTGTATCATCATTAAAAAATGCGGCGTTAGTTTCATAATCCGACTTTTCAACAGATTTCTTTTTTGCAGTTCTTTGTTGTGCATTTCCGTTGGCAGCCTTTTTGAGCGAAGAACTGCGTTTTCCGGAATGTTTTGCCTTTTCTGCTTCCCACGCTTCATCATACTTTTTCTGTATTAAATGCTGGCAAACTCTGATAGCGATAAAAATCAACAAAGTAAGTGCAAAGAAAATACCCGAAACTTTTGCAGCAGTCTTAAACTGCTTACTCTTCAGATAAAGGCTTACCACCTTTACGCTGTATCCAAGTTCAGAACGGTTAACTGTATCACCTGCTACAAGCTCTGTTTCAAACAAACATTCGCCCTCATAATATAGCTGCAGCTTTCCAAGCGGTGTGCCTTTTTGAACAGGTGCAATTAAATATTCATTATAATAAGTAATTTTCCTTTCAAGATTTGACTTGGGATACTCAGCGCACCATAAACCGATATAGTCTTCTGCTGTTTTTGCAATAACATAGCCATCACCTTCGGCAAAGTCAACAGCTGCTTCAGCAATTTCATCATCACGCGAAAGAATAATCTCATAAGAAACAAAGTTCATTGCCCAATCAAGCAATGCTCTTGATGATTTGTAATGCTCACAATACCAACCGTTTTCGTCAGTATCAAGAGGGGCATTAAGAACAACTGTAATGTAGGTGTTTCCACCGCTTGAAGATTGCGAAACCATACTGCACCCGCCATATTCGGTACAAGAAACAACACCATTCATCAAGAATTGATAATAATAATCAGATGTATTCTTCATCATGGCATTCTTATTCCAGATAGTCCAAGATGTGCCATGTGTTGAGGCAAGAGATTCTTCAACAGAAATTGTTCTATCGTAAGCAGAAGCAATTTCTTTAAAAGCAGAGAATGATATAGCGTAACGGTAAATCATTGCCATATCCTTAGCAGTTGTGTATTGATTATCATCATCTGCACCAAACGGATCGACAAAGTTGGTACTTGTGGCACCTGCAAGTTTTGCAGTTTCGTTCATCAATTCAACAAATGCACCCGAAACATCGCCTTCACATATATAATCGGCAAGCAACATAGCTTCCTGGCAAGAATTATACAAAAGCATTGCATAAAGGCAATCACGCACAGTTGTTTTTTCTCCATTACGAAAATCAGCCGAAGGAAGACCTGCTGTATCGCTGTAATTTTTGCAAGTTATTTTTGTATTCAGATCCGGTATCTTTTCGATTGTTATTATAGCTGTAACAATCATTGCAAGATATCCGGGTGAAATCCTTGCAGTTTCGTTTTCAGAAGCAACGCACATTGAAGCATCGGTATTGTATATATAGTATGCCTGAGCTGTAATTTCGTTACTTGTTGAAGGTACAAATTCAATGGCAGCCGCATTCGGTGCAAAACATCCAATTGCAACAACAAGCGTTACCAAAAAGGCAAATAGTCTTTTCATTGCCGTTTTCCTTTCAGTGTTTATTCATCCCTTGTAGCTTTTTTACCAAGCTTTTTCAGAGAATATCCGTCTTTAAGTTTAAATTCGCCCCTATCAAGAGCCAAAGCGTAATCAGGAACATCTTTAACAACAGTCGTTCCTGCCGCAGTATATGCACCCTTACCAAGTTTTACGGGAGCAATAAGATTTGTATTACATCCGATAAAGCAATTGTCGCCTATTGTTGTGCGGTTTTTATTCATACCGTCATAATTTACTGTTACACAGCCGCAGCCAAAGTTAACTCTTGCACCTACATCACTATCACCCACGTAAGTAAGGTGCGCAACGGCAGTGTTTTCGCCAATAACACTGTTTTTAATCTCAACAAAATCACCGATTTTCACGCCGCTCTTGATATGGCTGTTAGGTCTGATGTGAACAAACGGGCCGATTTTAACGTTATCATCAATAACAGCATCATAACCTTGAACATAATTCAGCTTTGTATTATTCCCTACCTTAACATTTTCAAGCAAGCAATTAGGTCCAATAACACAATTTTCACCGATTACAGTACCATTTGCAAGAACTGAACCCTGCAAAATGTGCGTACCAACACCAATTTCGACATTTCTTTCAATAACAATACCATCTGTGCAGGTGAACTCAACACCGTTTTCAAGATGTTTATCAATTACATTTTTTCTTGCAATATCGTTGAGCATTAAAAGGCCCTTGCGATCATTTGCGCCAAGCACAACATCACTGTTTTCAGCTGTATAGCAACCTGCATTACAGCCCATTGATATTAGAATTGAAACTGTATCTGTAAGATAGTATTCATTAGAAGCATTATTGTTTGTAAGCTTGTCAAGCGCATCAATGAGCTTATCGGTTTTAAACCAATAGCAGCCGGAATTTACTTCGTTGATTTTAAGTTGTTCCTGCGATGCGTCTTTCTGTTCAACAATGCCGTCAATACCTTTTTCGTTTCTGATAATTCTACCATATCCGAAAGGGTTATCAACACGTGCAGAAATAACCGTAACAGCGTTATCGGATTCTATATGTTCTTCCAACGCGTTTTTAATGGTATCGGCATCAATAAACGGCGCATCACCACAAAGAACAAGAGTGTTTTTACTGTTTGTTTTTTTAAGAAAAGGCACGCCTTGCATAACAGCATGACCTGTTCCGAGTCTTTCGGCTTGCAATGCTGTTTTGTAGCGATCACCTATGTATTCATCAATAATTTCTGATTTATATCCTTTAATTATACAGATATCATCAACACCTGCATTTTCACAGGCGCTTATAACCCATTCAAGCATGGGTTCGCCCAAAACTTTGAACATTGGCTTTGGTATTTCGGCTTTCATTCTTTTACCTTGTCCGCCTGCCAGAATTATAGCACTGTTCATTATATTATTACCACCTTTGCAATGCATTATAATAAATAATATTACATAATTATCCTATGATAACATTATGACAATTTTTTATTCAATTTTCAAGTGTTTTATCTAATTTTGTGAATTTGACGGAAAGTGGAATATATAAAAGGTAAAATCTTGTTAGAATTTTTCAAAAAAAATACTTTTCTTTTTTTTAATTTTATGTTATAATGTTGACAACTCCGTAATGTTAAAGAATTTTACGGAATTGAAAAATTTTGGAGGTATGTTAAACTATGAGCAAAAAGTACGTTTATCAGTTCAACGAAGGCAACGCTTCCATGCGTGAAATTCTTGGCGGTAAGGGCGCTAACCTTGCTGAAATGACAGCATTGGGTCTTCCCGTTCCCCAGGGTTTCACAATTTCAACAGAAGCTTGCACTCAGTACTATGAGGACGGCCGTCAGATCAATGATGAGATCATGGCTGAAATCATGAAGAACATCGAAATCATGGAAGAAAGAGTCGGCAAGAAGTTCGGCGATCAGGAGAATCCTCTTCTCGTATCGGTTCGTTCCGGTGCTCGCGCTTCAATGCCCGGCATGATGGATACAATCCTCAACCTCGGTCTTAACGAAGATGTTGTAGAATTTATGTCCAAGAAGTCCGGCAATCCTCGTTGGGCTTGGGACTGCTACCGCAGATTCATCCAGATGTACTCCGACGTTGTTATGGAAGTTGGTAAGAAATATTTTGAAGAACTCATCGACAAGATGAAGGAAGAAAAGGGTGTTACTCAGGACGTTGAGCTTACAGCAGACGATCTCAAGACACTTGCCGGTCAGTTCAAGGCTGAATACAAGGCTAAGATTGGTAGCGATTTCCCCACAGATCCTAAGGAACAGCTCATGGGTGCAGTTAAGGCTGTATTCCGTTCATGGGACAACCCCAGAGCTAACGTTTACCGTCGTGACAACGATATCCCTTATTCTTGGGGTACTGCTGTTAACGTACAGATGATGGCATTTGGTAACATGGGCGATGATTGCGGTACCGGTGTTGCATTTACACGTGACCCTGCTACAGGCGAAAAGAAGCTCATGGGTGAATTCCTTACAAACGCACAGGGCGAAGACGTTGTTGCCGGCGTTAGAACTCCTATGCCCATCGCTCAGATGGAAGAAAAGTTCCCTGCTGCATTCGCTCAGTTCAAGGAAGTTTGCCAGATTCTCGAAAACCACTACAGAGATATGCAGGATATGGAGTTTACAGTTGAAAACGAAAAGCTCTATATGCTTCAGACAAGAAACGGCAAGAGAACTGCTCAGGCTGCTCTCAAGATCGCTTGCGACCTTGTTGATGAAGGCATGAGAACAGAGCAGGAAGCTGTTTCTATGATCGATCCTCGTAACCTTGATACACTTCTCCATCCCCAGTTTGATGCCAAGGCAATCAAGGCTGCTACTCCTATGGGTAAGGGTCTTGGTGCTTCTCCCGGTGCTGCTTGCGGTAAGATTGTATTTACTGCTGACGTTGCAGTTGCTTGGAACGAAAAGGGCGAAAAGGTTGTTCTTGTTCGTCTTGAAACATCTCCTGAAGATATCACCGGTATGAAGGCTGCTCAGGGTATCCTTACAGTTCGTGGCGGTATGACATCTCACGCTGCTGTTGTTGCTCGTGGTATGGGTACATGCTGCGTTTCCGGCTGCGGCGATATCAAGATGGATGAAGAAAACAAGAAGTTTGAGCTTGCAGGCAAGACATTCGTTGAAGGCGATTACATCTCCATCGACGGTTCTACAGGTAACATCTACGACGGCATCATCCCCACAGTTGATGCTCAGATCGCAGGCGAATTTGGCAGAATCATGGCTTGGGCTGACAAGTACAGAGTTCTTAAGGTAAGAACAAACGCAGATACACCCGCTGATGCTAAGAAGGCTCGCGAACTCGGTGCTGAAGGTATCGGTCTTTGCCGTACAGAGCACATGTTCTTCGAAGCTGACAGAATTGCTGCATTCCGCGAAATGATCTGCTCTGATACAGTTGAAGAAAGAGAAGCTGCTCTTGCTAAGATTGAACCCATGCAGCAGGCTGACTTTGAAGCTCTTTATGAAGCTCTTGAAGGTTGCCCTGTTACAATCAGATTCCTTGATCCTCCCCTTCACGAATTCGTTCCCACAGAAGAAGCTGACATCAAGCTCCTTGCCGAAACACAGGGCAAGACTGTTGAAGATATCAAGAATATCATCAACTCTCTCCACGAATTCAACCCCATGATGGGTCACAGAGGATGCCGTCTTGCTGTAACATATCCTGAAATTGCTGCAATGCAGACAAAGGCTGTTATCAAGGCTGCTATCAACGTTCAGAAGGCTCATCCCGATTGGACAGTTAAGCCTGAAATCATGATTCCCCTTATCGGCGACGTTAAGGAACTTAAGTTCGTTAAGAAGGTTGTTGTAGACACTGCTGACGCTGTTATCGCTGAAGCTGGTTCCGACCTTGTATACGAAGTTGGTACAATGATCGAAATCCCCAGAGCTGCTCTTACAGCTGACGAGATCGCTGCTAACGCTGACTTCTTCTGCTTCGGTACAAACGACCTTACACAGATGACATACGGCTTCTCTAGAGATGACGCTGGCAAGTTCCTCGAAGCTTACTATGATGCTAAGATTTTCGAGAACGATCCCTTCGCTAAGCTTGACCAGACAGGTGTTGGTAAGCTTATGGAAACAGCTATCAAGCTTGGTAAGCCCGTTAACGATAAGCTCCACTGCGGTATCTGCGGCGAGCACGGCGGCGACCCGACATCTGTTGAGTTCTGCCACAATATCGGTCTTGACTATGTATCTTGCTCACCTTTCCGTGTTCCGATCGCACGTTTGGCTGCTGCTCAGGCTGCTCTTAGATAAACAAGGAGTTCTCGAAAAATCCGAGGATTTGCCGGAAATTGTGCTGTCCTGGGAATTCAGAATTGACTTTTTGAAACCGCAAAGGCTTTCCGTAAATCCGGCGGCAACTACCTCCGTGCTAAACAGTGGGAGGATTTAACCGTTGAAGTGCGGATAAGCTGATGTGAATAAGAAACAAAACGACCTCCTCATTCCGAAAGGAATGGGGAGGTTTTTTGTGTACAAAAAAGCATTTGATTCATCACACCTGCATCAGTTCGAAAATGATCACACCGACACCTACAAGCAATATAACAATTGCCTGTACGATGACGATAATCTCCAATCCTTTCATGGATTTGCGTTTTTGGGCTTCCTTTTCCTTTTCGATGTCATCGAGTGTACTGCCATTTACAAAGGCAAGCACCTCCCGATAGGTCTGTACATCATTCTCGCTCTTGATCTGTTCGAATCTGTGCCACGCAAGAAATACACCCACAGCCAGTGCACCCCAGACAACGCCACCGATGGCACCGCCATATTCCAACAGCGGCACGCCTGTCACAATCAGCAGCAGGATTCCCAGCCCACAGATCAGTTGGAGCTTCTTGAATGTTCTTACGTCTTTGCTTTTTACCTGTTCTTTCATAACCGCAACATCTCCTTTGATCAATTCGTCAAGAGAAACACCAAACAGATCGCTCAGAATCAGCAAGCTATGCACATCGGGATAGCTTTTCTCAGTCTCCCAGTTGGAAACAGTCTGGCGGCTAACATAGGCTTTCTCCGCCAGTGCCTCCTGTGACCAGCCAAGCTCCGTTCTGTGCTGCTTGATCGTTTTTCCAATTTCCAAATCATCCATCTCCTTTCCATTTGGGGTTCACCTGTGTATGTATCATAGCATATCTGCAGCCGTTTTTCTACCAAAAGGACTTGACTTTCTGAAAAACGTCCTGTCAAAATGTTTTGACAGGACGTATATGCGTCATTTTGTCACTTTGTGTACTTCCATTGTAGTATAAATTAGGACATAAAGCAATTTTCCCGACTCTTATGAGTTGGGGAGGTTTTGTATGTAAAAAATCCGTCCCCGAATTTCATCGTGTACGGCTTATCAACCTGTAATTATTTTGCGTATTTTGAATATGAAGCGTATAGTTCATCAGCAAATTGTTTTAGATATGTCTGATTAAAAACACTGCTAAAATTAACTTTGTATTCTATTAAATCATCGCACACATCGCACAAATATCCTTTAACAATTATCTGACCTTTATTATCTGACGAAAACGATATGTACTTATGAAATCCATAAGGTTCTTCAATCTTTGCTGTACCCTCCAAATTATTATAAAGCGATTTCAAGTGTATTGAGAACGCTGCAAATTGCTTAATGTCAATATCCATTTCAGAAAAAGAAGAAAATTTATCATTTACAACAGACACTGCCAAAATTGTATTTGGCGAATACTGAATATCAGATTCAAAGATTCGCAGGCTTAACATTAGTTTAAATTCACCTGCATGTAATGTGTGATTTAACATTTACACATCCCCCATAAATTACGATGTATTATCCTCCATTATATCACACATTTTGCAAATATACAACGCAATTATAAAGCTATAGGGAGACTTTTTAGAAAACTGCAAACAAAAAATGCCTGATCATACGACCAGGCATTTTTTAGTATCTATAATACAATTAAATTATCTGTTGAGGATAAGCTTTGTAAGCTCAACTGGATCAACAATAGTATCGCCCTTGTAAACACGCATATTGCCGGAAGCAATTTCGTCGATGAGGATAACCTCGTCATTGTTATAACCAAATTCAAACTTGATATCCCACAAATCAAGACCGATTGTTTTGAGATCGTCAGCAACAATCTTTGTGATCTTCAAAGTCTGTTCCTTCATGCTTTCAAACATTTCGGGAGACATAACACCAAGAGCTGCAAGACCTTCCCCTGTTACCAAAGGATCGCCCTTTTCATCATTTTTGAATGTACATTCAACATAGCCGCCTTCAAGAACAGTACCATCCTGAATATACTCGCCGTATCTACGAATAAAGCTGCCTGTTGCAACAAGACGGCAGATTACTTCAAGACCGTGCCCGAATACTGTTGCGGGCAGAACTTCCATTGTAGCATTATCAACATCCGCATTAACATAATGTGTCTTTATGCCTGCTTTTTTGAGAAGCTCAAAATAATATACAGATGTCTGCAAGTTTGCCTTGCCTATACCATCAATAGTCAAGCCTACTGTGTTTTCGCCGGGATCAAAAACGCCGTCTTTGCCGGTGCAGTCATCCTTAAACTTAAGCATTACATTGCCGTTTTCAAGTTTGTAAACATCCTTTGTTTTACCGGTATAAATCTTTTCCATAGTTATTACCCTTTCATTTAAAAAACTATATTAAAAATTTAATACATTTTCACGCAGATGTCAAGCGTTTTACGAAACTTTTTTTGAAAAAATATCTAAAATTTTCCACATAAAAAATTAAGCACACATTTTTTCTGTTTGTGTGCTTAATTTATGTATAGTTTTATGAATTTCAAATTGAATTAATAAATCTGATAAATGCATTTTTACCATCAACATTTCTTTTATAAACACCTGCATCTTCAAGTACATTAAGAAAAACCTTACCTATTTCTTGTTCAAGGATTTTTCTTGCGTTATCTTCACAAAAATCATTATGATTAGCAAGTATTTCATCTGCCCAATCCGCATGATGTGCAAGTTTAGCAATCTTACGCAGGTCATCGCCGCATATCATGGCATTTTCAAGCCAAACAATCTCTTTGGCAAGTCTTGCAGGCAAAACAGCCAGTCCCATAACCTCAATCAATCCTATATTTTCTTTCTTGATATGGTGTAAGGAAGGATTTGGATGAAAAACACCAAGCGGTCTTTCCTCGGTTGTTATATTATTACGAAGAACAAGGTCGCATTCGTAGATATTGCCTTTTTTTCTGGCAATCGGCGTAATTGTATTATGCGGTATACCATCGGTAAAAGCATATATACCCACATTTTCATCACTGTATCCTCGCCAGTTAACAAGAATATCATTACAGCATTCAGCAAGTGATTGTCTATCTTCAGAGCTTACACGAATTACAGACATAGGCCATTTAACAATACCTGCTTTTACATTTGGGTATGCTTTAATTTCAAATTCCGTTTCTATCGGAGCTTTTGCCATTGCAAAGGTATAGTTACCGCCTTGGAAATGCTCGTGGCTCAAAATAGAACCGCCAACAATGGGTAAATCTGCATTAGAACCTACAAAGTAATGCGGAAGATATTCTATAATATCAAACAGCTTTTCAAACACAGCGGCATCTATTACCATTGGTATGTGTTTTGCGTTGAAAACAATGCAATGCTCATTATAATAACCATAGGGCGAGTACTGCAACTGCCATTCGTCACCTGCAATCTGCATGGGTATAGGACGAAGATTTTGTCTTGCAGGGTGTGTAGCATGACCTGCAAAGCCCGCATTTTCAGGACAAAGCTGACACTTTGGGTACGCCAATGATTTCTGCTTGCCAGCCATTGCAATATCGCGAGGGTCTTTTTCGGGCTTGGAACAGTTAATTGTAATATCAAGCGTTCCGTATTCGCTGTCAAAAGTCCATTTCAAATCTTTGGCAATTCTGCCTGCGCGTACATAGTTAAGCTTCTTACTAAAATCATAGTACCATTCAGTTGCGCACTGCGGAGAAGTTTCGTATTTTTCTCTGAATTTTGAAACAACCTCTCTGGGCATGGGCGTTAATATGCCCATAATCTTTGTATCAAACAAATCGCGTGAATTTGCCGTATCTGCAATAATATCATTTTTACAGGCATAATCAATCAATGGCAAAAGTATATCGTCAATACTTTCGCCATTCCATTCCCCTGCTGTATCTTCCCAATCAGATAAATCAAGAGCTTGCATCAGTTGATTGCGTACAACATAAGTATCATCAGATGTAATCAATTCGTTTTTAATTGCATAGTCAATAAGTTTTTGTACTGCTGAATATATCATAAATACCTCACATGATTTTCAAAAATACACACCTTAAATAAATTAACATTTTTTTGAGATAATGTCAAGATAAAAATGCGATTATGCTTGATAAAAACGCACTAATATTGTATAATATCATCAATAAAGGAGTGTGATTGTATGAATTCCGAGCACATTGATAAATACAGCGGAACCGTTGTGAGACTGCCGAAATATGTAGCTATTATCGGGTGGGTGCTTTTTATCTTGTTTGCGCCCGTTACAGCTTTTACTTTGTATTTTGACTTAATCGGGCCGTTTGTAATATGCTTTTTCTGCGTGCCATGCTTTGTCGGCATACTTATACTGTTCAAATACTATATGTCGTACATAAAAATTCAGTCTGATAAAATCATCAAGCGTAATTTCCTCGGAAATGCTATTGAATACGATTCAAAAGATATTGTGAGATTACACGATGATGATGCAAATAATGTTATTAATAAGAAAAAGGTCGGAAAATCCATAGCAATAGAATTTAAAAATGGTGAGCTTTTACGGTTTAGTAAGCGTTCAAAGCATTGGGATAAGTTAAATGCCTATGCAGTATTCTGCATCATCAATAATGCAAATCCAAGAAATCTGTACATTGAAAATCAAGAAATATCTGTTACTGCAAAATCACCTTTTAAGATGTGTGTTGTAGGATTGGTACTAATATTAACGGGAATTTTCCTTATATCTCGCGGAATTGACAGCATTATTAATATGTTGGTACTTATCATTGTAACGATACTCGGTCTTTTACTTATACTGAATTTTGTCAACTATAAGTCAAAGCTTGAAAATGAAATCCTGTATTACAAAAGCTTTATCGGTATAAAACGTAAGTATAAACTAAGCGATATTTTGTCTTGCACTTACTTTTTTGAGGGCAATATATTTATTGTTGAGTTTACATGTTATTATGATAAAAAAGATAACAAATGCACACGAAGCAAATTTGTAGCAATCCCTTTAGACAGCAAAAACGGACGATTGTTAGCAAATTACATTCACGATTATTGCAAGCACCGCATAACAATTACATCAACTACAAAGGATGTGCTCTAAAATGTTTGAGAAAAACTATATCAGCAATGAAGATGCCAACTTTGAAAATATGCTTGACAAAAACGGAAATATATCTATTACGGTCAAGGCGTCTGCTTTTCACATCATCATCGGATTGATATCTATTTTGATTGGTGTTTTAGGATTTTTACTGCACAAAACAGACGACATATCAACAAGATTTAGCTATATAGTATTTTTGTGCTCGGGTTTTCTCTTATTGGTAGAATACATAAATTTTGAATTACGACTTGATGGTGACGAGATATATCACAAAAACTTATTCGGCGTTGAAAGATGGCTAAAACTAAGTGACATTACAACATACTACGTGACTAATCGCAAGCGTATTTACACAATCGAATTTAGCCAACAATGCGACAAAGCAGGAAATTACAAAGAATGTAATCGCAAGCTATTTTTATATACAGATACAAAAGAAGGTAAAATGGTAGCGCAATACATATCAAACTATTACCGATACTACATAATTGAGAAAGAATAAAAGCTTTATTTAATGGAATATATCTAAAAAATCGTTGACTTTAGCTCTTTAGAATGTTATAATTATTGTTAATGTAAAAAACGACTTAAATTTATAAACGAAAGGAAAATTATCATGAAAAAAATCTTATCATTAATGCTTGCAGGCGTACTTACAATGTCATCATTTATCGCTTGCGGTAAGGACGATGAAAAAGCAGGTAGCGACACACCCGCAGTAAAGGTTATTGAAATCGCACTTACTGAGGAAGAATATGCATTTGGCGTTGCAAAGGATGATCCTGAGCTTCTCGCTTCAGTAAATGACTTTATTGCAGAAATTAAAGATAACGGCACTTTTGATGAAATCCTCAACAAATATTTTGGTGATGGAACCCCCGAAGCTGTTGTTCCCGTTGCTGAAGATTCATCAAAGGATCAGCTTGTAGTTGTAACAAATGCAGAATTTGCTCCTTTTGAATACATGGAAGGCGATAAATATTACGGTGTTGATATGGAAATTGCCGCTGCTCTCGCAAAGGATCTCGGAAAAGAGCTTGTAATCAAAAACGTTGATTTTGAATCCGTATGCTCCAACATTGATGCAGGCTACGGCGATATTGCAATGGCTGGACTTACCGTTAACGAAGAACGTACTGAATTTGTAACTTTCTCTGAATCCTACTACGGTGCTTCTCAGTATCTCATCGTAAAGGGCGATGAAACAGCTTTTGACGGTTGCAAAACAGCAGATGATGTTGTAAAGATTCTTAACAGCATGAAGGAATCTGACGAAATCGGCGTACAGACAGGTACAACAGGTCAGCTTTTTGTTGACGGTGACGAAGATTTCGGTTTTGACGGTCTTACACCTTCAAGCAAGGGCTACGGCTCAGGTGCATTGGCAGTTCAGGATATGCTCAACGGCGGCGTTAAGTATGTAATTATCGATGCTGCTCCCGCAATCAGAATTGCTGAATCCATTAACAAAGTAAACTAATTGTAAAGACACAACGATATAAAGATAACCCTGTCTGCTATTTCGGCAGGCAGGGCTATACTGTTTTTGTGGCCTAACGTTGCATAAGCAGTAAGCGGAGGAATTTATGAATAAGTTCGGCATAAAATGGGATACTTTTGTGGAATCGTGGAACGAAGGCGGCAGCACAAGAGTTATGGAAGGATTGAAAAACACCGTAACTATTGCTGTTATCGGTCTGCTCGTCGGAATAGTTATAGGCATAATTATTGCAGTTGTGCGTGTAATGCCTAAATATAAACTTATACCGCGAATTCTTGACAAAATATGCTACATATACACATCATTTTTTAGAGGCACACCTATTGTTGTACAGCTTCTGGTTGGATACTATGTACTATTTCCGTTATTAGGCATTACAGTTTCGTCGCTCATCACTTGTATTATTATTTTTGGTCTCAACAGTGGTGCGTATTTATCAGAAACCATGCGTGCAGGCATCAATTCTGTTGATTCCGGTCAGATGGAAGCCGGCAGAGCCTTGGGTTTAAGCTATGGTGCTACAATGATAAAAATCGTTGTTCCGCAAGCTATAAAAAACATACTGCCCACAATCGGTAATGAGTTTATATCTCTTATAAAAGAAACCTCAGTCGTATCCTTTGTTGGTGCAGTTGATTTATATAACGCATTCAGATACATCGGTTCAAACAATTATGAATTTATGGTTCCGTATCTTGTAATGGCATTATTCTATATTGTAATTGTTTTGCTTATCAGCCTTGGAATTAAACTTATGGAAAGGAGCTTGCATAAGAGTGATAGACGTAGTTAACCTTACAAAGCGTTACGGCAAGCTTACCGTGCTTGATGAAATTTCAGTAAGTATAAAATCAGGCGAAAAGGTTGTTGTTATCGGTCCGTCGGGCAGCGGAAAATCAACATTTCTACGCTGCCTTAACTGTATGGAAGACCCAACAAGCGGTCAGATAGTTTTCAAAGGCGAGAACATTGCGGATATGAAAGTTGATATCAACAAACATCGCAGACATATCGGCATGGTTTTTCAGCAGTTCAACCTTTTTAATAACAAAACTGTTTTGCAGAATATTATGCTTGCTCCCGTACACATACAATTAAAAGAAACTCGCATGGCTAGATTTAAGGCTTTTTTCACAAAGGATTCCAGTATAATTTCCAAGAAAGAGATTATAGCAAATGCAAGACAAAATGCTGAGCGGTTGTTGGAACGTGTTGGGCTTTCCGAAAAAGCAGACCAATACCCTTCTTCCCTCTCAGGCGGACAAAAACAACGTATTGCAATTGCCCGTTCACTTGCGATGAATCCTGATGTTATTTTGTTTGATGAACCCACAAGTGCGCTTGATCCTGAAATGGTAGGCGAAGTTTTGGAACTTATGAAAGAGCTTGCCGACGACGGAATGACCATGGTGGTTGTAACTCACGAAATGGGTTTTGCACGTGAAGTTGCTAGCCGTGTAATGTTTATGGATGGTGGTAAAATCGTTGAAGATAGCTGTCCGGAAGAATTTTTCTCAAACCCACAGCATCCCCGTCTCAAAGAATTTTTAAGCAAGGTATTATAATATATGCAGTTAAATATCCACATTTCAAACGACAAATCAACATTTGAAAAAGCTATGCAAATCCGCCAAACTGTTTTTGTTGATGAGCAAAACTTTGTTGACGAATTTGATGAAATAGACAAAATTGCCTATCATGCCGCCGTATTTGATAACGACAAGCTTATCGGTTGCGGAAGAGTTTTTCTTGATGAAAAAGGCTGTCACATTGGCAGAATAGCTGTTGTTAAAGAATACAGAGGCAAAAAAGTAGGTTCTTATATAGTAACAGAGCTTGAAAAATTTGGCGCAAAAACTTTTGAATTTGACAAGTACGTGCTATCGGCTCAAACAAGAGTAAAAGATTTTTATGCTAATCTTGGCTATAAAGAACATGGTGATATTTACTTTGAAGAACATTGTGAGCACGTTGAAATGTATAAGCAAAAGCAATAACGATACTATTACGGCAAACGTGCTGTAAAGCTAAACACTTTTACAATTGGCAAAAAACAAGGGAGAGCATCGGGTTATACCGACGCTCTCCCTTGTTATTTTCCTTTATATCGCCTTAGCATAGATAAATATTGCGTAAAGTAATTTGCCATTACACACATTCAGGCAACTCAAATTTCTGTTTATCATGCACACTTATACCCTTGCCTACTTGAACTTCTATCAATTTAAGTTCAGTATCAGCAAATACAGTATGCTTTTCATGTGCGGCAACAGTTATAACATCACCCACTTTGATAGTATTCATTTTTCCGTCAACCAAAGTGCGTCCCTGCCCCGAAATAACAACCCATACTTCATCACGATTTTTATGGCTGTGATAGTTCATGCTATGCCCGGGATTGAGTGTAACTTTTATCGTCAGGCTTTCCTCCTCAACTTCAAGCACTCTAAAGCTTCCCCATGACTTTTCCGCAAACATTATCTGCTGATCAATTTTATCAACAAAGGGCTTTATATAGCTTGATTGATGCTTATCAGAAACCAAAATGCCTTCAGGGCTTGCCGAAATCACCACATCGTGAAGTCCCATTGCAATAATAGGTATGCTCATTTCGTTAATGATATGTACATTTGTACACTCATCATTCATTGTTGCATCTCCAACGCTGCTTTCTACCATAGCTTCAGTAAGCGTGTTCCATGTACCTAAATCCTTCCATTGTCCCGAAAAGCGCATTACCTTTATATTGTTTTCCTTCTCAACAACGGCATAATCAAAGCTGATTTTCTGCAAAGTATCATACTTTTCAAACAAATCATTATAATCCACAAAATCAATCAATTCATGAGCTTTATCAAGTACATATTTCAGCTTATAAGCAAAAACACCACTGTTCCACAATGCACCTTGCTCTATATATTTTTCTGCGGTTTTTTCATCAGGCTTTTCTTTAAAGCTTTTTACTTTGCTGATATCATCTGCACTTTCAGGTATAATATAACCGTATTTTTCGCTCGGATATGTCGGTTCTATACCCATAAGTACGAGATTTGCATCACCTTTATCAGCCAGCATTGTAAGTTGTTTAACTGCCACAAAATAATCATCTTCAACATAAGGATCAACAGGGCATACTGCAACCGTTTCTTCCTTACTGATACCCATAACATCAACAAGATAGGCTGTTGCAAGTGCAATAGCGGGAAAAGTATCTCTGCGGTATGGTTCGACAGAAATTCCTACATCTTCACCCAACTGATTAAAAATAGCAGAAACCTGGCTTTTCGACGTAGCAATTGTTACCGAAGCATCCTTATCAGCAGATTTTATCTGGCGGTATACACGTTGTACCATGGATTCATATTCGCCTTTATCAGTTTTAAAAATCTTTATAAACTGCTTTGAGCGGATATCATTCGATAACGGCCATAATCTTTTACCGGAACCACCCGACAATAACACAATATTCATTCATTTTCTCCCAACATATCGCAATATTACGTATTTATCTTTCAGCACGCATAGGGTTGTTTAAAAAATCCTGATAAGACAGGCGGATGCCATCTTCAAGCTCAGTTTTGTATGTCCAACCAAGTGCTTTTGCCTTGCTCACATCAAGCAACTTTCTCGGTGTTCCGTTCGGCTTTGATGTATCCCATCGGATTTCACCATTGTAACCAACAACTTTTGCAACAAGCTCGGTCAGTTCCTTTATACTCAATTCCTTGCCTGTGCCTGCGTTTACGGTTTCATTTCCGCTATAATTATTCATTAAGTACACACAGAGATTTGCAAGGTCATCAACATATAAAAACTCTCTAAGCGGACTGCCATCGCCCCAGCAAGTAACATAAGGCATATTCTGTTCTTTCGCTTCATGAAAACGCCTTATAAGTGCAGGCAAAACATGACTATGCGTGGGATGATAATTATCATTTGGTCCATATAGATTTGTTGGCATAAGGCTGATATAATCAGTGCCATATTGACGATTTAAATATTCACAGTACTTAAGTCCGCTGATTTTAGCCAGTGCATACGCTTCGTTAGTTTGCTCAAGCTCGCTTGTAAGCAAACAGCTTTCCTTCATTGGTTGCGGCGCCATTCTCGGATAAATACACGAAGAGCCTAAAAACTCTAATTTTTTGCATCCGTTTTTCCAAGCCGAATGAATAACATTCATCTCTAAAATCATGTTATCGTACATAAAATCAGCTAAAGCATTGGAATTGGCAACAATACCGCCAACCTTAGCCGCCGCCAAAAATACATAATCAGGTTTTTCCTGCTCAAAGAATTTTTCAACAGCGTCCTGCCTTGTCAAATCAAGTTCAGCATGGGTGCGTGTAATTATATTTGTATATCCCTGACGCTGTAATTCACGAACAATCGCAGAGCCAACCATTCCTCTATGTCCTGCAACATATATTTTTGCATTTATCTCCATCATTATCTTTATTTCTCCGATTATATATTTAGTATAATTATTGTGCGTTTTTCATAGCTTTTTCTTGCTTAGCAAGTTTACGGTCATGCTCTGCCATAATACGCACAAGCTCTTCATAGCTTGTCTTCTGCGGATTCCATCCGAGAACTGTCTTAGCCTTAGTAGGATCGCCCCAAAGGTTATCTACATCTGTGGGACGGAACCATGCAGGATTAACACACACAAGCATTTTGCCTGTTTGAGCATCGTAGCCTTTTTCATCAAGGCCTTTTCCTTCCCAACGGATTGTAATACCGTTTGCAGCAAAGGCTTTTTCTGTAAAATCACGCACACTGTGTTGCTCACCTGTTGCAATTACAAAATCCTCAGGAGCATCGTGCTGTAAAATCATCCACATACATTCAACATAATCCTTTGCATATCCCCAGTCACGCAGGCTATCCATATTGCCAAGTTCAAGGTGATCCTGAAGACCTTCCGCAATTCTGCCGGCTGCAAGGGTAATTTTTCTTGTTACGAAGTTCTCCCCTCTTCTCTCTGATTCATGATTGAACAGAATACCGTTAACCGCAAACATATTGTAAGCTTCTCTATATTCCTTTGTAATCCAAAAACCATACTGTTTTGCAACTGCATAGGGGCTATACGGATGAAAAGGTGTTGTTTCACGTTGGGGAACCTCTTCAACTTTACCGTAAAGCTCGGATGTAGAAGCTTGGTATATTTTCGTCTTTTGAGCAAGTCCCAAAATGCGAACAGCTTCCAATATTCGCAAAACTCCCAAAGCATCGACATCGCCGGAATATTCAGGTACATCAAAGGATACTTGTACATGGCTCTGAGCAGCAAGATTGTAAATTTCATCGGGTTTTACAATACCAATTATGCGTATAAGCGATGAAGAATCGGATAAATCTCCATCATGAAGAGTGATTGCTTTTTTAGCAATTAAATGATCAATACGCGCTGTGTTGGAAATTGATGCACGACGAGTTATACCATGCACTTTGTAACCTTTTTCCAATAAAAATTCAGCCAAAAATGATCCATCCTGTCCTGTGATGCCTGTAATCAATGCAACTTTGCTCATAATTTATTCTCCTTTAAATAATTAAATATCATTTCGAGTTACATTGTATCAGAAAACGCATTTCTTTTGAATTCACTATATTAAGATATATTTGCACTTTATTGGGTTTTGCATTTTGTAAAAAACAAAGCCGGATTAATGTGATAATAATCTCACTTAACCCAGCTTTTTCTATATTCCGAAGGACTCAGCCCTTCTACTTTTTTAAAAACTCTGCTAAAATAGTGCAGACTATTCATACCGCAGGAATAAGCTATTTCCTCAACAGTTTTATCGGTAAAGCGTAAAAGCCGCTTTGCTTTTGTAATACGCATGTGAATCATATATTCGTTGATGCCCATACCATACTGTTGTTTGAAAATCTCTAATAAATAAAATTTGTTTATATAAAACTTTGCGCTCAAATCATCAAGTGTGATTTTTTGCGTATAATTTTCATCAAGATATTCTTTTATGCTGCGCAATTCAGGAATTTTGGTGCTTGAAGTACCCAAATATGCTGCCTGTGTTTCTTCCATCAACAGCACAAGCAAACCCGAAAGCTTTTCGTGAAGCTTCATATCACGCACATAACTTGTAGACGAAGCTATCTCATACAAGTGAGAAAGAACAGCAAAATATTCATTATAATTATTTGTTGAAAAACAAACTTTTCCACCGCGTGAAATATACTTTTCATAAATCTTGTCCATATTTTCGCCGCTAAAATGCACCCAACGCAATTTCCACAAATCATCACTTGTGCAGTGAGAATATGGCTTAGTGCAATCTATAAAAATACAGTCATTCTGTTTTAAAGTATATGTTTCGCCCTTATATTTAAGAATACCGCTACCCTTTTCAACAATAAAAAATAGGTACGAATTCAGATTTTCTCTCGATGAAGTATGTTGTCTTTTAGCGGTTAAATTACCTGTTTCCTGCAAATAAAACAATGTGTTTTTTGCAAAATCGGAAGAGGTGTAGATAATTCGATTAGAATCAACAGCACTTGGATTGTTCAAAAACAATCTATCAGGATTATTTAAATTTTTGCCATCAATCATATCCACACCTCTTTTCTGTTAATTATATGATACTGCAATTCCAAACATCAACATCATTATCCTGAAAAACTTCTTTAAGGCGTTTGTGAACATCAAACTTTGTAACACCTTTTTTGAGGATAACTTGTAAAAATCCACCGCCGCCTGCACCGCAGACAAGTCTGCCATCAATCATATCAGAAATGCTTGCAAAAATCTGATCTATCAATGTATTAGTACTACCCTTATCAACTTTTTGCGAAAGTTCCCAGTGATAATCAAGCAGCTTAGCAAAATCATCAACATGACCGCGTTCAAGCTCAAACCTCATCAAAGCCGCTACACGCTGGATTTCATTTAGAGCATAAAGCGATTCAGGCTCATTTCCGATGTATCTTCCGACAACATCTCGCAGCAAGTTTCTTGCCAATCTTCGTTGTCCTGTATAAATCAACGCAAAACGCTCGTTAAGTTCGTTTAGTGTTTCTTTTGATATATTTACATGAGTAACCTTAATTTTTTGATCAATTCCCGGCATAGTAGTGATGTATTTAATGCCGTTTGATAATCCACCAACCTGATCCTGCCAACCACCGCCGGTTGCCATAATCTGCTCCATACAAAGTACGTGACTATAAAGCGTATCCTCGGTATAGTCTATATCCATAAACTCAAACAAAGCTTTTACGCAAGCACCTGAAAGTATACTGCTTGTGCCAAGACCGCTTCCCTTAGGTACATTTGTTACCTCGGAATCCATTCGGAAACCGCCGCCAAGTCTTGTTAGAATTTCATCAAGATTACCGCCACTTGCAGGTATAATTCCACAAGCTATCAAAGCTGCTTTTTGCAGTGCAAACGGATCATAAGGATCACCCGTTGCCTGCAAAGGTTCAATACTGTCAAATTCACCATGAACATCCATATCAGCGCTATCAAAAATAATTTTATGCTCTTCAATTCTTTCTAAGGTTACTTCAACAGGCATTTTACCATTTAACAATATAGCTGCATTAAGCACAGTTCCGCCATGCTCATTACAATACGGCGGGGTATCACTCCATCCGCCGCCCCAGTTAACTCTCAATGGAAGATTAACAGTGTGCTTATCACATACAATTTTGCAATTATTGTTGTATTTAAGATTACTTAAGGTGCTATCGAGAATTGTTTTTTGAATTACTTTAAAACATTCCCTTACGTGAAAATCGCCATCAGAGCTTCCCAAAGCGTTTCCTATATAAAAATGCAAACGCATAGCTTCGCTAAAATCTGCTTTTGACAAATGTTTATCAAGCCATTGACGTTGTATTTTTGTGAGGCATGAAGTTTGCAGAATATTCTTTGCCTTCTGCACAGGTTCTCCGTTATGGATAAGCTTTGCAAGTTTATCCATGCGCACAAGTTCGCCCATGCGCTTGTCCCACGCAATCAAAGAGCTTGAATCAGCGTAGTTAAACCCTGAACACAGCGATGCACGTTGTGATTGTTTCCACATAACAACATCACCACAGCCGTTAATCATTTTATATATGTTCAAAGCGGCTGCGACAGCTTGTTTAACTGTATCACAAACAGGATAAAGCTGTGCGGTCCACAATGTACGATCAGTACCGCTCCAAAGTTCTGATTCCAAAATATTATTGCTATCCATAAAACTCTTTAAGGTAGAGCCGAGGAAAGAGCAATCATCAATATCAGCTTTTGGATTATCGTTAATACCGTAAATACGAACAACAAATTTGCCGTCCTTTTGCTTTAATCCATGGAGAACAACATTGGAAGGTATTGTTTCATCATGAATATCAACATAGGAAAGAAGTACGTTATCTCCCAAAACAGCATCGCTATGCACATAGCTCACTTCAAGATAACAATTAGCACCGATTTTAGCCCTGCTTGAAAGCACGCTGCTATATCCGGCTGTATTGTCATCTATACTGCTGCCTACCTGTCGGCTCCAACCTAAAACACTATAATCGTCTATGCCATCAGACATCAATCGTAGTATTTCCTGCGTTGTACCAAAGTGAATAAACTTAGCGGGCGCAAGACGCAAAAGCTTCATGCGATAGGGGCGCAAAGCGTTCCAAACATCAGTACGAGCGCTTTTCAATTCATCACAGAAATCACCTTCCGGTTTTTCTTTATAAAAACCTTCAAGAGTAGAATCGCTTGCAAGAGGATATAGAAAATCGCCATAAAGTGACAAACGAACTGTTTCGTTAACATAATGATTAAAGCGTTCTTCGCTGTAAACTCCGTTTTCACTTATCAATCCATAAAGCGATTTTAACATATCGCAAGAGAAAACAACAGCGCCCGTATCTATATCTACCTTATTCTGTTCATTTACCGCTCCATGTTCGTTAAGTGATTCAACAGTTTGCTTATGTAAAAATTTGCGCACGCAACCATCAGTTCCCCTTAGGAATACACCATGATTTTTGCCTGTATTCACATCTTCTTTAAAAGAAATTGCAGCCGCACCATTGCCTGAATAATCAATTTGCAAAGGATTGAACAGTAGCAGAACATCTCCTGAAAGCAAAAGCATACCTTCACGAATTCTTGACGGCACAGAAGACATAGCGATAATAAATTCATCAAACAGCGTGGAGTTTCTGCCATTAGGCAATTCATGCGGCACAGGAGAAAACAGCTTGCCCAACGCCGAATACTGAGGAACACGCTTGCTGTCACCGCCGCTATGTATAACCAAAATACGCAGATTGGAAAAATCAGATTTTCCGCAGTGCTCTGCTATATATTTTATAACGCCCAAGGTTGCACCGCCGCTTCCGACACGTTTACCCATTGGATCGGGTATAACGGCAAAATGAGTGCGCTGCGGCAACAGTCCGCATTTTTTACGTTCTTCAATCTGAGCGTAAAATCCCTCTGCCTGCTGTTCATTAGAAGCGGTTAGAATTATATAATCCCAAACGGGAAATCCGCTTTGATTTAAAGAGCGATTATAATCATCCCATGTATCAAGATATGATTGCTTTAAAAACAGTGTTGATTGGGTTTGCATTTATGTATTCTCCCTTTTAGGATAGATTAACTAAATATAGATTATTATACACTATAAAGGTGAAAAAATCAATAGTAACCAGCCACAGCAAACAGCATTTGCAGCTTAGTTAAAGTAAATCTGCAAGATCATCTCTACCGTAGTGTTTATAATAATCCTTCAAGTCGAAATCGCCCTCTCTGACAACTCCTCCACCATCTGCCGGCATAAGCTTATCAAAGGTCAATTTGGTGTTTGCTCCCGCATCAATCAAAACTTCTACAGTTGCTTTTGATGCCATTGTTGTATATGTAAGTATGTCATCGGGCAGTTCAAAGCCATTATCAATCATCAATTGAACTGAATCAGAATACCCATAAGTCAATGCGTATTTAAAATCATCGAGGGTGGGTACTAATCCCTGGTCAAAAGCGGCCTGCAGATTATTTATATTCTTTCTGCTCAACAAATGCCTGAGATTATCAGGTGTTATCTCGCAACCGCAATTAATCATATACTCAATTTTACCATCGTTAAAGTGCTGAAAACTAACTTCTCTGAATGTGTATCCTTTTTCAAAAAAGAAGTCAAATACCTGCTTGTCATACTCTGACAACTCTTCGGAATAACCATTTGTTTTACCAACATTCATGAAAGGCAATTTTAAATCTTCCTCCGTGACCGGTCCAAAATTGTCATTCATATAATTATAGATAGTTTTAACAAGTTCAATATTTTTGCTATCAATAGCAGCACCCAGTAAAAACTCATTGGGTTTTACTTTTTTTTCCATTAAAAACTCACATGTCTCAACCTCATTAAAAGATGCCGCAAATTGAAGCATATCCATAACTATTTGATAGCGAGTAAAATATTCACCATACAAGACATACTCTTCCTCATCACATTCATATTCCAAACCGCGTCTATTCATTAAATAATCTATCATTTCAATATTTCCGCAAGAGGCAATTATTGGATAAATGCCATGAGACCTTGAAGACAGAAGCTCACTAAGCTCACAAAATTCATCAACACTGCCAAAATAGGAAGCATAAACCGTAATAATGTGCCTATCACCATATCCAAGATCTTCTGAATTATTCTTCACCAACTCCAAACATTCAGAAATTTCGCCTTGCAGCGCTTTTTGCACTGCAAGCGGCAGATTCAACTCATTCCCCGAATTCAAATACTGAGTTATCAGCAGTTTCGTACTATGCGGACTGGTTTCAACCTGTGAATATGGCATATAATAATCAGTTGAATCGTGATTCAAAAAAAAATCCTCATCAATCTTTGCGCCTTTTTCCAGCAGCATTTTGGTAATCAGATACGGAACAAACTCATCACCTCCGCCATTATTGCAAGCTGCCATATACAAAGCGTCATGTCCGATTTCGTTTTCGCTTTCAAGATCTATCTCCTCACTTGTCAGCAATGCCGCTGTTTGCTGAGGTCTTTCGTTAAATGTTGTCATCCAGATCAAATCATCATAATCAGGGTCTGCACCTTGTTCAAGCAAATAAACCATCAGTTCATAGTAATTATCGGGAACAATTGTAGCATTGACCAACCCTCTGTTCAACACTCTTTGGCTAACACGGCCATCTTCTATCATTTCGTTTATCAATTCCAAATTATTGTGATGTACAGCTTTAATAAAAACCTCTTCGTCATCCATAGAATCTCCGGTTATATCACGAATAATATCGCCAACAAAACCACAGCCGCTTGAAAACAACATCGACAAAATTAACATTAAAGATAATATGGTTTTTTTCATGTTGTCACCTCTATTTATTTTTTATAATTATTCAAGCCCTAAGAGCATCATTTCAATTATATCATGATTTTGTAAAAGTATCAATAATAATGAGCTTATTTTTACATAAGTTTATAACGCTTTTCTCTGCATAATATTATTGACTTTTGTGTCACTAGGTGATATAATTTATATTTGGATACTTTGGCTACAATAATATTAATATATATTGCGGATGGTAAAGAAATGAAAATTGTTATTATTGGCAACGGAAAGGTTGGAAGTAATCTTTCCTCACTTTTAGTTAAAGAAGGACACGACATTACTGTTATTGACAACAAAGCAGGACACCTGCGTAAAACACAGGACACACAGGATGTAATGTGCATTGAAGGAAACGGCGCAAACGCAGAGGTGCAGTTGGAAGCAGCTGTCAACAAAGCAGGTATGCTTGTTGCAACAACACCGCACGATGAAACAAATATGCTTTGCTGCCTTATAGCAAAACGTCTTGGTGCAGGCAGAACAATATCACGCGTGCGTGACCCTGAATATTTCAGCCAGATTGACCTTATCAAAGAAGATTTAGGTCTTTCAATGGTTATTAATCCTGAACGCATGACGGCTGACGAAATATTCCGTGTTTTAGTTTTTTCGGCTGCAGCAAAAGTAGAAGTATTTGCAAAAGGTCGTGTTGAGCTTGTTGAACACAAGCTTACTGAAAGTTCGGCTTTTTGCAATATGAGCCTTGCAGAAATCTATCAAAAAACAAAAATCAAATTCCTTATATGCGCAGTGGAACGAGGTACGGACATATTCATTCCGAGTGGTGACTTTATACTGCGCGCAGGTGACAGAATTAACGTTTCGACATCTCATAAAGACGTTGAAAAGCTTTTCCGTTCAGCAGGAATGATGAAGGATAAAATCAAAACCGTTATGATTGTAGGCGGCGGAAGAATAGGATTTTACCTTGCAATGCAGCTTTCTGCTCTCGGTATGAGAGTAAAAATTATTGATAACAACTACGAGCGCTGCAAAGAACTTGCAGAACTGCTTGACAAGGTTACTGTAATTCATGGTGACGGAACCGACCACGACCTTCTTCTTGAAGAAGGCCTTGCTGATGCTGATTCCTTTGTTGCCTTAACAGGAATTGATGAAGTTAACATAATTACAGCACTTTATGCTAAAAACAACAGCGAAGCAAAGGTTATTGCAAAGGTTAACCGTGAAAGCTACGTTAATTTAACCTCTCAACTCGGTTTAGATAGCGTAATATCCCCTAAATATCTTACAACAAGCAATATTTTGAGCTATGTACGCTCTCTTGAAAACGCCGCAGACAGCAACATTGAATCACTTTACAAAATTGTTGGAGATAGGGTTGAAGCAATACAATTCAACATCAAAAACCCCATTCCTGATTTAGTCGGCATAAGATTGCGTGATTTAAAGCTTAAGAAAAACACGCTGATATGTGCTATTATAAGAAAACGCAACGTAATAATTCCCGGTGGTGATGATACAATAGAGATCGGCGATTCTGTCGTTTTGGTTTCTAAAGATTATCATTTTGGCGATATAAGAGATATTTTGGACTAAACGGAGTATCGCGATGAATAAAGCAATTGTTTTTCATTATATTTCAAAGGTGATGTTGGTCAGCTCAGCAATTCTACTTTTGCCTGCTGCTGTCAGCCTTTATTATTCCGAAAAAAACTCGGCACTTACTTTCCTTATAATTGCCTTGTGTGTTGCCGCAGTTTCTGCTCCCCTTGCAATAATAAAACCTAAAAACAAACAGATGTACGCAAGAGAAGGCTTGGTAATAGCAGCGATGCTATGGATAATTATGCCGTTGGTTGGTGCTTTGCCATTTTATTTCAGCGGTGAAATTCCAAGCTTTTGCGATGCGCTTTTCGAAAGCATTTCAGGCTTTACAACAACGGGCTCAACCATACTTACCGATATAGAATCGTTATCAAAGGGCATGCTGTTTTGGCGAAGCCTTACGCACTGGATAGGCGGCATGGGTGTACTTGTTCTTGCTATTGCAATACTGCCTTCATCTGCAGACGCTATGCATCTTATGCGAGCTGAATGTGCAGGACCACAAGTTGGCAAAATTGTACCAAAGGGAAAGCTTAGTGCAGCTTACCTTTACATAATATATGCTGTACTCACAATCCTTACTGTAATTTTTCTGCTTTTTGGCGGAATGCCGCTTTTTGATAGCGTTTGTCACGCTATGGGTGCTGCAGGAACCGGTGGATTTGGCATAAAGAATACAGGTGTTGCATACTATAATTCTTCATATATTGAAGCTGTACTTACTATATCTATGTTCCTTTTCGGAGTTAATTTTACTCTTTATTACTTTTTACTTATCAAGCGTTTTAAAGATGTTTTAAAGAATACTGAAATCAAAGTTTACATCACAATAATTGTTATTGCAAGCATAATTATCGGCATAAACATCTTTTCTATGTATGATTCGGTTACAACCACAATACGTTACACTGTATTCCAGGTTGTGTCTACTATGACATCTACCGGTTATGGAACAGTCGACTTCAATCAATGGCCAATGCTTTCAAAAATGATCCTTGTCATGCTTATGTTTATCGGTGCATGCGCCGGTTCAACCGGTGGCGGTTTCAAGGTACAACGAGTTATAATTATGTATAAAAGTGCGACAAAATATCTGCGTAAAATGGCACACCCCAAGTCAGTAAATATTGTTAAATCCGATGACAAAACAATGGATACCGAAACAATTCACGGAGTACATAATTACTTCATTGTCTACATGAGTTTGATAGCAATATCGCTAATCTTGCTATCTCTCAACAACGAAGATTTTACAACAACTTTCACCGCAGTATTTACATGTATTAACAATATTGGTCCGGGCTTGGAAAAAGTCGGTCCTGTTAACAACTTTGCGTTTTTCTCAGACTTTTCAAAACTACTTCTTTCTGTCGATATGCTTTTGGGAAGACTTGAATGCTTGCCGCTGATAATAATGTTTTCACCTTCAATTTGGCGCAAAAACTTTTAATATTTATAAAAATATCCGCTTTTGATTGTACTGTTATACAGATACATCGCAAGCGGATTTTTTTACACCACAAAATCGGCATATTATTACACTTGTCACACTAATAAGTTTGTGGTATAATATAACGTATATAAAAATGCGACGGAGGAAAAACAATGTTAAAACCCGATACAATCAGACCTGAAAGAATATTTGACTATTTTAAAGAAATATGCGCTATTCCAAGAGGATCTGAAAACATGGAGCAGATTGCTCAGTACTGTGTTGATTTTGCCGAAAAGCACTCGCTTAAAGCTATAAAAGACAATGCTAATAATGTAATTATCTTTAAACCTGCAACAGCAGGATACGAAAACGCAGAATCAATTATTCTGCAAGGCCATCTTGATATGGTTTGTCAGAAAGACGAAAACTGTAATATTGACTTTTTAAAGGACGGAATAGAAACTTTTATTGACGGTGACTTTATTAAAGCAAAAGGTACAACACTTGGTGCGGATAATGGTATTGCTGTTGCTATGATACTTGCTATTCTTGAAAGCGACGGTATCCCCCACCCTGCGCTTGAAGCTGTTTTTACAACAGATGAAGAAATAGGAATGTTTGGCGCAATCGCCCTTGATACAAGCGTGCTAAAGTCTAAGAGAATGATAAACCTCGATGCTGAGGAAGAAGATATTTTGACTGTTTCGTGCGCAGGCGGCAGTGACTTTAAAATGATTATCCCTATCGCTCGTAATACCGCCCATGGTACAAAAATCAATATTACAATAAAAGGACTCAGAGGAGGCCACTCAGGCGTTGAAATTAACAGCGGAAGGATCAACGCAGATATGCTGGCAGGCAGAATTTTAAATCACCTTAACAATGCATGCGAGTTTAAGCTTATATCAATTAATGGCGGAGATAAAGGCAATGCAATCCCAAACAGCTTCAATATAAGCGTATGCGTTAACAATGCCGAAGCATTTGCTGATGAAGCAGGCAAATATTTAGCTGTAATTAAGGAAGAAATATCTGAGCGTGAACCTTGTTTTGAATATGCAATTACTGCAGAAGCTACCGAAGAAAACAGCGTTATTGATGATGATATAAAAGAAAAGCTGATTTTTGCTCTGCTTTGTGCACCCAATGGCGTATATCGCATGAGCGCTGATATAGACGGACTTGTAGAATCATCACAGAACTTGGGCGTTGTGCAAACGCATGAAGATAATATATTAATGCATTTTACTTTAAGAAGCAACAAAGTATCTGCTTTAGAATTTCTTGAAGATAAAATGAAAACATTTGCAAGATGCATTCCCTGTACAATCGAAACATCAGGGCATTATCCGCCTTGGGAATTTAACAACAATTCACAATTAAAAGAACTTTACAAGGAATGCTTTGTCGAAATGTTTGGTTTTAAACCCAAGGTTGAAGCTATACACGCTGGTCTTGAATGTGGCATTTTTGCCTCTAAAATCAAAGATTTTGACTGTATTGCAATGGGACCTGCTTTATTTGACGTTCATACTGTAAACGAAAGACTAAGCATATCGTCTGCAGAAAAAATATACAAATTGCTCATTAATATTTTGAAAAAATGTCGATAACTTTAACACAAAATATGATATAATGGTAAAAATATTGTCAAAAAGCGCATTAATTATGCCTAATTGACAGAACGGAGTTATTATGGATAAAGAAAAAGAATTTAAGCCGTATATTCCTGCGGACAAAGTAACGCCTGAATTAACAGTTACTTCAATTGTTATGGGTATTCTTTTGGCAGTAGTATTCGGCGCAGCAAACGCCTACTTAGGACTTAGAGTAGGAATGACGGTTTCCGCTTCAATACCGGCTGCGGTTATCGCAATGGGTGTTATACGCATCATTATGCGTAAAAACTCAATTCTCGAAAGCAATGTTGTTCAGACAGTCGGCTCAGCAGGTGAATCTCTGGCAGCAGGCGCAATCTTCACACTCCCTGCACTTTTCCTTTGGGCTGCTGAAGGAAAAATGGACAAGCCCAGCATTGTTGAAATCACACTGATTGCCCTTATCGGCGGTCTTTTAGGTGTTTTCTTCATGGTTCCGCTTCGTAACGCACTTATCGTTAAAGAGCACGGCACCCTCCCCTATCCCGAAGGTACAGCTTGTGCTGAAGTACTTCTTGCAGGTGAAGAAGGCGGTGCAAATGCAACAACTGTTTTTGCAGGTATGGGCTTTGCAGCATTGTTCAAATTCATTATCGACGGCATAAAGCTTGTTTCCGGTGAGATTTCAGGTCATGTAAAGGGATTTGCAGGCGAAATCGGCACACAGATTTACCCCGCTGTAATGAGCGTTGGTTATATCTGCGGTGCAAGAATATCTTCTTATATGTTTGCAGGCGGTGTTTTAAGCTGGCTTGTTCTCATTCCCTTGATTGTTCTCTTCGGTGCTGATATCACACTCTATCCCGGCGATGTATCAATTGCTGAAATTTATGCAGCTGACGGAGCAAGCGGTATCTGGTCAACTTATATCAGATACATAGGCGCAGGTGCTTTGGCTGCAGGCGGTATTATCAGCCTTATAAAATCACTTCCTCTTATCATAAAAACATTCAGCGGTGCTATTAAAAGCATGTCCAATTCGGGTACTGCTTCTAACAAGCGTACCGAACAAGATCTTAATATTAAAATAGTTATTGCTGCTATTGTCGTACTTACTCTTCTTGTATGGCTTATTCCCGCAATTCCCGTATCACTGCTTGGTGCTGTTATTATAGTTGTTTTTGGTTTCTTCTTTGCAACTGTATCTTCACGTATGGTAGGTCTTGTAGGTAGCAGTAACAACCCTGTTTCAGGTATGGCTATTGCAACACTCCTCATTGCAACTCTTATTTTAAAGGTAACAGGTGCAACCGGTGTTGAAGGTATGTGCAGTGCGATTGCAATCGGTTCAGTAATTTGTATTGTATCCGCAATTGCAGGCGATACTTCTCAGGATCTTAAAACAGGCTTTTTGCTTGGTTCTACTCCCAAAAAACAACAGATTGGTGAAGTTATAGGTGTAGTTGCGGCTGCGTTTGCAATCGGCGGCACACTTTACCTTCTCGACAGTGCTTGGGGATTTGGCTCTGATCAGCTTGCTGCACCTCAGGCAACACTTATGAAACTTATCATTGAAGGCGTTATGGACGGCAACTTGCCTTGGGCTCTCGTATTCATCGGCGTTTTCCTTGCAGTTGTTGCAGAAATCGTAGGAATACCCGTACTTCCCTTTGCAATCGGTATTTATCTCCCTGTTCAGCTCAACGCTTGCATCATGGTTGGCGGACTTATCCGTCTTGCTATGGACAAGATGAAGCGCGACGAAGCTGAAAAGAAGGAAATCATTAATGACGGCGTTCTTTTCTGTTCCGGTATGATTGCAGGTGAAGGTCTTGTCGGAATACTGCTGGCTCTGCTTGCTGTATTTGGTGTAGATAAGGCTATTGATCTTTCTGCTAAGCTTGGTATACCTTCTGCTGTTGCAGATATTGGCGGTTTAGTTCTGTTTGGTATTATAATCCTTACAGTATTGAAATTCTCTCTTTGGAAAAAGCGCGATAAAAAGGCATGAAAAAGAAAGAGTTAAATTCTGATAATTACATTGAGCGGATACCTGTGAAAAATCCCGAAATCAATTGGAATACTGATGATAACGGTATTGTTACCCTTGAAATTGAAAATAAGGGGCTCTTCAACAAATTGGCTCAAAAGCTTTTGAAAAAGCCTAAAATCAGCTATATTCATCTTGATGAGAACGGAAGCTTTGTTTGGCCACTTATTGATGGAAAAGCAAGCATTTTCGAACTTGGCAAAAGTGTTGAAGAACATTTCGGAGAAAAATCACACCCGCTGTATGAAAGGTTGGCAAAATACTTTCAGATACTTGACAGCTATCATTTCATAAGCTGGAAATAACAAAAAATATGCGAGACTTAAAAATTTTAAGTCTCGCTATTTTTATGCTTATGTAATATTACTTAAATGTCAATCCGTTTAGCAATGCAGTTGCCGTTTCCTGATTATTTGTCGTAAAATTATATATTTCGTGTGTGTTAGAATTATAGCAAACTTCAATCGTTTGCATTCCATCTTCAAACGAATATATTATTGCCGAAAATTCTTCTCCATTATATACAGTAATTGATTTATATGTTTCGTACAATGTTTCCTTATGTGAAACCAAGGCAGAGCATAATGTGGATTGAGCTTTGTCAAAGACCGAATAATCATCATCGGTTATTGTCAGTGCTAAACGAGTATACTCAAAATATGACTGAGGCACATCAACATCTATCAGCTCAAACCACTGTTTCAACTCGTCAGAATCGGCACTTGCAATATATCCCTCAATATCAAACTCAACAGTAATCGGCTCTTTATAGAAAGATATAATATTGTTGCCATTGGCATTTTTGTAATAAACAACCTGCTCTGATTCGTTAGATATATTGTACTCATCATCAAAGGCTATATCAAAGTCATTTGATGAGATTATAAAATCTGCTTGAGCACTATCGTTAGCACTAAAGCTGTCAGCTGTTTTGTTAATACTATCATATTGTAGCTTATCGCTTATCATGATTCCCACACCACTGAACACTAATATACATATAATACAAACCGCCAGAACTGCAACGCCAATAATGCATATTACCTTACCTTTGTTAGTCATAAAACAACCTCCTAAACATTATTTTTGTGATAATACACAAGATAAATCCGAGCCACTGCATTAACAGTATTATTCGTGCTATTACAGTTACAGTATAGCAGATATTATTTTGTTTGTCAACACAATTTTTTATGCTGAAATATAACCGAAATAATATTATCACAGAAAACAGTTGAAATATCATACAGTTAAAGATATACTGAGCATATAGCAATACACTAAAAAGGAGAATAATTTTGAAAAGCTTTTGGCCTGTGATATCGGTAATTTTTGCAGGGATACTATGGGGAATTATAAGTTTTTTTATAAAGACACTTTCAGGGGCTGGCTTAGATGCAATGCAAATTACTTTTGTGCGCATGGCGGTATCAGCACCTATGCTTACAGCCGCTGTTGCGCTTATCAATAAGCAAAAACTAAAGATTTGCATAAAGGATATATGGATGTTTATCGGAACGGGAATTATTAGTATAGTACTGTTTAATGTCTGTTATTTCTACGCAATGATTCATTCAGAAGCATCCATTGCAGTTATACTGCTATACACTTCGCCCGTATTCATAATGTTGCTTTCTGCACTGCTGTTTAAAGAAAAAGTAACGTTAATAAAACTGCTTGCGCTCATAATGACTTTTGGCGGTTGTGTTATGGTTGCAGGACTTTCGTATGGCAAAAGTATTGCACCCACGATAATTCTGATTGGACTTGCCTCGGGACTTTTTTACGGTTTATACACCATTTTCGGAAGGTACGCTTTAAAAAAATATGATTCACTGACAGTAACTGTTTATACTTTTATTTTCGGCTTGATAGGCACATTGCCTATCGGCAAAGCCAAATTAGTTTGGCTAACAATTTCAAATAAACCAATTATAATTTTATGGTGCGTCGGAATAGGCATTTTTTGTACCGTTTTGCCTTATTTTCTCTACACATGGGGACTTGCGCAAATGGAATCGGGTAAAGCAGCAATAATCGTTGCGGTTGAGCCGCTTGTGGGTGCAGTAATCGGTATGACTTACTATAACGAAAATCGAAGCGTTATAAAAATACTTGGCATAGTATTAATTCTTTGTGCAATAGTAATATTAAATCTTCCGCAGAAAGAATCAAATAATACAAATGAAAATGATAGTGCATCAAGCACTTAATCGGATATAACACAAAAAAGCGAAAGGATGATAAAATCATGAACGAATTCAATCTTACAACGCAAGAACAGCTTTTGCTTGTAAATGGCGGTTCTTTTTTTGGTACAAACGGTTTGCCAGAAAAAGATATCCCACGCCTGCAATTGCTTGATGGCGGCACAGGAATGAACTTTGAACAGCTATTTGGTGACTTTTTAAGTGCTGAAGGAAAGGAAGGAATTGGAAGCTATGCACTGCGAAACGTTCTTGAATACTTCTATACACCTGAAAAACTGCCCGATGAAGAATCAAAAGCTCTGTACAATTGGATTTTCAACAAACTGAAAGAACGTATTCCTTCAATGACTGCGCCCGGATGCTATCCTCCGGGAATACTTCTTGGTGCAACCTGGAATCCTGAAGTGATCTATGCCGTAGGTCAGGCCCTAGGTATGGAAGCAAGTGCTTACGGTGTTAATGTTCTGCTTGGCACACCAAACGTAAACCTTCACCGCGATATAAGAAACGGACGTTTGTTTGAAGGGTATTCAGAAGACCCTTGCCTTGTATCGCAATTAGCACCCGAACTCGTAAAGGGTGTGCAATCACAAGGGGTTGCCGCCAATGTAAAGCATTTCGCCGCTAATCACCAGGAAACAAACAGATTGAACATTAACGAGCATATTCCAGAGCGAGCTTTGCACGAACTTTACTATCCGGGATTCAAGGCGTGCGTAGAAGCAGGCGTTGCTACGGTAATGAGTGCGTATAACCAAATCAACGGTGTTCCCTGCACTGAAAATCGTGAACTTTTATGCGATATTCTGCGCGACACTTGGGGGTTTGACAGTATTGTCATGTCCGATTGGGGTGCAGTTTATCATCCTGCAGCTGCCGTAAATGCCGGCAACGACCTTGCCATGCCGGGTCCGATTGCTCCCGATACACTCGCTGCCGCTTTAGAAGACGGTTCACTTTCTGCAGAGGCCTTAGCTTTATCTGCTAATCGCATTGCAAAATTTGCAAAACAATACGGAAAAAAATCAAACGGAGAAATATCGCTTGAACTAACCGACACAGCTGCTTACAGCGCCGCCGCCGAAGGTATTGTACTTTTGAAAAATGATAATGATGTTCTTCCGCTTGATGCTAATTCGGATATAGCATTATTTGGCAAACACGCAGAATACTTGCTTACCTGTGGCGAAGGCAGTGCGGGTATACACACAAACCGCAATGTGTCATTCTATAAAGCTCTTACAAACCGCTTTGAAAACGTATCGCTGAGTTATACGAATGATAATAGCAATACTCTTATCTACGTTGCTCATTTACCGGGACAAGAAGGAAATGACAGAGCCGATATATCTCTATCTGCTGATATCACACAAGAGATTGATAAACTTTTAAAGCAGCCCGATATTAAAACAATGAAAAAAATACTCGTTCTTAATGTAAGCGGACCTGTTGCATTAAACGGAATTGAAAATGATTTTGATGCTATAATCTGCACATTTTTACCGGGTATGCAAGGTGCCGCAGCACTTGCAGATATTCTGTGCGGTAAAGTTAATCCTTCAGGAAAGCTGCCGCTATCATGGCCAAAACGCCTTGAAGATATGCCGACACATCTTAATTTCCCCGGTGACGGTATGCAGGTATATTACGGCGAAGGTATTTTTGTCGGCTATCGTTGGTATGATGCACGCAAAATCAAGCCACTGTACTCTTTCGGTCACGGATTATCATATACGCAGTTTTCAATAAAATCGATTAATGCGGATAATGAAGTATTTACTGATTCTGTTACTGTAAAAGCAACAGTTGCCAACACAGGAAAATACGATGGAAAAACGGTTGTACAAATCTATATAAGCGATGTTTTAAGTACGCTTACAAAACCTGTGCGAGAACTTAAAGCTTTTAAAAAGGTGTTTTTAAAAGCAGGCGAATGTAAAGAAATATCTTTCACGCTTGACCGTCATGCATTTGAAAGCTATGATCCTAATTTGCATGAATGGACAATGGAAGAAGGCCGATATATAGTTTCAGCTGCATTCTCTGCCGAAGATCAGCAAGCAAGCTGTGAGGTTTATGCAGATGTTGAATCGCCTTATTCATACGGTGCAAAAACAAGCGTTAAAATCATTATGGAAAACGAATTACTTCGCAATTGCGTATCCGACTTTTTCAAAAACGAAGGTTTTCTTTGGTCCGCAATGCTTACAAGCTACGAGTACACTGCCCAGGATACAATTGAGCTGATTCTTTCGCAAGTTGGCTGTCATGACACAAAGAAAGAAGAATTATACAACTTAATGCAAAATATAAAAAAACAATAAAATAACCAAAATGCTCCTCGGAAGAACAACTTCCGGGGAGCATTATTATTTTTATACTTTCTATAGGATAATATATACCGTATCGTTTAGTATTTCAGCAATTCACTATAAAGCCTTAATATGTCATAATGCCTAAAAAAACTTCAAAAAATTAGCTTGCAAGCTATTGACAAATATTAACATAAAATATATAATATAATAAAAATTGCCATTTGGCCGTTTAATAAAAAAATAAAAGGAAGTGATTATGATGGGAATAAGGTACCGAAGGCAGCCGACCAAACAAATGATTATACAAACAGGTACAAAGCTTTATCTTGAACACGGCTTTACCAACACAAGCAATAGCATGATATGCAAAGCTTTAGATATAAGCAACGGTCAGCTTACCTTCCACTTTCCTACTAAGGAACATTTACTGGCGGTACTTGTTGAAGAACTTTGTGATTTTCAATGGAAAATTATAAATGATGCACCAGAAAAGGGAGAGTCACCGCTTCTGGCAATATGTCTTGAGCTTGCAGCTATGGCATCAATCTGCAGAGAAAATAAAATTGCTAAGGATTTTTATTTATCATCATACACTCTTCCAATGACATTTAAAATCATCAGCAACAACGATGTTGAACGTGCCAAAACCGTTGTAGGCAGGTTTTGTACCGATTGGACACATGAGCAATTCAAACGTATAAACGATATCGTACTGGGCATAGAAATGATAACGTTGATGAATGCTGATGACGACAGTGATTCGCTTGAAAACAGAATAAGCGCTGCTTTAAACAGCATATTACTGCTTTATCAGGTGCCCGAATCATTCAGAAAAATGAAAATACAGAAGGTCCTCAACATGGATTATACTGCGCTTGGACACAGAATACTTAAAGAATTTGCAGTATATGTAGATACGATTAATTCCAATAATCTTGAAGAAGTCATACTAACCAAGTATTACAATACATAAAAGGAGAAAAGCATATGAAAAAATCAAATCTAAAAAGAATAACAAGCTTTATTCTTGCTTTGACTATGGTTGCAGATGTCATCCCTTTGATGACGTTTCCGCAGGCTGAAGCTGCCAGCAACATAAACGGTACTTTCGAAGGTCAGGATGCAGATGTTTTTTCCGCACTTGGATTTGATACTTCGGAAATTCCTGAGGGTTATGACGCTCAGACTGTTGACAATCCATACGGGCGCAATAAAATTACGGGAAATCAAGTGTTTGAAATAATCGTTAACTCTGCTAACGGCACTAAAACTTTTGGCAAAAACAACAACGAACTTACAGCAGAATCTGTAAATGGTGCACCTAGCAGCACCGGCAACGGACTTGTATTGAGTGCAGTAGCATCAGGCGACTTTGACGGTGACGGTCTTGCCGGCGAAGTGGCTTATATAGGATATAAAGAAATTCAATACAATACTTGGAAGACTAAATCCGATTTATATCTTTGTGTTTACGATGGCAAAACAAACACCTTCAGCGATCTTAAATTAATCGGCAATTTTAATCCAGCGCAGGTTACAACTAAAGGTGGTACTGTTTATTCAAGATACGACTACGCATGGCAAAATCTGCTTCAAATTACTGCGGGTGACTACGACGGTGACGGAACAAGTGAAATTGCCGCTTATGTAGCTGATGACGGCAATTGCCGTGTTGATATTTTCAAATACCAAAAAACATCAGAATCAAGTGACACAAGTTGGCTTGATATCAGCCAGTGGAGCCGTACCTGGAGCCATGTTATAAGCAATACAGCTAATCAGATACCCAACATGGTATCGCTCGTATCAACCGATATCAACCGCGATGGCATAGATGATCTTGGTATATCCAGCGGTCGTTTTTCACCCGGGGACTCTAACGGTACAACTCAACAGACAAACAAGAGCTCTGCAATAATCCTGTGGGGTGACAGAGCGAATATGCTCCAATCATCAACTCCACTAAATCTTGCTGAAGATACTCTTGGAGAACAGGTCCGCGTTTCCTTAACAACGGGCGATCTTGATAACGATGGTTACGCTGAATTGATTGCAACAGGTCAGCCTCTCTCTGACGCTGAGAACTATCTTTTCAGTGCGCAGAATAATGTTGTTACAAACTCAACACATGGCAACACAGAACGAACCATCATCACATATACATACGATTCTGCACTTGGTATTGTTATAAATTACAGTGGCTTACACAAGTCAATTGATGGCGAATACGTCAGTGAATCCACAGACGATGAAGAATTTACAGCATGGCAATCAGGCAACGGCTTTGACGACAAGTATTTCTCACAGCCGTTAATGAGAACAAATGCTGCTGCATTCAAGTCACAGGGTTCCGATTATACATATCTTTACCTTGACAGCTGTTTGTATGAATACACTGAAGGTCAGATGACACTTAAAATGTCACTTGATGACGAATCATACGACGGACAGAATACGCTTAGCAAACTTTGGGGCGCAAGTTATCCTGAAAATTCAGAAAATGCCTTAGCGCACGAAAACTATGTTGAATATGGTGCCGTATCCGCTGACATAAACGGCGACGGCTTCAGTACGCTTGCATCGGGATACATGTTCTCACACTCTTCATATTACACAAGCGGTGAAACTGTATATGACAAAAGAGCAGCCGGCTACATGACGCTTGGCAGCAACAACAGCGGAACACTTATCAATGCAAATACAATAACGGCTAACAAAGGTATATTGACATATAACGAAACAAGCGAACAGAATGAATACGGTAGTGACGCAGATTTTGTTTCGATAGCAATGGTTGATATAGATATGGACACTGTAATTATTGAATATACGGGTGTACATTACCTTACTTACTCCGACCCAAAAGTGCTTGCAATTCTTGCGGCTGCCCCCTACTTTGAAGATGTAGACAGAGTTGCAGGATATGATTACGCATGGCAAAATACCACTTCATACAGCAGAATCAACGGCGAAGGCAATGGCGATTTAGTTGCCGTTGACCTTGAAGTAGGTGCGTTTGTATCTGTTGGCAAAAAGTTTGCAGCAGTTGGTTTCGAATTGGAAACCAGTGTAAACTACACAATGGAATGGGAAAAGGAAACAACCAAAACAACTGAATACACACTGACTTTTGAAACAAGCCAAAATGAAGATGCTGTTGCATTTTTCTCAATTCCTACCGAAAATTATGTTTATAAAATTTCCACACCTGACGGCAACGGCGGTTATATCGAAACTTTTGATACCATAACAAACACATTTACACCTTGTTATCAGATACTTACCCTTGATTATTACGAATCAATTCAGGGCAACTATGACATTTTGCCGCAGATTTCAGGAGTGGCAATCGAATCAACCCCTGGCGATCCCTCATCTTACCCTACATCTACAAGCGGTTATGATGTTATTGCCGAATGGAACGACGATCCCGCAGGCGTTAGCTTTGGTAACGGCGCAATTACTCAAGAAATTACCGTAACAGAAGAAGTTACAGAAGCCTACAACATGGGCGCTGCGTGGGACTTCCAATTCGGTCTTGGTCTTGGTACGCAAAGTGACTTTGTACAATCCGAAGGCGAATTTATGGGCGGTATTCAGTTCTCGCTCAATCCAACAGGTGGTTGGTCACACATCAATCTTGAAGGAACCAGTTTTTCGGGCACTGTTACAAATATGCCGCTTGAATTCCAGCAATACGGATATTATTATAACTGGAAACTTTTCGCTTACAACTATAAATTCAGTGACGGCACAAGCATACCGGTTGTAAGTTATGTTGTTGGTGATGTAACCGAGCCGCCAGAGCTTCCTGAAGATTTTCAGCAGGATTACGAGCGTTCAACAAGCGATACCAATGTTCTTACATGGACTTACGACAATACATTCAGCAGCTTTATCATTCATAAGTATTACGATTTTCCCGTAGGCGGCGGACTTCAGGAAATCCCTGAAATCCCTGTTGGTTGCGAACCTTATACTGAAATCAGCAACAGCACAGGCACTTACGCCTATGGTTATAACTTAAAATATGATGATAACGGCAAACAATATAAAGAATACTATTTTGAAGATCTTAATCTTGCACCTTATACTGAGTATGAATATGCTATTCAGGTAGAGCGAATTAGCAAAACTCCTCCTCTCTCGTCCCCTTCAGAGCTGGTAACTGTACGCACAAAGGCAGCAAACGGTAACCCGCTTATCCCCATAAGCGAGTCTGACGGAGAAAATGACGGCTTTCTTCAGATATATCCTGATAAAAATTCTTACCTGACCGTTAACGCAACAGGCCCTGATGGTGAAAATATTTCAGGATACTATACAACTGTTCAGTATCAGTGGCAGAAAATGGAAAAAGGCGCATGGGTTAACATGATTGGCGAAACCTCAAAAACTCTGACTTTTGCCAATGCAGGCGTTGATACAAGCGGCGAATACCGCTGCCTTGTAAATGTTCTTACACAAGCAGACGCAACGGCAATATCTGCTTATACAGACAGTGTTACGCTTAACCATTCAAAGCGTGTTTCTTATATCGACGAAGACGAAGTTTATGTACAAGATGTAGCAGGCGGTGGCGTGTATTTCTTTGCTAAGGTACGCAATGCACATTCAGACAGTGCTTCAATACCTTCCGGCACAGTAAACTTTACGCTTACTCACAACTCATCGGGCAGAGATTATACAGTTACAGCAAATCTTAACAGCCAAGGTGTTGCCGAAAAAACTGTTGACTACACCTTGCCGGAAGGCTTGTATACTGTAAAAGCATATTACAGCGGATCATACATATTTAAATCTTGCAATGCTGAAACTTTATTCCTTTCACAGCGCAGCAACGGTCTTGCTGTAGATGCGGTAGATTCTATATACTACGGTGAAGGTACTCAGATAATATCCCGTAGCGTAACAAATGTAAACGGTGTTACCAATACAGAAGAAATCGCCGCAGAAACTTATTATCTCAAACCTGCAACTGTTATGAACGCAAGAACAAGCGGATACTCAACAGTAATTAATGACGGTGATACAGTTTCCGCAGGCTCCAAATATTGCTATATTGATGACGGCTTGAATTACTATTTTACTGCAGAATACAGTTCAACAGTTCATTTCCTTGATGGACGTGCGATTTATGATATCAGTGAAAACTATATTTCATACACAGGCGACGGCGGTAAATACAGAATTGCAGAGAATATTCCTGCGGGCAATTATATTATCGTTACAACTCTGACAAAGGGTGTAGAATCACTGACCGGTCACACCATGATTACCGTTAAAAAGCGTCCCATAACAGTACAGCTGCCCTCGCTTAAAATCAACGAAGGCGAAAATCTTGCATCAAGTTACGCAGCATCTGCATGGAATGTAATTTCAGGAACATGGGCTGATTGCGATATCGAAAACGGTGCACTTATCAGTAACGTTGCAAACCATGTTATGAATATTACTTACAGAAACACAGCAAACACAAGCCTTTCTGCAAGTGATGTAAGCAAGCTGTGCGGCGCATATACATCTCATGGTCGTCTTGCAATTGCAATGACAAACTATGATGTAACAATTATAGACGGCTCTGTTGCAGTACTTGGCGGCGCAAACGATGTTAATCTTGGTGTAAGAAGCTTTGAAGGCAAGGATGTAGGCGCGTTGTACGCTATTTCGCCCGATTATGCTTCAACACGTACAGCTATCGGACAGACCGATACTTTGGTGCAAAAACAAGCAACCGGCACACGCCTTGTTTTCACAGCAGTACCTGACGAAGGATACGCTATTTATGCATGGTATATCAACGGTGTTAAGCAATCCACAACAGATTCTACAATCTCCTACATCATGCTTAACGAAGAAACTACAATTGAAGTACAATTCGATGTAAAGAAAAATGCATTAACGTTTGGTACAGCGGGATATGAAAACGGCGGTACTATTACTTGCAGCGATGAAAATCTTACAAGCGGAAGCATTATTCTTCCCAATGCGTACATGACGTTTACAGCACAAGCAAAGGAAGGCTACCACTTTAAAGAATGGCGCTATACCGAATCGGGCAGTGGCACAGCTTACGATGATACCGACAGTGGATTATCACAAAGCACTTTCACCTTGCTTATGCCTACGGTTAGCTGCTCGCTTTACGCTGTATTTGAACGCGATTATTTCACCTTCGATTATATTGATGAAAGCGGCTCAAACGGTCTTACTGCTTGGTACAGTGAATATCAAGCAGGTACAACAGGCGCCGAAACTGTTTATATCGCAAACGGCACACAGTTAAAGGGTGGTACCGAGATTACTGTTGAGCCCAAGGCAGGATATCGTTGGAACGATGATTACAACTATGTAAGCGATGGAAGCCAAGGCTCTGCTGATTATGAAAACGGCAGTTACACATTCACCCTTGAAGAAAATACGACGGTTTATGGTAATACAATTCAGGATGTATACGACCTTACACTTAAATTTGACGTAACATCTTATTCAGATCAGCCGATTGATGCTCAAATCAGCTATTACATCAACGATGAGATTTCAGGCACATTTACTTATGATTCAGAAGATACTGAATATACGATTGAAGATATACCCGGAGGAAGCAGTATCAGTGCAGAAATCAGCTATCCTTCATATTATCTGCATAAGGGTTGGACGTCTAATTCTACAGTTATTAAGGCTACTACCGAAAAGAACAATCTTGCAACCGAGGCACAAGCCTACGGCGATGTAACCGAAGGTAATGCTTATTGGTATAGTGCAACAAACAACAATGGCGTTAACGTAATATATTACTTTGTTGCAACTGCAACAGGATATTTTGTACCTGTAAATGATGAAGTTGTTATATATTCTACTGATGAAGCGTTTACTTTTGATGCACTTGACGCTGATGATACGCTTACAGTATTCCTAACCGAAAAGGATGTACACAAGGTATCAACAGCTGATATCAGTGAAAAGGGTACATATTCATTTACTCTTCCCGAAGGATCTTACCAGATTGATGATGAAATATATATTCATGACGGTGATGATTTTGATGTATTAATTACACCTAAAACAGGCTGGACAGTTACTTACTGGAACATTCTTCCCACAAACAGCCCACAGCAAGAAGTTAAGGCTACGTCACTGCGTTACGTTATTCCCGATGTAACTGAAGATTTTGTATTAACCCCCATCTTTGCGGCAACTTCATATAATATTATTTCGTGGCCCACAATAAGTGATGACCAGAATTTCCTCACTCTTTCCGAATACAACTGCGTATCAAGCGTTGCTTCCGGGGCAAGCTTCTCGTTTAAACTCAGTGGTGCAGGATTATCGTTGCTTGAAAGCGTTTATGCAAACGGCATGACATTTGTGCCCGAAGAAAACGGTGGAAATTATACCTACACTGGTAATGGTGCAGACAGAATCTATACAATTAAGAATATTGTAGAAAACCACAGCATTACTGTTTCTTTCTGTGAAGTGGGAGTTTCAGTAAACGGCACCGATGTTTCTGCTCTCAAGGGTAACGGCTGGTATTACGATGCAGCAGAACAAGTGCTTGTTCTGCAAAAATCAAATTTGACAGTAAGCGGCACAAATGATGTTAACGTAGCTTCGCAGCTTACCATTTCTCTTGAGGCAGAAAGCCTTACACTTGACGATTTTGTGCTTAACAGCAGTACAAACCGCAATGCATTGATATATGCATACGGTGCTGATACCGTAATAACTCTTAACGGAGCAAACGTTTTAAATCACAGCGCTGCTTCATCAAGCATTTCTGCTCTTGACGGAAATCTTACGATACGCGGAAACGGCAGCATCACCCTAAAGGGCAGCAATATTGCTCAGTACGAAATAATAACAAACTACGCTTTAAATATTACGGGCAGAAGTATTGTAAATATAGAAGGTTGCAACGGTGATGCATCTTCTTACATGATTTATGTTGTAACCCTTAATGTAAAGGGCACAGCTACACTTGATATTGATGCATGCGATGATTGCAGCTACGCAGTTTACGCACATAATATCACTATCGGTTCAGAAGAAATGACTGACAATCCCATTGTGCGTATAAACGGTGCTTATCGCGGTGTTTATTTATACAATGATCTTATTGTTTACAGCGGAGATTTAGCTATAAGCGGAAGCTATTACGCTTTACGCACATTATACGGCGATATACATAATTATGGCGGTATTACAGAGTTAAGCGCAACCAACGGCGGTATTATCTACGGTTCTTCATTCTATAATAACAAATGGAAGATTGCTTATCCCGTTGGATACAGCGTTACCTACATTGATGAATACGGCAATTCAAAATATGTTAATCCCGTTACAAAATCACAGTATTCAAGCTACAACTATGATTTGTTTGCTACGACCAACTACATCTTTGGATGGAGAACTACTGTGTGCGAGGATAAATATATTGATGAGTACCGCCAGATAAGAATTATGCCAATTTCTTCTGATTGGGATAATATGACGTTATCAGTAGTTGTAAACGATAAGGTATATTCTTCCACAATAAATATGGATAGAAACGCATACGGTTACTACTACACAGACGACACCAACAATTCGCTTGAATTTATTATGGTCAATTCTTCAACACAAAGTACAATAGATACATTTGAAGAGGATCCAAAATACAATTTTGTTGCAAAATATGATCCTTCTTATGGTCTTACGCTCGGCAAATATACTTATACATTTGATAGTGAGGTTGAAGATAATACACAAACAGATGTAACTACAACTCCCGAAACACCTGTATCTACAAGCTTTGCTCTCACAGAGATCAGGCTTTCTGATGCTGAGAAGTATGACTATACAATCAGCGGAAACTACACAGGCGAAAAAACGATTGATACATCTGCATCTTATACAAACTCGCTGACACTTGATAATGTTACGCTGAATTATCTGAACATAGCAGAAACACCTGTATGGCTCAACGGCGATAACACAGTTACAGGTAAAATTACACTTGGTGACCTCAACAGCGATGCAGGCACTGATCTTATGCTTCACGGCGTGAACAGCGATGCTACACTTCTTGTTTCTGACTATAACTATCCTATTTCTTCAACAAGCCCGACGCTAAAATTTGCATTGAACAACATCAAGAATTTTGAGCTTTACGGCAACAGCCAAATAGCACAGAACAATCAGAATATCAGCATAACTTACACTGATGCAAATGGAAATGAACTACCATACGGCATGGGTTGGCAGATTAATTTAGGCAGCAACTCGGCAAGTTCAACGGTTCAGGATAGCGCAAATCTTTCAACGTATGGCAACGGATACCTTCAGGTTTCGCTTTTCTCTACTGATGCAAAGCTTAATCCTGAAGAGATTAGATTTGATAAATCAAACGGATTTGATAATATTCTTGGATTGGAAGATGCATTAGTTGAAATTACCGAGCCTATTGAAGAAGGCACAATAAGACCGTTTGACCGTATTGCCACAGGAACAGATGATGCAACAGGTCGCATTGTACTTATCGACGGTAACGGCAACGAAACCGAATTGATAATGAATACTGACTACACCTGGACGCGCAGCGAAGAGATTTACGCTGCTAACGAGCTTGCAATCAGTTATGCAACTCTTAACAATCTTGAGCTTGGCACATATACTGTCAGAATATTCTACTATGACGATGATATAAACGACACAAGCTTTTATTACAGCGATATTACCCTTACAATAACCGATACCACAAGAATCAGTGGTTCGCTTAACATGTTGCCCATTGAGCCAAAAATCGGCAGAGGCGAAAGCATTACTTTTGAAACTGATTATAGCGGCACAGATCCTATGGCATACGAATGGATTCTTGAAGGCAACGTTTCAGAAAACACCACACTTACGTCAAACGGCTCAAACGCAATTCTTTCAATAGCTGATGACGAAGCTATTGGCAGCAATATAACTGTAACTGTTAAGAGCTATGCTGACGAAGCGATGACAAAGGAAATCGGCTATGTAATTGCAACTGTAAATGTAATTGCAAAGGCAACTGATATTAATATTACTTGTGTTGACGAATCACCTTCGGGTGATGACAGTTACACGCTGCATCACACAACGGAAAATGCTGTTGCAAAAACATGGGACTTTAATGCTTGCATTGCCACGGACGATGGTTCTACAGAGTACGACAACGTAATTTGGAGCCTTTGGGGCAATAAGCTTAAAGCTACTACAATTAACAGTGCAACCGGTGAACTTACCGTTTCGCCCAACGAAACCGGAACAAACGGCAAAATGAAGCTAACAGCAACATACACCAATGCTGACGGATCGACATTGAGCAAAACTATTGAAATATGCTTATCAAGCGATGTATGGGTCGGCGCAGACATTAGCGACACCTCAATGGGAACAATCAGCATTAAGGTTGATGGAAACAAAATTACAGGCAGCTATCTTCCTATTGGCACAACAGTTGTTGTAACATCCGATGCAAATTCAGGTTACGATCTGAAAGAATGGTTTGTAAACGGAAAGAGCATTACTGACAATGATAGCTTTATTGTCGATATCGCAAAAGGCACACTTACATTTACAACACAAAAAGGCGGTTACTACGATATATCTGCCGAATTTTACACTATCGGCAAAGTAAAGGTATCTTTCAATTCGGGCAGCTATGGCAATATTTCGGCACAAGTAAACGATGAACAGATTAATACCAATACAGAAATTCTTGAGGAAAGCACCGTTACATTTACTGCAATTCCCGATTATTTCTGCAATGTTACAGCGTGGTACATTAATGATGTACTTCAGGAAACAACCGAAGAAACACTTACAATTGAAAATATTACAGAAGATATCAATGTAAGAGTAGAATTTGCCCCCTCAGAAAGAGTTATTACACTTAACTCAGCGCAAGGCGGCAGCGTAAAGGTTTTGCTTAACGGCGAAGAGTTGACAGGCAATGTATTCCACATTACTTCAGTAGATACACTCATTCTTGAGCCTACGGCTGATTACGGATATACTTTTGCAGGCTGGAGCGGCAGCGTTACCGAAACAAGAGGTAACTCTTGCGCAATAATTCCCGGCATGGGAGATGTAACTGTTACTCCCGAATTTGCACCTATCCCCTACCATACTGTTACAATATATACAAACAGCTATCAGAACGGCGGCGGCTCCGTTGTATTTGATTCTCACATAATACCAATGGCTTCTTTTGACGAAATCACAGTAACTGATGGCGACTATATTGTTTTGACAGCACTTAGCGACAGCGGATCATATCTATACAGCTGGACAGTTGAAGGTACTGAGTATTCAGAAAACGGAAATTCTCTTACTCTTGAAGATATCAGAGGCGATGTTACAGTAATCGCTAAATTCCGCAGAACTGATACATATCAACTCACCTACCCCGTTGACGTTGAAAACGGCAGTATATCTGCTAAGTACAGCCTTACCGTAGGTGACGAAACAATTGAAGGTGCGCTTACCGGCAACGATACCGTTAAGGCTGGTGCTGATGTAATATTCACACTTACACCTGATGAAAACTACATTCCTAAAGTTTTAACAGCAAACGGTAATGATATTTCATTTACCTACGATGAAACTACCAACACATTTATTGGAACACTTGAAGAGATTTTACAGGATACTGAAATCAATGTTGGTTTTGAAGCTGTTAACTCTTACAATGTAATTGTTCCTAATAGCTTCACTGAAATGGTTGAGATATCTGACAAAGATAACACAGATACTGATGAGCCTACAAATCCTGATGGTTCAACTGATACTGATGAACCATCCAATCCTGATGATTCAACAGATACTGATGAGCCTACAAATCCGGAAGATTCAACAGATACTGATGAACCTACAAATCCTGAAGATTCAACGGAAACTGATGAACCTACAAATCCTGATGGTTCAACTGATACTGATGAATCAACAAACCCCGATGATTCAACTGATACTGAAGAGCCCAAAGATCCTGTATACGAAGAAAGAATAATGGGTTATCTCAGCATTGACTTTGTTGCAGACGGTGCAAGTTCATTCGATGAAAATGCTGAAGAAGGTACTTTTGCAGTAATTTCTGCAGAAAATGGTACAGTAATGGTAACCTTTGAAAGCGCTGAAGGCTATGAAGTTGATATTGATATTCTCAAAAATCAGATTTCACAGCTTCTTACCAATGCAGAATCAGAAGCAATTGCATCATACGCTGTTATGGCACAAGGTGTTGTTGTTACACTTGAAGGTATTGACGCAACACTCGACTTAAGAGAAATGCAAACGCCTTTCAGACCAATATCTGAAGAAACTGTTTACTACACTGTAAACATTGTTCAATCCGAAGGCGGCAATATCATTGTTACTCTTGATGACGCAATTATTGAAAACGGCGCTAAAGTTCAATCTGATGCACAACTTAAACTTAATGCATTAAGCGGCGAGCATTATCAGTTTGATAATTTCAGCGTTGATGGTGAAGAAACTGCATTGGATATTGTTACAGTAACAGGAGATGTTACAATCAGTGCTATGTTCTCACAACATCATAACTATGTACCTGTTGTTACAGTAGAACCAACCTGCACGGAAATGGGCTATACAACATATTCATGCAGCTGCGGCGATTCGTATGTGGATTATCATACTGACTGCACAAATCACAGCTTTACAAACTACATCAGCGATGGCAACGCAACTATCTACGCAAGCGGAACAAAAACCGCAAAGTGTGATTACTGCAATGCAACACACACAATTCTTGATGAGGTTACATTAGTTTACTCAGAAGCGGGTGATACAGATATTGATGTTGAATGTAATCTTGATGTAACAATCCTTTCAGATGATTACAGCATTGATATATCAGAATTTGTAACTATTACAGCACGTCGTTATTACGATGACTTTAGTGCTGATAACAAATTCGACAGCAGCCTTGATATGACACTTATACAATCGGGCAATGATGAACTTTCACCTTATGATCTTTATTGGAATGCATACAATTCGGGTAGTCCTGCAAACCACTTCAGCGTGCAGTATATGTTTGATGCAGATAATATCGACGCATTCTTTAATACTGTAAACAAGATGCTCAAGCTTAACCTGAGCTATCAAGAGAATTCTGATATGTTTATTGGAATTATCTACGATTCAAACGGAAACGGTCTTGCGGTCGATCAATTCCTTTACAAGATTGCCCAGCGCGGTGACGCAAATCTCGATAATGTTGTTGATGTAAAGGACGCAGCGCTTGTTGCGAAATACGCAAGTGAAATGGCAAACGTTGTTGAAGGCGATGCTGAGCCCCTGCTTTCAGCAACTGAAAATGAGCTTGCACAGCAAGCTGCCGATGTAAACGGCGACGGCGTTGTAGATGCAAAGGATGCAGCACTAATTGCAAAGTACACATCTGTTTATTCAACATATTCTCAGGATTACAGCGACGCTGAAAAATACTATGCAGTTTGGAACGAAATTGCATAAATCTATGCATTGATTTTACGCAATACAGAAAATAAGAGAATCCATCGGTTAATCCGATGGATTCTTTGTTTTACTATACTAATCAACTATGCAAATTCAAACTTAGACTATATAAAAACAGTGTGCATAAAAAACAAACTCCCACAGACTTGCGTATTTTGCAAATCTATGGGAGTTATGATGACAATATTCAATAAATTATTATTCTTCAACACATACCTTAGCAGCTTCAAAATCAGCTTCAATCTCCTTTGAAGGAGCAGGAGTAAGAAGGGAAACTACTACAATGCAAATTGATGAGAAGATAAATGCAGGAAGAAGCTCGTAAATTGCGAATGCACCACCTAAAGTGCTTATAACAAGCTTCCAAAGGAATACCATGCCTGCACCGCCAACCATACCGGCAATTGCGCCTGCACGGTTGATTCTCTTCCAGAAAAGTGAGAAAATAATGAGAGGACCAAATGTAGCGCCAAATCCTGCCCATGCAAATGATACAATGCTGAAAATAACACTGTTTTCATCAAGAGCAATTACGATAGCTATCAATGCGATAACAAGCAATGTTATACGAGTTACAAGCATTACCTGCTTGTCGGTTGCATCTTTTTTAGCAACGCCCTGATAAATATTTTTAGCAAATGCAGAAGCGGCAATCAAAAGATAAGAGTCTGAAGAGCTGATTGTAGCTGCAAGAATGCCTGCCATTACAAAACCTGCTAAAATTGCGGGAAGGAAGCCTGTTGCCAAGGTTATGAAAATGCTTTCGGCACCGGCTTTTGTTAAGTGCGCGGTAGGCTCAATAACTCTGCCGACGATACCGATAAATACAGCAACAGCAAGAGAGATAAGCACCCATACCATAGCAATTCTTCTTGATCTTGTAAGCTCGCTTTCCTTGCGGATTGCCATAAAGCGAAGAAGAACCTGAGGCATACCGAAGTAGCCAAGACCCCATGCAAGCATTGAGCATACGCTGAGGAAACCATAATCGGATGCTTCAGAGAAAACAGGTTTGCCTGCTTCAACAAGCTGTTCACCGGCTTCGTTTACCGAAGGTGTTGCCAAGCCGAAGAATTCCAAGAATCCGGGAATTTCGCCTGCATTTTCAATAACTGCACCCATACCGCCTGCTTCAACGATACCAATGACTACGATAACTGCAAGCGCAATAATCATAACAATTGCCTGCATAAAATCAGATGCACTTTCAGCTAAAAATCCGCCGAGAATTGTATAAAGAAGAACAAATACTGCTCCTATAATCATCATTGCAATATACGGTGTACCGAAAAGTGTGGAGAAGAGTTTGCCACAGGTAACAAAGCAGCTTGAAGCGTAAACTGTGAAGAATATAAGAATAAACACAGCAGACAATGTCATAACTACTTTATTTTTTTCACGAAAACGGTTGGAGAAGAATTCGGGAAGAGTGATAGAGTTGTTTGCAACCACGCTGTAACGGCGAAGTCTTTTTGAAACAATAAGCCAGTTAAAATATGTACCTATAGCAAGACCAATAGCTGTCCATGCAGCATCGGCAAGACCACACCAATATGCAACGCCGGGCAATCCCATAAGCAACCAACCGCTCATATCCGAAGCTTCTGCGCTCATTGCGGTAACCCAAGGGCCTAAGGATCTACCGCCTAAGAAATAGTTTTCAGAGTTTTGATTTGCCTTTTTGGCAAATACAACACCAATTACAATAACCACAGCCATATAGATGATCATCGCAATCAGGATTTGTATGGTTTGACTATCCATAATTTCACCTCATTAATCTTTATTCAATTTATAAGTAAGCAAACGGCACCTATAAATTGAGGATATTTGATATTATTTTACCACAAACCAAAACAAAATGCAACTATAAATTGCATTTTTTTGAATATTTATGCAAAAATCATTATATCAATAATGAATATATACTTTTTGATGTGACGATATACAAAAGGGACTGCCATTTTGCAGTCCCAAAAATCAACATATATTAAAATAATTTTATAAATCAAATCAGTTACAAATCATTCTTTTCATCAGGCACAAATCTACAACATCAAGCTTACGGTCTTCATTCAAATCCCCTGCCTGCCAATCAATCACATCGCCTGTTACATTTATATAATGCTGCATCATTGAGATATCCTGAGTGTCAAAATCACCATCTGCATCTACATCACCCAAAACTTTATCAGGTATGTTTTCGTCAATCATTGCCGCTGTAAGATAAATCATTGCAGCATTGCCGTATATTGTATTCTCGTTTGTAGTAAACTCACCATCGCTGTCGATATAGCATTTTCCGGTAAACTTTGACAAATGAGGATTGTTGGAATTGTTAGCACCTTCTGTAAAATAGCCATCCGGACACTTGTACGGATCAAGCTTTGCATCTGAAGAATATATTGCACTGAATATGTTTTCTACACTGTTTTCGCCATGTCCCGAAACATAGCTGAACGATATCGGGTTCAGACCAAGCATATAATGAAATGCATTTTCCACTGCATTTATTGTGGCTTGATGCTCTTCATCCGATACACCGGCCACAGCATCGCCCATCATCAGCATCATGGCACTATTGGCTATCACTTTATTGGAGCCCCACCAAAATCCCCAGGAAGGATAATCAATACCCCAACAGTCGTATCTTAACATTCTTGTTTTCCAACTGTCATACTTTGAGAAAGCTTCTTTAACAGCAGCATTAGGATTATTATTATTTAAAAGATAATGATAATATCCAAGGAAGGAGCGACCATTATGATTATAACTAATAGAAGCTGCTGTAAAGCAATAAGTCATGTTATCCTGTGCACAATTATCAACAATAAATGCTTCATACTCACTGCTGTCTATTCCGGCTACGGTTGCCGCACGATACAAGGCACCTGCTGCCCAGTACATATTGCGTTGTAGTGTAACATCAGTAAATGTATATGTTCTGTTTGCCGCACCTATTGACATATTTTTTGTGTTGTCAGCATCATTTGCCCAATTCCACGCTCTGACAGCAGTTTCAAGACATTGCTCCGCAAAATCGGCATAAACAGGTATATCCTTATAAACGATATACGCATGTGCAAGCATAGCCGCCATATCCACAGTGGCAAGATGAGAACGCAAATCTCTTTGTGACGCATCAGATTCATGGGTGGTGGACTGATAAAGTGTATCTTCAAGATATATCACGTCATCTTTATAGTTTGCCGCAACATAGAAAGAGCCATCCTTACTGCTATGTTCAAGCTTAAAGAGCATATCAATCTCATATTTAATCTCGCTGAGAATACCGGGGGCATCAACATAAAGCGGATTATCGGGATCTGTTTCGGGAATGTGTATATCAATGCTGTTTAGCACTTCAGGATACAGTTCATAAGCCAACAGCAAATCTTCAATACTGCCCGCGCTGTTTGAGGTATATTTGCCATAATCACCCGCATCATACCATCCGCCTGAAACATCAAAGGTTTCAGCATCGGGGTTATTTCTATCCGACCATCTTACAACAGAAACATCATTTGGATGGAGATTTTCTCTTGCAAAATCACCTGCGTACTCTTCTTCTATTTCAATTCCCTGACGCTGATAATAATAATACTTAGTCAAATCAAGAAGCAAATCATCATAAACATCATTGCCAATTGTAAATTTAACAGATGTCAGCGTATCGGTATCAAGATTTTCTTCAACATCACGAGGAGAACGCGCCGAAGCGTCAAGTCCGGCATTTTTAATCTGTATATAATATGTGCCGGGTTCAGTTAGTTCATCAAAATTAATTATATGAACCATTTCACCGGAAAAGGTCTCGTCAAGCACGCCATCAGTTAAAGTGCCACTGATAACAACCTCTTTGCTTTCAGCATCAATTATTTCATACGTTTTGCTATTTAACGAACCAAACTTTTCAAAATAGCTTACACGAGCAGTTTTTTCGCCTTCGCAGACATAACCTACCTGATTGACTTTTATCATAGGATATTGACGCTCATCATCAGTTGAAGTTATTGTTACATTTTGAAAAGATAGCGTTGTACCGCTGGGAACACCGCCTATATATACATACCAAAAATTATCAAGGCTGAAATCCGAATCAGGATAAGCATCAACAAGTTCCTTAATAGACAATGAATAGCTTTTCCATTCTGTTGAAGCAGTCATTGTGTTTTTGTATTTATCCAGGTTTGTCCATTGAATATTAGTAGTAACACCATGCAGCTTTGACACAAGACCAATTTTAAAATCAGCAGTTCCTGTTCCGTTATTGATGACATCAAAATTCAAGTATCCGTTTTTATAGTAATCACGAATGGTTAATGTTGTCCAGTTGGTGTTTGGTGTCATAGTAACACCGCCCCAACTCAAAGTTGTCCAGTTTTTGCCGTTATTATCAATAAGAATTGTTTGCAGCTGCAACCCATCCGTTTCCTGAACGTTTGCAGCAAGAGTGCCATACTCTGATAATGATGTAAATACCAAAGCTGTTATCATTATTAAAGATAGCAATTGTTTTTTCAATAAAAGTTTCATAGTTTCACACGCCCTAGTTTTATAAATCCGCATTAATTAACAACAACTTTTTTCAAACCAACAAGACCTTTATCAAGCTGAGTTGAAGTACCTGATGCATCATACGACACATAATTAAAGAGAATGATTTCAAGACTGGAACAGTTATCAGGTACGGTAAAGGTTACGTGTGCCTCACCGTTTTCATCAAATTTATGCAAACCTAATGCAGTATCAGAATTGTTAAACCACATTCCGGCATTGCCCGTATTGGGATTAATCGCAACAGAATCCCAATATCCGTAACCAAGATTCAATCCGTTTCCGCTATCTCCTGTGAAAACGCAGGTTATTGTTTTACCGCTCATTCCATTCTTTATACGCCATTGTCCTGTTTTTGTCGCCCAAAAGGCTGCAATTTCTTCAGTTTCGACAGGTGTATTCCAGCGGATAAGCTGTCTGTTGAGAGCAACAAGGTCACTTGCGTTAACAAGCCCGTCGGTAATCATATCGGACTCATCAAAAGATATTGCGGCATCGGGTGTTCTGAGAAGATAATTTTTAAGTTCCTGAACATCCGCTGTGTCAATGGATATATCTGAATTTACATCACCTATCATGTTATATTCATCAGCAACAATTTCAATATTAACAACCGACAATGCAGGTATTTCAAGCGAAAAACTGTTATTCTGAATATTATCAACCGTCTGCAAAAGCTTAATTTCGCAAGTATCACCCGAAATGCAGTATACCTTAGCCGAGCTATACATAGCAGAAGAATCAATGCTGATTACAGTGTTTTGTGATTCGGTAAGATTTTTATTGGTTACAACAAGATTTAGTTTTGATTCGTCAGTTCCTTGGATAGCGGCGTATGCAGTTGATTTTTCAATGTCTGACGTTGATGCGCCTACAAGTGTATTACCAAAACATGATCCGTTACCATCATAATTTGTATACAGGTCAATAGCGGCAAGCTGATATTCAAAGCTTGAACTTATTGCCCAAAGATTTGCGCAATACACATCGTTTTGAGCAAAAACGCCCAAAGCATCAGCTGTTGTTACCGCACCTGAAATATGGTTTCCGCCACCGAAATTATATTCAGTAAGGGCAATTTTGGTGCCGGGATAATATGTATCAATGGATTTCTTAACATTATTGAATATCGGCAGATGCGGCTGCTGGTAATCGCCTATCCAGCTGTTTTCAATATACATACTATCGTACAATGTACGTGGTGATTGAAGTCGTGCTTCGATACAATCGGTATGGGTATAATCTTCACATTCGGTTACACGGCACTGACCTTTTGCTTCGGAATAATAATGCAAATCAATAACATCTATCAAACGTTTGCCGTATTCTTCTTCAGCTTTTTTCATTTCATCAAGATAATACGAAAGAAACCAATCATAATCAGCGGAATGTTCAGCCCAATCAGGTGCACTGTTAAACGATTTATAGGCATTAAAACCGTAAAGTGCCAAACCGAAGATTTCTGCATTAGGGTCAACTGCCTTAATTGCAGAAGAATATTCAATTGATTTGGTGATAATTTCCTCGCAAGAAACTTTGTCGGGATGCATTCTTGCATGAGTGCTGCTCCACAGGCTTGGCTCGTTATCGAGATTGTAAGCTTGATATCCTGTTGCTGTGGTTGAATCACCAAGAGTTTCAACAAGATAATTCACATATTCATCCATATAAACATAGCCATCAGAAGTATTGGGAGTAAGAGAAAAATCAGAACCTTTTTTGGCTTTAACCTCAATCCAACGAGAAGAAGGGGCTATCTCTTCTTCAGTAACCTCACCGTCATCGTCGGCACAAACATAACCAGCCATTTGTATTGTTGTTATTTTGTACGGCACATTCTTTTCGGCAGCTTCCTGCGCAAAACCAATGGCAGGAGCACCGGGAACGTTAAGCAAATCCGAATTATAATCAATCAGGTACTGATCAGAATAATGATAATAATCAGCACCTGCATTGGAATAGTTATTTTCCCAATTATATCCCGAAAACCTATTGCCGCCTTGACGAGCCGAGAACGCAGTTGCGTCATATAAATATTCTTCCTCTCGAAATTGGCTGTTTACACCATAAATGTACGGGCTTATAGATTTGCGATAGCCATTAAGATCAACAGATATTTCAATATCATAATCATCAGCCGCGTAGATATCCTTTTCAGGTATCACAGACATCAAACAAGATGCAAACATTAAAGTTGCTAGTGTTGCAGAAAAAGCTTTTTTATTCATAACACGCCTCTTTTTCAAATAAATCCGACATTATATCGTTGTATAATATTACTAATAATTATACATGATAGTTGAATATTTGTCAACAATATAATATTGCAAAGAAAGTAATGCAAGACCGAAAGAATAGTTAATTTGTTTATTTTGAGTATATATAATTCAGAAAAGCCGCACTCGATTGTGAGTGCGGCCGGTATATATAAACTGTTTGATAAATTGAGATTTATTTAATCCACCATTCTGGTGTAATCTCACCAAGTTTTACGGTGCGACCTGTTGAATAATCAAGCATAATTTCTATGTCATGATAAGTTCCCGCCATGATTTGTACCATTAGTTCACGGCAGGCGCCACAAGGAGCACCATTTGAGCCATCAGGCAGAATACAAAGAACTTTGTCTATCTCTTGCTCGCCGTTAGTAATCATATTAAAAATAGCATTTCTTTCTGCACAAATACCAAGTGTAGAACAAGTATCTATGCATACACCCGTGTATATCTTTCCAGATTTTGAACAGACCGCAGCGGATACTTCTCCACAGGTGACATATTCCGAAATCCTTCGCTCGTTCAATACGTCTTTTGCAGCTTCATACATTTCATTCCAAATTTTTTCCATAGGTAATCACCTCGTCAAATTCTTGATTTTAATCTCATTATACCACAAAATTGCGTATTCTTCAACTATACAGATATACATATCACAAGCAAGTTGAAGTTGAAATGTTTTATAAAAGTAAGATTTAAAACAATCTACGAAGACGGGCTATTTGTTTTATTGAATTTCACGCAAATATTTGTTATAATTAAAATAAGGAGTGAAAAAACATGATACAGAAAAACGAAACGATTATTGAAAGAATAAAAATAATGGAGCTATATTTTGATACAATTTACCGTGCTGTGTGCGAAAGTTTGGACATACGCAACATACCACCACTGCAAGCAATGCTAAATGAATTGGCCGCTTATTATGACAATGGTCTGTGGCTTTTGGACTATCAGGCCGATGAGCGCGGCGAGCTTCCTTCAGAACTGAAGCGCGGTGTACTGTCAGAAGATGGTTTATATAATCTGCTGTCAGATATTCTCAACGATAATTATGCAATTTAAACGCGACGGTATATCCTGTGGTGTAGGCGAACCAGGGCAGACTGAAATCCCGTATTTTGAGAATGAGGACGCCTTAAAGCACCTTCCCCTGCTCCGTTTCCTCGGTGACGACAAGCTGACAGAGGTGTATGTGGTTGGGAAGGCGACGTTGAGAAGGATATGGAAGATTAACTCATAATACTGTGCTGGACATAAAATCACCCTCGCCGATTGATTGGTGAGGGTGGGATGTGTATAGAATGGAATTTAGTATTCATAGAATGAAAGCATTTTTTCTATTCGGTTCTTAGTTTCCTGCAACCCATTTAATTCAAGCACATCATCAATGTAACAAAGTGTGTGAAACGGTTCTTCAAATCTTTCCACAGCAGCAGGCAGAAGGTTATACAATTCGTAACATTTCGCCACAAACAACTCAATGTCTGTCACAAGGTAATTCTTATTTAAGCCACAAAACAATGTCTTTCCAAATAAATCTGCATCAAATTGGCTTGTTTCATAGTCAAAATACCGTTTTAACCTTTCAAATGCAGATTTTGCATCAGTACAGCATTCCAAATCAAGCAACAAGTTATCCTTCGAACTATTTAAAAACAACTCATCAAGGTAATCACAATATTGTTTTTCGTCTGTAAGTCCAAGCATCCATAAGTAAACATACGCAAATAGTGCTTCCATAGAATATATCTCCAACTTATTATTTATCGGTCTGTCTGACCTATCACATTATACCACAAACCCGTAGCTATGACAACACCCTCGCCGATTGGTGAGGGTGGTTTTGTGTTGATGAATTTTTGGTTATGCTCTCTTGGATTTTATCAGCTCGCCAATCATTGCCCCACCAATAATACATACAGCACCAACAACCTGAACAATGGTCATTTTTTCACCAAGTAACAGGGCTGCAAAAACTACTGCCGACAATGGTTCCAGATAACCACATACTGCTACCGTTTGCACAGGGAGTTTTGCAAGGGGCGAAAAATACAGATAACAACCGATACCAGTATTCAAAATACCAAGTATCAGAATCCAACCCCAGGAGTTTGCAGGTACACTAATAATTAAGCCTTGCTTAATTCCCGTAAATATCGCAACTGTAAGGAAACTTACCACAAGCTGTATAACAGAGTTTTCCATTCCACTGATGTTTTCAGATTGCTTGTTGAGAGTTACCATAAAGAAATACATCACAGCCGACATTGCACCACAAAACAATCCCCAGGTATTGTTGCTGCCGACAGTATTACCGTTTACCAGAAAAATTCCGACAAGGACAGTTGCAAAGCCTAATAGTTTAGGGGCAGTAAGTTTTTCCCGGAATATAACCGGCGATAATATCATAACAATTACAGGTCCACAATAGTAGAGGAGCGACGATAGACTCACACCTATTTGCTGGTATGCTTCATATAAAAACATCCAGCTTGTTCCCATTGCAACACCGGACAAAACAATAAAGACGGTATCCTTTTTATTTTCTTTTATATGGAACTTACCTTTACTAAGTAAGAATAAAACAATCAAGAGGATACTGCCGATTAGTGTTCGCAGAAACACTATTTCGTAACTGTTAAGTGGTATATGACTTGCAACTATTCCGTTAAGACCAAACAGCAATAATGCTGATATGTATTTAATAAATGCTTTACTATCCATTGGGTACATCTCTTTCAGATTCTTATTTTCCAAGCTTATTATACTACAAATCCACACAAAAATCAAACTCCCCGTTCTGAGCAGAATGGGGAGTTTAGTGTGTAAGCTGTTCGACAAATTGGAATTTGAAAGAATTATTATTTATTTTTCAGTTCGCGGTTGTCCTTTTCGGATTCAAAAATTTTAGCAACTGCATCGGTAAGCTCATCCGTCCAGACCTTTCCGCTTTTTACGACGTTTGCCCAAGGGCAGAGTTTTTTATAGTCATCATCGAAAACAATGGTGTAAGGAGGTCCGCAGCGGTCATCAACAGCCATGTACATGCGTCTGCCTTGGTACATAAGGTCTCCCGCTTCACTTTCTTTCATTTTTTTGTCAAGACGGTCGAATATTTCTTTTGTTATTTCATACAGACGATAATCCTGAAAGCCACCACATTCTCCGAAATATCTTCCGCTATTTTCATCAAAACAAGCTTTCCAGCCGGACCCGTTTTTAAAAAGCATGATATAAACCTCCCCGCTTAATCTGTTCGCTAAATTCTTATTTATCTCTCTAATGAATTCACAAATCTGACTATTTCCTCACACATTTCATTGCTTTTATAATGGTGAATATAATGTCCGCAGTCATAACTAATCATCTGGGCATTTTGAATTGTTGCAAACTCTTTCTGTGCCGCAGACCAATATCCCTGTGTTTGTTTCCCATTTGACAAAAACAGTAAGATTGGGCATTTTACATATCCCGTATTTTCTACAATACTTACATTGCTTAAGATTTCTTTAGATTCGTTGATACAGCAGATATTAAAAGCATTTCTCTTCCTCAGAAGTTTGTGTTGCTCAATTTCGAATTTAGTCAAGCAACGATTGTTTAACGGACATAACAATCCCTGCAGTTTATATTTTGTTGCAAACTTCATCAACCTTATCTTCTTTTCGACCTTTTCGTCAGTCCATGCGCTATAAGTCAAAGGTGTACACATATCATTTCCGATTATCGCCACCACATCATCGGGATATATCTGCACCCATCTTAATGCTTCTATTCCAGACATAGAGTGTGGGAATAAAATATATGGTCCATTTTCACTAACAGCTTCCAAAGCCTTCTTTTGTGTTGAAACAATTGTATCTATATCAGCGGGAGAATCAAAGATGTCCGAATATCCGTATCCGAACTTTTCTATTACAATTACTCTGAAGCTATTTGACAACTTTTGATAAAGTATTTTGAAATCATAGACAGGAGCAACTGTCCCAGAACCTGACATAAGCACAATCTTCGGGTTGTCTATATTTCCCAATCGATATATATGAATGTTATGTCCGTCTACATTCACAAGTTCACCGTTGCATTTCAACGTTTTATTCATAATAATATCACCTAGTCAAATTCTAATTTTTCGGTCTGTCCGATTTTCTTTATTATACTACAAACTAACACAAAAAGCAAACTCCCCGTTCTGAGCAGAATGGGGAGTTTAGTGTGTAAACTGTTTGATAAATTGGAATTCATCAATCATACAAACTGAAAGTTTGCGTGTAGCAGTAAAAGTTAGCTTACGAGTCTGTCGGCATGGCGATACACCTACCAGCCGAAAGTTTCATAAGACTCTGGCTCCCCCCATCTTATGTAAAAATTATAGCTGAAACAAGTTTTTCAACCCTATACCGAGGATAAAGCCGACTATTAAAAACGCAACATGTAGAAACGGTAATAAAAACACCGTATACCACTTGGCAAATTGGGGTTTCTCCTCCTCTTCTTTATCTGTATATTTAATCAAAGAATATATGAACAATATAAACCACAAAGGAAAAGAGGCATAAAATGCACTTGCGCAAGAATACACGGGAAAAACAACAACATTAAAAATATCAATAAGCGCACTTACTATTGCTATAAGTGCAAGTCCAACCAGTAAAATCAAATCCAATTTATGTATTTTTTTCATTGATTAAATTCCTCCTTATCTCTCCGACATATTCTTATTTTTCGGTCTGTCCGACTTTCTTTATTATACTACAAACTAACACAAAAAGCAAACTCCCCATTCTGAGCAGAATGGGGAGTTTAGTGTGTAAACTGTTCGACAAATTGGAATTGGTCAAATTGAAATGATTGCTTCCACAAACTGGCTTGCCTTTTCTGTATGAATACCGTGCCCACAATCAAATTGCTTGATTTTCATATTTTCAATCAAGGTATTGACTCTCTGCAAATCTTCATCAGACAATGCGCCTTGCAACAAACCGTTCTCACCAATCGTTGTCTTTGCTTTCATAAACAGAGTGTTGCATTTGATTTTAGAAAGAAGGTCATTGTAATCAACAGAGTCATTGAACGAATCGTTATAAAAGGCTTCTCCAAAATGAGGGTCATAATATTGCAGGCCATTAAAGCCTTCTAAAAACTTTTTAGGCCAAAACAGAACTTTCAGATTTTTGTCGGGATGTTTGGTTCGGTATTTCAATGCGAAACCACTCAGTTTTTCTCTGACAGTTTCTCTGGATTCATCGGGAAAGAAATTCCAGCAATATTGATTCTTGAAATAATAATAGACGAAATCCTTTTCCACATCCTGTAAAAGGAAATTATGGCAGACAGAGGACAAATCCATGTAATTGTATGTATTATATCTTCTTTCGCCCCAGCTTGAGAAGAACGGAGGGTCTTCCAGTATTAGTTTGGTGCATCTGGGAGATTGTGCTGCAATGTATGCTGCAATCAGTCCACCTGACGAATGACCCAACACGGCAACAGAATCACAAATCACATTTTCAATAAAGTCCATGATGTCGTTGCCGATACTGACCAGATTGTATTTTTCTGGATTGTGGGAACTCTTTCCGTGTCCGTAATAATCTACCATGTACACATGGTAGTACTTTGCAAGTTTTGTAGCAACATTATCGAAGCTACAAGAGTTTGTCCCCTGGGCATGAAGCAGTAATAATTTGTTCTTTGCGGTTCCGACCTCATAGTAGTTCAAAATACTGCAATCATCAATTTTATACTGTGCATTATGAATCTTCATGTTGTATACTCACCTCGTCAAATTCAAGTTTATCTACTTGCTAATGGTATCATCATTTCGTGTGGATTTCAATACTGGAACTGCAAGAGGAGGATCATCGAGGTCGCTGCTGCACAGGGGGCTCACAGGATCTTTTGCAGGAGCAAGATTTGCAATATCAGAAGGAGCGGCACCCCCAGCGCGAATTTGAGGTGTTTGGTCTTGTGTCGGAAAGTGTACATTCCGATCAGACAACCCAGACTGCCGCCAATGGCGGCGATCCCCATTAAGGTTGCTTCCGGGATGCGCCAGGCTTTTTTGATGGCCTTGCGTTTATCCACAAGCATAATCAGACAGCCGATCGCATTGATTACAATGAGGTATGCATAAAGAAATTCCATAAATATGATCCTTTCGGGAGGCAGTACAATGAAAAAATGGGTGTGTATCATGGCGCTGGCGCTGGTGCTGAGCGGCTGTGGGGCGGAAGAGACCTTTGAAACTGTGGGGGATGAGTATCTCCAACAGGTGGTGCAGGAGAAGAAAGAACTGGTGCTGGATGTGGCGGAAGATGCGGTGATCCTGGAAAGCAATGCCGGAGTGCAGTATCTGTGTGATGGCTACACGGTCTGCACTGAGATCCTGGAATCGGGCAACATCGGCGGCACGCTGCGGACGGTCACCGGTATGGATCAAGGGGCGCTGACCATCGTGGAGACGGCGTCTGCCGGCCTGGACCGGTACGAATCGGCCTGGACCGCCGCCGGAGAAGGAGGCGATGTGGTGGGCCGGGTCATGGTGCTGGACGATGGGGTGTGGCACTACTGCATCAGCGTTTCTGCTCCGGCAGAGCAGGCCGGCCAATTCCAAAAGGTCTGGCAGGAACTGTTCAGTTCTGCCCGTATCATTTGAACAATGCTCCCGTGGGTCATCCACGGGAGTTTTATTATACCATGGAGCGGGCTGTTTGCAAATAGTTCATTTGCTTTTTTGGATGGTATGTGCTATTGTATGGTCAAAAGGAGGGGATACTATGCTGTACTTGGGATGTCATTTGTCCGCCTCGGCCGGCAATCTGGCCATGGTGCGGACGGCCCAGTCCATTGGGGCCAATACATTTGCATTTTTTACCCGGAATCCCCGGGGCTCCCGGGCCAAACCGGAAGATCCTGCGGATAACGCCGCGGCCGTTCGGGCCCTGCAGGAAGGAAACTTCGGACCTCTGGTGGCCCACGGCAGCTATACCATGAATCTTTGCACCGCGGACGGGGAAGCCCGGGCCTTTGCTGCGGAGATTCTGAAGGACGACCTGCGGCGGATGGCGGGTCTGCCGGGGAATTTCTACAATTTCCATCCCGGTTCCCATGTGGGCCAGGGAACCCAGGCCGGCATCGACTATATCGCCGCCGCCCTGAAAGCGGCCCTGGAACCCGGGTATCCCGTAACGGTGCTGCTGGAGGCCATGGCAGGCAAAGGCAGCGAGATCGGCGGCCGGTTTGAGGAACTGAAGGACATCATCGATGCCGTGGGCAGCGACCGGGTGGGCGTTTGTCTGGATACCTGCCATATTTACGACGGCGGCTATGACATTGTGGGGGATCTGGATGGGGTGCTGGCGGAATTTGACCGGATCGTTGGTTTGGATCGGCTGAAAGCGTTGCATCTGAACGATTCCAAGAATCCTTTTGCCAGCCACAAGGATCGCCATGAGTGCATCGGCAGGGGCTCGCTGGGTGTGGAGACCTTTGCGCGGATCGTGAATCATCCGCTGCTGAAGGACAAGCCCATGATCCTGGAGACGCCCAATGAACTGCCGGGATATCAGCAGGAGATCGCCCTGCTGAGAAGTTTGGAACAATAAACGACAGGAGGTGACGGCGTGGAGGCGCTGCTTCAGATCTTTACACAGGCGGACGGTGCGTACCTCCGCGTCTATATCCAGATCCTGCGGTATTTGGCGCCGTTGCTGACGGCACTGCTGCTGTTTCGCTGCGCCGCGCCGCTGCTGACTTTCCGGCGTGAGCCTGAAATTTGGGCATGGCTGGATCTGCCCACCGGGCGGAAAGCCATCACCCATTGGGAAAATGTGATCGGGCGGTCCAAATTCAGCGATGTGGTGCTGGACTTGGCCACGGTGTCCAAGAATCATGCGGTATTGACCCGGTATGACGACGGTAGCTGGAGCATTGCGGACAATGGCTCCAAACATGGCGTGAAAGTAAACGGCCGGCCGGTGCAGTTCCGGGCGCTGGAAATGGACGATGTGATCGATATCGGCGGCATTGAGATGCGGCTGCAGCCCATCTCCCGGAAACAGGAAGTGAAGCTCTCCAAGCTCCGCACCAAGGCAACCACCGGCATGAACAGTCTGGCGAATGTCTTGCTGCTGACGGTGCTGCAGGTGTTGATTTGCATCGGTTATCTGCTGGGTGGCGACCAGGCCCACGGTGTTTCCGTCTTGGTAGGCTTTGGCGGCATTATGCTGGCTCAATGGCTGCTGCTTCTGTTTTACATTTTGATCCGGAAACCCTCCTTTGAGGTGGAGACCATTGCGTTTTTCCTTTGCACCATGGGCATGGCGGCCATTGCGGCGGTATGCCCGGCGGAGGCGGTCAAGCAGCTCATTGCCCTGTATTTGGGATTGGTGGTGTTTTTGGCGGTTGGCTGGTCGCTGCGGGATCTGGAGCGGGCGAAGAGGATCCGCTATCTGGCTGCCGCGGCAGGCATTGGATTTTTGATTATTACGTTGCTCTTCGGCAAGGAGTACCACGGCGCGAAAAACTGGCTGATTATCGGCGGGATGTCTTTCCAGCCGTCGGAATTGAGTAAAGTTTGCTTCGTATTCGTAGGCGCGTCCACAATGGACCGGATCGTCCACAAGCGGAATCTGATTCTGCTGATCGTGTATTCCGTGGTGATCTGCGGCTGCCTGGCGGTGATGAATGATTTGGGCACAGCGCTGATCTTCTTTGTGGCGTTTTTGATCATTGCCTATATGCGTTCCGGCAGCGTGGGCACATTGGCCCTGGCCTGCACTTCGTTGGGATTTGCGGGGGTCATCGCCTTGAAGATCGCGCCCCACGCCCTCAATCGGTTTATGACCTGGCGGCATATTTGGGAAGATCCCTATGGCGCAGGCTATCAGCAGACGAGGGCACTGATCTGCCTGGCGTCCGGCGGCCTGTTTGGCCTGGGAGCGGGGCAGGGATGGCTCAAGCGGGTCTTTGCGGCGGATTGTGACATCGTTTTTGCCACGCTGTCTGAAGAATGGGGACTGCTGATGGCGCTGATGACGGTGCTGTGCATCCTGGTTTTGGGATTGTTTACCCTACGGTCCGCAGCCATTCAGCGCAGCAGTTTTTATGCCATCGGCAGCTGCGCCGCGGCGGCGATCTTGCTGGCCCAGACGATTTTGAATGTGCTGGGCACGGTGGATGTGCTGCCGCTGACCGGCGTGACCTTCCCCTTTGTGTCCAACGGCGGCTCCAGCATGATCGGTGTTTGGGGGCTGCTGGCCTTTGTGAAGGCGGCGGATACCCGGCAGAACGCAAGTTTTGCTGTGCGTCTGCCCAAGAGAAGGGAGGCAGAGGATGAATAGAATCGCAAGACGTTCTCTGGTGGTCGTTCTCTTTGCGGCAATCTTAATGGGCGGACTGGGCTTTTTCGTGGCGGAATACTTCTCCAATGCCGATGAGTGGATCGTCACCAACGGCTCTCCCCATGTGTATCAGGGCGGCAATATCGGCACGGGCATTGTGGTTGACTGCAATGGCGTCCTGCTGCTGGACATGACCGGT
>JAZQJI010000026.1:0-23666 GCA_045541475.1 Oscillospiraceae bacterium
AACCACTATCAGCGTTCAAATGATTACGAATTGATACTGTGACTGTTTCACAGTTGGATAGGGTTGTGTTCACAAAGAGATACAAATAAGACTAATAGAAGGATTACAGTAACTATTATTTAATTATCTTCAGAAAGAGAAGAATCAGCGTCATCAAATAACATGAGCGCTGTTTGATATCAAATTGCTTTTTTCTTTTCTGCTGATTGATATTATCGCACAGTTCGCACCGGAATCGCTTGTGTGGCGTTTTCGGAGGTGCAGTCGGAAAGTTAAAGCACTGTAATTTGCAGTGGTTTTAAGAGTGAAAAACGTAAATACAATCGGTCTGAATCAGGGGCAAGGAAATTGCGAGTTAAAGCGGCGGGGTTGCCGCAATCACATCGGACGGCAAAGCCGACCGTATTTCGAGCTTTTTTGGCTGTTGCGTTTAGGGGTTGTAAAATTATCAGATTGCAAATTTCGGGGTTGTGGACGGCACCGTCGGCTTAAATTCGCTGAATATTTAGGCGTTGTATGGCACACCTGCGATAAAGTTCTTTTTGGAGAACAAGCATAGCGCACGGCTTGCCGCTCTGCGCAAAATATCGGGGAGAACCCGAACCCCTTACGGAAAATTAACGTATTGATAGAAACGGAGGAATGCTATGATTAAGGATATCAAAACAAAAGAAAAAGTAAACGGACTTGAAAAGCCGTTGTGTCAGAATGATTCTGATGTGGTTGTCGGCGGTTATCAGGATAACTATATCGACGGTGTCGTCTATCGTGTGTGGAGTGCTTTTGAGGGTGAGACTGACGCTGAGCAGAGCCTGCAAAATCTTATGCTTCGAAAATTCGAATCGTCTGACGAAGTTGGCGAAATCGTTGATGAATATGAAGAAATGATTGAGCGAAAGAACAAGAAGTCCGAGATGGATTCTCAAGAAGAAACAATTGACTTTGTGCTGTAAGCTTCGTGTCATTCCTTGTCGATTTGGTAGAAAAAATGAGTAACAACTAAAAACGCTGGCTTTGTGCCGACAGATGTGGTATACTGTCGGTGCAAGGCTATGCGTGTCCGCTGCCCGAAAGGAGAATGATGATGCAGAAACACGCAGCATTATATTGCAGACTCTCGGTGGATGACGGCAGCTTCGGCGGCAGCGTGTCCATCGAAACGCAGAAAATCTTATTGGAACAGTACTGTCAGAGCCATGAAATCACAAGCTATGAATTTTATTGTGATGATTGATACAGCGGTACAAACTTCAACAGACCGGCATTTCAGCGGATGCTCTCGGACATCCACGCAGAGAAAATAAACCTTGTAATTGTGAAAGACCTGTCCCGATTCGGTCGAAATTATGTCGAAGTCGGCTTGCAGGTAGAGCATTTCAAAGAACGGAATGTGCGGTTCATTGCGGCGGATGATCGCTATGATTCCACAATCAATGAAGATGATCTGATGTTCCCGATGCGGAATGTTATGAACGAGATGTACGCCCGTGATGTGTCAAAGAAAACAAAGGCTGCCAAGAAAGCCAAAGCAAAAGCAGGGCAGTTCATGGGTTCCAAACCGCCGTTCGGCTACAAGCTTGACCCGAACGATCGTCACCACCTGATTGTGGATGAGCCTGCGGCAGAGGTTGTCAGACGCATTTTCCGGCTGACTGCGGAGGGCATTGGGTACAACAAAATCGCGAAAATCTTCCGTGCGGAAAAGGTGCTGAACCCCATTGCCTACTTCAATCAGCACAATCCAGATTATTTCAAGTCCGATTACTGGCGGAAAGAATTCGACTGGCATGTAACCTCTGTCAGAGCAATCCTCAACAACGAGGTTTATTTAGGAATGCTTGTTTACGGAAAGCGCCGCAACAAATCAATGAAAAGCAAGCAGGTGGTAAAAAATCCTCGTGAGGATTGGATAGTCACAGAAAATACTCACGAGCCAATCATCAGCAAGGAACTCTGGGACACAGCGCACAAGGTGATGAACGCAAAGCATAGGCCTGCCAAGACAGGAGAAATGCAGATATTCGCAGGACTACTCTACTGTGCAGATTGTGGACACTGCCTTACGTATTCGCAGAAGAAGCGAAAGGACGGCACTTATCACGGGGCATATTCCTGCTGGATGTACAAGACACATGGTAAGGAATACTGTGCTTCTCACTATATCAACTACGACACTGTATACAACTTGGTACTGATAAACTTACGAATCGTGCTCTGGAACTACCGACACAATATGAAGCAGTTTCATAAAATCCTTGAAAAGAAGCTTGAAACGGATTCTGTGAAAGAACACAAAAAGCTACAAAGTGAGTACGAGAAAAAGCAGATTCGACTTGATGAAATCGAAAAAATTCTCCGTAAGCTTTATGAGGACAACGCACTTGGCAGAGTTACTGATGAAAGATACGAAGTAATGTCATCGCAGTATGAGTCAGAGCAGAACGAAATCAAGTCAGAGCTTCCTTGCCTGCGTAGTCGCATTGATGAGCTCGCACAGCAGAATTATGCCACTGATAAGTTTGTAAATCTTATCAAGAAATACACAGTTATAGACAAGCTTGATGCTTCAATCCTCAATGAGCTGATTGACAAAATCGTGGTGCATCACAAGGAAGTGGCAGATGACGGCAGAGTTTATCAGCAGGTGGAGATTTTCTATCGCTTTATCGGAACGCTTGAAGCTGATGTCAACACCGAGAAAATCGTGGCATAATGAACGCTGTTATGCTCGACTTGATATTTTGCAGAGAGTGTGTTATAATATTTGCAACACTACGAAAGGAGGCAGCGAAATGACCTATGAATTGCGGCACTTTGATACTCCGCTTATGCGGTTCACTGCGACCGAGGATACAAGCTCGCCAGAGATAGAGATTCTCTGGGTGAATGATGAAAAAAAGTTGTTACTGCCTCTTGATATGAACGCAGACGGCGACAGCGTTTCACGTTGGCTGAGGCACAGAACGATACCGAAAAATCGTGCATACGTTCATAGCTTCCTCAGCAAATGCGGACTCAATCTCAACCGCCCTATGAGCATACTCAGCGTATCAAAAGGACTGTCCCTTAACGATTGCTATTGGGTAGTCGAGGAAGGGTTTGAGGGTGGATTTGCAGAGTATAATCTGTATGAAAACAGATTCAGCAGAGTGCTCGGACTAATCGCCTTCACAGGTTACGGCAGCTCGGTGAGAACTTCGCTGGCTTCATGTCCTGAGTTTACAACCAACGGTATGCTACCCAAGTGCTGGCGCAGAGAAAACGGTGTTATCAGGCTTTACAAGGGCGGAACAAGCGGTGCTTCCAATACGGGCAACGAGCCGTATTCGGAGTTCTACGCCGCACAGATAGCAGAAGTTCTTGGCATCAACGCTATTTCCTACGGATTGTCAAAATGGAAGGGAGAGTTGTGCTCTACCTGCGAGCTATTCACAAGCAAGGATTATTCCTTCATTCCCGTAGGCAGACTTGTCACCAAGGGCGGTATGCAAGCTGTTCGGGAGTACTGTGAGTCGCTTGGTGAGGCGTATGTGAACGCACTTGATGATATGTTGGTGCTTGATGCCGTGATATGCAACGTAGACAGACACTTTGGCAACTTTGGCTTTCTGGTCGATAACCGCACCAATACGATAACTGCTCCTGCACCATTGTTCGATCACGGTAACTCGTTATTCAACCTTGCAGGCAGGGATGACTTTGTTTCGGATAAGGCACTGAGCAATTATGCCGATACGCTTGTCCCCTGTGTGTATGATGATTTTATAGGTGCCGCCCAAAAGGTTCTCAATAACAAGCACAAGGACGGACTTCGCAGATTGCTTGATTTCCGCTTCAAGCGTCATTCAAGATATAATCTTGATAGCAAACGCCTGAAGCTTATAGAAGAGCAGATACACAAACGGGCAAAGGAATTGCTCGGATAATAAAAACGGCTATTCTACACCGTTTCGGAAGAATACAAATCGCCGCTTTATATACAGCTCATGGTCGCAGGTTCGAATCCTGTCACAAGCTCCACCAGCCAAACGCTGGCCGATTTTCGGACTTCACTTTGTGGGGTCCGATTTTTCTTTTGTCACGAAAAGTCTTGTTATCTATTTTGGGTAAGAGAGTCAACAAAAAATCCTCGGAAATACGCTGTTTCCGAGGATTTATTTTTGTGTGTAAAGCCATTCCCCTCGAGTTACAGATACAGAGTTACGCAAAAAGAAAACTCTCAAACGGCTGTTTTAAGCCATTTGAGAGTACTGTTGATAATACTGTGATATCAATCTTTATTTGCAATAATCAACCCATCAGAAATCTCAATCACCCTATCGCACTGCTGAGCAACACCCATATCGTGAGTTACGATGATAATCGTCTTACCGTGCTCATTGAGCTTTTTGAAAACGCCCATAATTTCATCGGCAGTTTTTGTATCAAGCGCACCCGTCGGCTCGTCTGCAAGGATTACCGACGGCTCGTTGACGATTGCTCTTGCTATCGCTACACGTTGCTTTTGTCCACCCGAGAGCTTGTTAACAGGCTTTTTAGCCATCTCGATCATTCCAACGGATTTGAGTGCATTGAGCGCCAACTCTTTTCTGTTGGATTTTTTCTTTTTCGCAAATTCAAGAGGAAGTAGCACATTCTCAATCGCTGTAAAGTCATCAACAAGGGCAAAATCCTGCATAACCATTCCGATTTTTTCGTTGCGTATCTGAGCATATTGCTTCTCGGAAAGCTTCTTCACAAGTGTATCGTCAATTGTATATTCACCCGATTCATAACTATCAATACAAGCTAAAATATGTAAAAGCGTGGACTTTCCTGCACCAGATTTGCCGATTATAGCAACCATCTCGCCGTCTTTAATTTCAAGCGAAATACCCTTTAATGCTTCAAACTCGTTGGCTTTTTTCGGGTTGTAGATTTTGTGTACGTCTTTTATGGTAATCATGTTTTGCCCTCCCTTTAGTGTTCCTTCAAAATTTCTCTGGGTGTGTTTCCCTTTACTATGATATACGGCAGACAGAATGCTAACAGAAGATTGATGATTATCATCACTAAGCAAACTAAAATATGGAACGGATGGAAGACTAAAATCACGTTTGATATAATGCCGAATACATTGCATATTACACAGCCGATTATAGCCAAAGCAAGTGCGATCAGCGTTTGCAGCATTGCGTGCAGCAGACTGATTTTCATGGCTGAACTCCATTTCATTCCACATATATAATACAATGCAAAGTTGCTGATTTCCCTATATGCCGTGATTGCATTTACACTTGCCGTTATTACTGCTGTAAGAATAAGTATGCAAACAAATATCGGAAGCAGTTTGTCTACTTGTGCCGATATAAATTCCAAGCTGAATTCTTTGAAATCGCTCAATCTCACATAATTTGAGGTGACGCCAAGTATAATACTTCTGTTTTTTTCGTATTGTTCTTCGGTGAGATTTTCATCGTTTGTGTTGATGAATCCAACTCCGTCTATCATCATAAAAATATCATTTGCCCTTGCGTCTTGGCTTCTGCAAAGATAAATTGAAGTTTCAGCTCTTTCTTCAAGAATTTTATCAACACTTGCAAATATATCCCTGCAATCCTGATTTTGCTCACCGTTGTAATATACTATTTCCGAATCATTTGATAGTACGCCGACAACCTTGAGTCTTACTTCGCGAAAATCGGAACACTCGTTGCCTTCTTCGTCAAGGTAATAATACATGGTATGTTTTGTGATTATTTCACCCGTATTTACATCACGCTCCTCGTCATAAACCACAACGGGAATTGCATCTGTTGCGTCTGCTGAAATATCAGATAACCATTGTCCGCTTTCCAGCTTAGGTGTATACCTGCTGTAAATTTCTTTATCATATCCACACACGATGGAAGGTATTATTGCATCATCTGTTTTTTCGAAAATATCAACATAATACGAGCCGCACACATCGCTCTCGGATACATTATGCATAGCATTTGATATATCAGTGGGCTCATCAACAAAATCACCGATAACAATAGTATCTGATGAAAAAACGCAGAAATAACCATCTTGTTCAATCAAATCCTTAAAGGGCGTGTAATACTGATATCTCGATACGATGGAAGACAGCATAAATATTGTCATTGCAAAGACAACTGCCATTTGGATGATTATATAGAAATTAAGCGCTTTATTCCGCTTAAACATTTTGAACGAGAGTCTTATTACATTCTTCATATCACTTGCCCTCCTTATCGGATACAATTGATACCTTAGATATATTTACAATAAGCATTGACAATGCAATAATTGTGGTAATTCCTATGTAAAGCAAACCAAGTATGGTGTATATCTTTAAGCTATTGGCAGATTGCATATACGGATAGCTGTCACTGAATATTTTGACAATAAACTTATCAAAAACTATTGTTGAAGCTATATATAATGGGGCGGTCAGCGTCAAACATTCTGCAAGACACATTGTAACACATTTAAATGATGAACATCCGCAAAGTCTAAATATTGCAAATTTTCTTTTTCTTTTCAGCATTATAAATCTAAATAAGATTATAAAATTAATTCCTGCCGCAACTGAAACAAGAGCACATATAATGAGTATTGTTTTGTATAAATATGTTTGCTTGCTCTCAGTAAATTCCACTTCGGGCATATCTACATAATCGCCCAGTTCGCTTTCCATTATTCTGCTCAAGTCTTCGTATTGTCCGCCTGTGATAGGCAAAAGAGTGTTTAAAAATAGGTAATCAATTCGGTAACTTCCGTCTACGGAGTATATGGGATAAATCGTAGTTCCTAAAGCATATACTCCAATTGCTTCAAAGCAATCGCCAAATCTGTTTGTATATGCATTTTCTTCTACAACGCCATTGTGAGAAATATTGAATAATTCATTGTCGTCCTCATCAGTAAACGGGGAAACACGTAAAGTTGAAACATTCATACCAACTATACAGACATCGGCACCGGTATTGAACTCATCTTCGGTAAACCAACGACCCTCCAATGTATTATAGTTTTCTGCATTTGCTTTTAAACGTTTGCAATTGATAAATTCACCGTTTTCATCAAAGCTCACGGGCAGCATAAAATCAAATGCAGGATCATCAACAACAACATCGTCAACCCATTCACCCAATTCTTCTATATACATACTTTCTGTAACAACATCTCCAACATCGTCGTATGTTTCCCGAAATGTACTTTCCTGATGACACGGACTACAAATGAGTATGTTTTCGTAGAGGCTTTTCGGAAAGTTTCGCATACATACCATTACATCATCTACGGTAACAAAATCATCCGGAGTGTTGTTGAATTCGATATATATTTCTCTGTATTCCGATTCGCCTTGTTCGATTATCACATGATAATTCTGGTAAATGCCGTATGAAAATTGAATTACAAGAGTCGAAACAATAACGCATACAATCAGCAGTGAAAATATTATTTTTTCGTTGACAACAAGGCTTTTAAGATTTTTAATTATGTACTTCACAAACGATTTTGCCTCCTTTTTAGGTATTTGCCAAGGACTGCCTTTTATATATTAAGACGCGTTATAAGAACAATCCGTTACATATTATTTTTGTTATAAACCAAAATATAAGAGGTTGTACACTGTGGAGTGCGGCGCACTCCACAGTGTACATAAATATCATTCGTTCAAATTAAGATATATTGTTTCGACAACCGGCACATTTGAACCATAAGCACCACCATACAGTACTGCTTTGTAATAATGTTTGTAATAGCTTGAATGTCCGCTATGATCTTTAGTGCCTGTTAATAAGTGCCCACCAGGTGCAACATCAGAGCTTGTTGCTAAGACAGAACCTGAAAGTGGTGTTGAAGTTTGACTTGATGCAAGATAAACTTGAATTTTGCAATGACGTGTTACAGCACTATGACTCGTAAAGGAGCCATATGCTTTACAATTGTTAACAGAAAGCATATAATAGCATGAACCGTAATTTTCCGAACCAGTCATAGAAGTATACCCTGCATTAACACTCACGCTTCCCATACTAACAGCCATTGTTGTTGCGGCAACTATTGCTGCTAAAGTTTTTTTGATTTTTGTCATAATAAAATGTCCTTTCTCCAAAGTTGTTTACATTCTTTCAAATATCGTTTTTTAAACTCAACTGTACATCGGACTCTCCTCCGTTGTTTTTGCCTTCTATTATATATTAAATGAAAACACCAAAAACGGCACAAAAAAAGCAGAAAGTTTTTCACTTTCTGCTTTTTGCACAAATTCGTTGCGATGTTTTTGTTGATATCGACAAAATCACTATTGTTTAATCATCTTTTTCAAAAGAATTCTACCTCTTTGTATTCTGCCCCTTACCGTATTATATGGCAAGTGCACAACCTCCGCGATCTCCTTATCAGTAAGCTCATATTTTATTTTTAGCAATAAAACAGAAGAATACTTCTCGCCAAGCCGTTGTAATGCATCATAAATATAATCGGCAGAATAATCATCATCGATACTGATTGCCTGACAACCATCTTCTAAACTATCAGAGTTATCAGAAGTCGACATATTATATATGTATATCGCAGCGCATTTTGTAATTACGCATACCAACCCTTTTGTATCCTGAGAGTCAATATCATCAAACCGATTAATCACTTTTGCTATCCGAATTAACGCTTCCTGAATCACATCCTGCGCCAAATGATAGTCATTAACTTGTTTAAACGCCACATTATACATTATGTCTGAATATTTATAATAAATCTTTTCAAATTTGTTCTCGTCAGGTTCGGAATCAATCAACGCAAGAAATGCCGAAAGCATATATATCCCCTCAATTCAGTTTAATTATATTTCAAATACAGAATTTTGTCAACAAATGATGTTTTTTTGGATTTTCTATTTTACTAATTCCGAAAAGTGTGTTATACTTTTTGCGTAAAGAAAATATATCCCACATAAGTGAATATAAATCATATTGAGTCACAAGGCTCGTACATATTATAGCAAATCGCAAAACGGAGTGTACACTCTGTTTTGGTTGCTGTAATATGTACGAGCCTTTTTGTTTGGCATCTTGAAAACTGAATATCACAATTTGCAAAACGTGCTGACAAATGATATAATCAACTATAAAAGAAAAATAAAAATATATGCAACCTTTTTCAGTGATATCCGGTGTTATATACAGGATGAAAAAGGTTTTTTTGGGGAGGATTGGATTTGAGCGCTAAGGAGCTTTCAGCTGCAGAGCTTGTGGAACAATACTCTGCAACGATTTATCGACTTGCGTTTGCAAGATTGCAGAATATAAGCGATGCCGAAGACGTAACTCAAGAGGTTTTGCTGAAATACATACGCAGTCAAAAAATATTTAACGATGAAGAACACAGAAAAGCATGGATACTAAAGGTTACAGTAAATACGATTAAAACCGTAGCCACAACTGCGTTCCGCAGACACGACGTTCCACTTGAAGAAGCCGCGGATATGTCGTATACCGCTGAACCCATAAGCGATGTGGCTGAAGCGGTAAAGCGATTGCCCGAAAAATACAGAACGGTTATTCATTTGTTTTATTATGAAGATTTATCTGTAAAGCAGATTGCGAAAATTTTAGGCAAGACGGAAGGCACGGTAAAATCGCAGCTATCGCGTGCAAGAGAAAAATTGAAAGAACTTTTATCGGAGGATGAACAATATGTCGGATAAAATTCGTGAAAAATATAAAAATACTTATTCTCAAATTGAGCCAAGAGCGGAGTTTTTGGAGAGCCTGACGCAGACTCTTGAAAACGAACAATCAAAACAAAAACGCAGTGCAATTAAAATGCTAAAGCCCATAGTATCGGCGGCGTGCTTTGCTGTTGTTGCCGGTGCAGTTGTTTTGCTTTCAAATTCAAATATTTTGTTAAATCCTGATGATAGCCAAACCGAAAGCGATAACGACAGCGTTGCATCAAGTTTATCAGAAAACAATGTGGATAATTACGGCGAATCGCTTTCTATTTCGGGCTTGCCGATAAGAATTGATGATTGGAACACCGAAGATATGACTGCGGCTGAATGTGCCGAATTTATGGAAGCTATGCTTTCGGGCGATGAGCTTTCGTATATTCTTGTAAATGATACAAATGTGTTTACTGATGCTGATGAGCTGAATGATGATGAAATTGATGAGCTTGTTGAAATGTTTTCGGATTGTGAGGAAACCGACAAGACGGAATACGAAGAGGAAGACAAAATCTATTATATGGCAGTTTTTGATGACGGACTTATAATAAAATTCAACGTAGCGCAGCAAGAATATATCGAAATTTCGATGAAAGAAATCTATCTGAAAATAAATTAAAAAAATTTTTTCAAAAAAATGCAACCTTTTGTAAAGATGCGTAGTGTATATGGTGTAAAACGCAAAACACAAAACAAAAAACCATATACAAATTAACGGAGGAATTGACATGAAGAAATTTACAAAGGCAACCGCATTTATTATGGCACTTTCAATGCTGCTTGGCGGATGCTCCAACGCACCGAAGGAAGAAACGAAAAGCAAGGAAAGCACTAAGGAAGCATTGAATTACAGCGGTTCGACAGTTACAGTTGAGGAAATTAAGAAGTTTTACGGATATAACGATGAAAACGAGGTTATGCCTCTTTACAATGTATCAGAAACCGAAAGCTTTACATTTGATTTTAATTTCAGCTTTTACGATAGCAGCCTTGAATTGTATGACTTGGTAAGCATTCACACAGACAGCGATTGCGAAGAAGCAAGCATGATTTATTACAACGCTGATATTGTTGATAATGGTGATGGCACTTCAACACTTACAGTATCACCCATGGCACCTGTAATGGCTACTGAGTATCAGGAAGAAAACTATATATATCAGGAAATTGACAACTGGGGCAATGCTCCCATGTATTACATTGCTGTGCACTACGATATGGAATCGCAGGAGGCAAGCGAGCTTGAAAATCCTACTGTTATTCCCTTTACTGTAAGACATGACGTAAACGCACCCAACGCAAAGGGCGTTGTTGATGCAAAAGGCTGCTTTAAGCTTGAGTGGGAACCCATTGAAAACGCTGAAAAGTATATCATTTATAAGCTTAGCAACGGTGAGGTATGGACGGGCGAGAGCAACGAAGCAATTGATGGTGCATCGCAGGGATATGACGGCGGAAACGCATCTTTGCATCTTTTGATGGATGGAGAAACTACCGAGTGCTATTTTGAAGGCTTTGCAGGAAAAGGCTCAATGTCAGAAGTTTACAGAGAAAACGGAAGATATTGGAACAGCGGTCAGAACTATTGTGTAAATGGCGAATACTATGTAAGCGCCGTTGTAGATGGCAAGGAAAGCGGTCTGAGTGCGGCTATTCCTACCTGCGATTTGGTTTTGCCCTACATGATGACAGAGGAAACTGACATTCTTTTTGAAAACTATGCAAGCGCTGCAGATTTCCCCGCAACTGTTGATGTTATAAACATTGATGGCAGCATTACAACAAGAAACGTTATTTACGACGGACCTTACATTGTTGATGTTTACGGCTATGAGGTAATTCAGTACAACTATGTTATCGAAGGCACTGCCCTTGCGGGATATGTTATTCCCGATGATGAAAATGCTGAGCACGTTACACTTAATATCATGGAAGGCAACGACACAGGAAACGCTGCTCCCGAGGATAATATCGACATGGTACCCGATAACGACGTTGAAACCATAATCCCCGTTGAGCCTGAGGACAATCAGGATGATATTATTGATGAATCAGAAAGCGATACCGATAATTCGGAAAGCGATATTGATGAATCAGAAAGTGATATCGACAATTCGGAAAGTGATGCCGATGAGTCTGAGAGCGAATTGGATACCGACGAACCCGCAAACAGCAATGATAATCTTGTTGATCAGCAGATAGACAACACAAAAGATCACATAGAAAACGCAAATGGTGATACTGTAAGTACCGCTCCCGAGGGTGTGTATGTAAATGCAGACACCGCCGAAGAAGAGTGGCTTGCACTTAACATGATTGAAGGCAATAACGAAATTTCGCTTGAAGCGTTCCCTTCCTTGCAGGATCCTTATCATCTTGTTGATGTATTTAACAAGGTTTACTATCAAAACCCCTATATTCTGGGCGTTGTATCGTATGAATATGATTACAGCACAATGATATTTAAAGTAAACTATGTTTACGAAAAGGAAGAGATTGCTCAAAAGCAGCAGGAAATCATTTCAAAGGCACAGGAAGTTATTTCAGAATACATCACCGATGAAATGAGCGACGAGGAAAAAATCAAGGCCATTTATGATTATCTTGTAAACAACTGCGTTTATGATGACGAAGCACTGAAGGCTGCTGAAGAAAGCAATTTCAAAAAGACTGATTCTGACGAGTTTGAAGACGCATTTAACGCTTATGGCACACTTGTTGAAGGCAAGGGTGTGTGTATGTCCTACGCTTATACATTCAGATTGCTTTGCGATTTAGCAGATGTTGAGTGCATTGTAACAACAGGATATCTTGATGGTAATCTGCCTCACGCATGGAACATGGTAAAGATTAACGATCAGTGGTATGAAATTGACTGCACAAACAACGCTGTAACAATGGGTATTCCTTATTTTCTCTTCCAGGCTGACAGCGAATTGGCAGCCGCTACGGGATATACCAAGGACGAAAACTTTGAACTTGACGATCAGGTTGATGAGTATTCCGGCGATGATGAAAATCTTGAATATTACAACAGCAACGAGCTGACAGCTGATGATTATGACAAGCTCAAGAGCACTATTACAGAAAATGTTGATGACGAAACCGAGATTTTTGCAATTCGTTGGTATGGTGAAGAAGTTGATGAAGAATCACTTTATGATACAGTTAATCTCGCATTTAACGAGCTTGGTCTTGAAAGCAAGCTTGCAACAACAGGCTATATTGCAACAAACGGATTTATAGTTTTAGTGATAAAGTAATAACAAATCGGTACCGCGTTTTAAAAATGCGGTACTGTTTTTTTGTTTAATGGCGTTATGTGTTTTTGTTGCTAAAATTTTGCTTGTGTGATATAATTAATAACACAAGCAGTAATTTGTTTTGGTGGAGGTTTTTTATGGGTGCAAAGCAACCTGCATGGCTTGATAACGCAGTTTTTTACGAAATTTATCCGCAGTCTTTTAATGATACCAACGGTGACGGCATAGGAGATTTTCAAGGCATAATCGAAAAGCTTGATTATATAAAAGAGCTTGGCTGCAATGCAATTTGGATGAACCCATGCTTTGCTTCGCCCTTTGGTGATGCAGGCTATGATGTTTCGGATTATTACACAGCCGCATCAAGATACGGCACAAATGATGATTTGAAACGCCTTTTTGATGAGGTGCATAAGCGTGATATGCATATTCTGCTTGATTTGGTGCCGGGGCATACTTCTGTTGAGCATGAATGGTTTAAGCAGTCCATTAAGGCGGAGAAAAATCAATATACCGACCGCTATGTCTGGACGGATTCGATATGGGAAGAACCACAGGGAATGGGCTGTATAAGGGGCATTTCAGACCGTGATGGCTCGTGCGCGGTAAATTTCTTTTCGCACCAGCCTGCACTTAATTATGGTTTTTACAAGCCCGACCCCGATAAAAAGTGGCAGCAATCAGTTGATGATGAAGGTCCGCAGGCAACCCTTGAGGAACTGAAAAACATCATGCGTTTCTGGCTTGCAATGGGTTGCGATGGCTTTCGCGTAGATATGGCAGGCTCGCTTGTAAAGCATGATGAGGACGGCAAGGGCACAATTAAGCTTTGGCAAAATGTAAGAGAGTTTCTTGACAGAGAATTTCCTTTGGCGGCAATGGTTTCTGAGTGGGGCGAGCCTGACAAATCGTTGCTTGGAGGCTTTCACATGGATTTTTTACTGCATTTCGGCCCATCACATTACAACGATTTGTTCCGTTGCCAAAACCCGTATTTTGCCGAAAACGGCAGGGGAGATATCTCGGAATTTGTCGCAAAATATCTTGAAAACTATGAAAAGTCTGAAAAGAAAGGGCTTATCTGTATACCTTCGGGCAATCATGATATGGACAGACTTGCAAGGCATATCAAGGGCGAAAACTTAAAAATAGCTTTTGCATTCTTACTTTCGATGCCGGGTGCGCCGTTTATATATTACGGCGATGAAATCGGTATGCGATACGTCGAAAATTTAACCTCTGTTGAAGGTGGCTACGGCAGAACAGGCTCACGCTCGCCAATGCAGTGGGACGACAGCGTAAACGCAGGTTTCAGCACAGCACCTGCAGAAAAGCTGTATATTAAGCTGGATGAAAGCCCCGACAGACCAAATGCAAAAGCACAAATGGCTGATGAGAATTCGCTTTTTAACGAAATTAAGCGGCTTATTGCAATCCGTCAGGCACATGGCGCTTTGCAGAGTAAGGGCGAAATTGAGTTTGTTTATGCACCAAAAGATTCTTACCCGTTTGCATATTTAAGAAGCAACGGCGAAGAGAAAATTCTTGTTGTGTTAAATCCCGCAAACCAAGAAGTTTGCTTTGAATGTAAGCATACACCTGCCAATACTATATACAGCTTTGGCGGAATAATAAGCGCAGAAAACGGAACAATTACAGTTCCTGCACAGTCTGCAGGCTACTACGCAATCGTATAAAACATTAAAAAAGCCTTGGAAAGTCGATTCTTTCCAAGGCTTTATGTTTTGCCGTTATTTATTTTAAAAAATCACTCTTCAGGGCAGGCAACAATGCCTTCGCAGTCAAGTCCTGCATCAAAAATTGCATCGTCAATTTCGTCGTCGTCAAGGTCGGTATCTACCAAAACACAGCTGTTTTTTAGGTCGCACAAAATCCTGTCAACGCCTATTTCCGCAAAAACATCTTCAAGATATGAGCAATCTTCAGGCTGCATATTGTCAATAAAAATCTTTTTCTTCATTCTTCAAAAAACCTCCTCGATAACGATTTTGTCCACGAGCTTTTCTATACTTTGCATAGTTGCAAAGCCGTTGCAAAAAGCCTTTGCCGAGCCTGACGCAACTGCAAATTTAAGCGATTGTTCAGCACTTTTGCCGCAAATTTGTGAATACACAAAGCCTGCAAGCATGGTATCGCCTGCGCCGGTTGCACAGCAAAGCTCACCTTTGGGAGCAAGCGCCTTGTAAACCTTGCCGTTTTGCGTGCACAGTACAGCACCAATATCGCCTGCGGAAACAAGCGCATTTTGTGCACCCATATCGCACAGTTTTTTTGCATATTCAGGAATATCGTTCCATTTTATGTCTTCACCAAAAAACTCGCAAAGCTCGTCAATATTGGGCTTTGCAAGAAAAACACCCTGCTCTAAAGCAGATTTTAAAGCCTTGTTAGTGCAATCTGCAATTTTTAATTTGCATTTTGCGGCTTGAAGGATTTTTGCGTAAAAATCGCTATTACAGTTTTTGGGCATACTGCCCGCAAGAATAATTGCATCAGATTCATCAAGATTTGCAAAAAAATCAATAATATCCTGCTGTGTATTCAAGCTGATATCGGGTCCGTTTGCGTTGATTTCGGTTTCGATATCATTCGTATTGATTTTTACGTTTATTCTTGATTCACCATCAGCTTCAAACTTAACATAATCAATAGCGTTTTCGTTAAGTTCTGCGGCAATTCTATCTCCGTTTTTTCCGCCTAAAGCTACAACCGCTTTTGATTGCATTCCCATATTCTTCAGCGCCATTGTAACGTTAATGCCCTTGCCGCCAAAGTGAAGCTGTGCTGTTTTTGCACGGTTGGTTTTGCCAAATTCAAGCTCTCCGCAGTTTAAAAAATAATCAAGGCAGGGATTTAAGGTCAACGTATAAATCATCACAAAAGCTCCGTGCCGCCGATTGAGCGGATGTTAAGTACATGACACATACCTGTGCCCAATGCATTTTCCATGATATTTTCAAATTCGTGAAGCAAATCAAGCGGAACAAAAGCCTGCACGGTACCTGCAAATCCGCCGCCATGCACACGGTATGCGCCACTGTCTTTGAGGTAATCCTGACAGAGTGACAAAACAAACGCAACTGCTTGATTTTGCGGATATTTAGGCGAATATACGTTTTGCAGATACATGAATGAAGAACGGCCCGATTCGCTTACCTTAACAAGAAAATCATCAAAAGCACCGTTTTCAATAATTTCAATCTGCTGTTTAACACGTTCATTATCGGCAAAGAAATGCACAGCACGCAAAAAGGCTCTGTCGCCGCATTGCTTGCGGATATCTGCCGCATTTGCAAAAAGCGCGTCTTTTTCACATTCTGAAAGGACCTGCTTGCCGAAGTATTGCGCAACGCTTTTCATTTCCTTTGTGATATCTGCGTAATCGTCGGTCAGATCAACATGGTCTGCGCCACTGTCAATAATGCAAAGCGCATAACCGAGATAGCTTAAGTCAACCTGCATCTGATGGATTTTAGGTGATTTTTCGTCAAAAAAGTCTATTGCAACAAGTCCGCCAACGGCACACGCAGTCTGATCCATAAGTCCGCAGGGCTTGCCGAAATACACATTCTCGGCATATTGTCCGATTTGTGCAATTTCAGGCATGGTAAGCTTGTTTTCAAAAAACATTGCATTGATAATTGTGCCAACAAGCACTTCAAATGCTGCCGAAGAAGAAAGTCCGGAGCCTTTGAGCACGTTTGATGTTGTGTAGGCATCAAAGCCGCAAACTGTGCAGCCCATTTGCGCAAATTTTGCCGCAATACCTCTTATAAGGGCGGCTGAAGTGTTTTTTTCCTCATCGCAAACGCTTAAATCATCAAGATTTATCACATCGCATTCAAACCCCTGTGATTTTATGCGTATCTGATTGCTGTTGTTTTTTGCGCAGCACGCAATTACATCAAGGTCAACGCTTGCCGCAAGCACGTTGCCACGCTGATGGTCTGTATGATTTCCGCCGATTTCCGTTCTGCCCGGGGCAGAAAACAAACGCAGATTTTCATCAGTATCGCCAAAAAACTCTGCAAAGCCGTCAACCAACGCGCAATATCTTGAAGGTGCATTTTTTGCTTTTTCGCCATAAAGCTTTGCAAAAATTTCGCTATACTTTCCGTTTAATACATCTTGTTTTAAACTGTTTGTACTCACTGTTTCCACTCCGTTTCAGTAATTATCTGTAAGAAAAATCTTCTCTATCCAAAGTCAGATTAGGATTGTAGTAAGGGTCGCCGTCATCAAGAATTTTGCGCCAACGCTTTTGGAAACGTTCAACCTCGCCTGCAAAGCGCTTTTGCTTTTCAGGGGTATCTTCTAAGCCTCTTGATTTAGATTCGTAATGATAAAGCTCGCAGAAGGGGGTAAATACAATAAGATAACCTTTTTCTCTTATTCTCATGCACAAATCGACATCATTAAAGGCAACCTCAAAGGTTTCATCAAGGCCGTCCACCTCGTCAAACACCTTTTTAGGCATCATCAGGCAAGCAGCTGTACAGCAGCTTAAATTCTGCGCAAAGCCTGCTCTGCCGAAATATCCGGGCGTGCCTCTGGGCGCATTGCGGAAGGCGTGACCTGCAAGTGTAAGCAGACCCATAATTACGCCTGCGTGCTGAATGGTATCATCAGGGTAATACAGCATTGAACCAACTGCGCCGATATCACTGCGCTGAGCGAACATAAGCATTTCTTCAAGCCATTCGGGAGTGATAACCTCAACGTCGTTGTTGAGAAGCAGTATATAATCACCCTTGGCATATTGTGCACCAAAGTTGTTTATTGCCGAATAGTTAAAGCCGTGCTCCCACACAACAACCTTAAGATTTTTGTGTGCATTTTTAAGCTCTTCATAATACTTAAAGGTTTCGGTTTCGGTACTGTTATTTTCAATAATGATAATTTCAAAATTATCGTAGGTTGATTTTTCGCAAATGGAATCAATACATTTTTTCAAATCATCAATATGATCCTTAGTGGGTATCAGTATTGAAATAAGCGGCTTGCCGATAATATCATATTTAATGCGGTAGATATTTGGGTGAATGGTAGTGCTTTCAACCGTGCCTTTTATGCCGCAGCGTTCAAGGTGCTCCGAAACGGCATTAATGCCCGCCGTTATGGTGTAGGGCTTTGCGTACGGGTCGGAAGCAACCGAAGCGTCGCTGACTCTCCAGTGATAGAGAATCTTGGGGATATGCACGATTTTTTCTGCCTTTTCAGTAAGGCGCAGAACAAGGTCGTGATCCTGCGAACCGTCAAATTCTTTTCTAAATCCGCCTACAATATCAATAAGCGAAGCCTTGAAAACTGTAAAGTGGCAAATGTAATTGTTTGCTCTTAAATTATCAATGGCAAAATCGGGTTTAAAATGCGGGTCGAAGAAGCCCTGACCGATCTTTCTGAACTTGTTTTCATCGGTGTAAACAAAGTCTGCGTTTTGCTCTTCAATTGCTTTGGCAACCTCAAAAAGTGCGCAGGGATGAAGCAAGTCGTCATGGTCAAACAAAGCAATGTAGTTGCCCGTTGCCATTTTAATACATTCATTTGTATTCTCAGAAATACCGCCGTTTTTCTTCAAACGCTTGTAGCAAATACGTTTGTCCTCTTTAGCATATTTCTTAACGATTTTTTCCACATATCCATGCTGTGCGTCGCTGCCATCGGCAAGGCAAAGCTGCCATTTTTTGTAAGTTTGAGTACGTACGGAATCGATCATTTCCGTCAAAAAATCTTCAGGGGTATTGTAAAGCGGAACAAGTACGCTAAAGGTCATATCTTTGGTGAATACAGTGTTTTCCTGCTCGGCACGCACTGCATCGGTTATGGTGTAATCCTCGCTCATTTCTTTAAGCTTTTGCTTATTTTCCTTACGCTGTTTGATTTTTTTGATTGTACCCTTAACACCGTTGTGCTTAAGTGAAATGCAAAGCTTGCCGGGCAAGGATTTTCTTGCCAGCATTGAAACGCCTCTTATTGGAGCGGTACATTTCCAGCAAAAGCTGTTGTGCGTTGCATCAAGAACACTGTTTTGCCATGCAATGTGTGCATCCTTGCTGCGAATAGCGGCGCTCATTTCATTAGTTGCAGTGTTAAGCATTAAAACTCTCGCTTCATAATCGTTGCGGGCTTTTTCAAACTGTTTGCGCTCGTCTTCCAATATTCCCAACAATTCTTCCTGTGTTGCACGCAGTTGTTCTTCCAATCTGAATTGAGTTTTTGCGTGCTCAACCTTTTCGATAGTAAGGCTTTGATTGGTTGACTCCAAAATTTTTTCTACGTTAGCAAGGTGCTTTTGCGTAAGTTCAATCTCTGTTTCCTTTTGTGCAAGACTAATTCTGTGTGCATCAAGCAAATCGGTTGTGTGCGCAAGCTTGTTGGCAAGCGCTTTTTTATCGTTATTTACATCGGCACAGCAGTTGTAAACTTCCTGCCATGCGCCGTTGTCCTTATCGCTGTAAAAGGGTATAAAGCCAAAGCTTAAAACAAGTTTATCCAAACCGTTAAAACCTGATATCACAATATTCGGGTCGGTGCCGCCAAAAACCATACTGCTGCCCAAATCAATACCGTTGCTTGAAATTTCAAGCGTGCGCTTGCCCATAACCTTAAAATCGTGCAGAATACAGCCGCAGCTTTCGATGGGGTCAAAGCGGATAGCACGCACATCTGCGGGGATATCAATGCTCAGACTAAATTCTTCGCCGTCAAAAAGGCATTTCGGGTGGATTGTATTGCTTTCCGAAAATCCCGTGCCGTTATCAAAATATACAGTAACACTCGGAGCGGCATGGTCCTTTGCATACTGCGAAACAAGAGAGAAATATTCATCAATAATTTCTGCACCAAATCCCGATTTTGCAGTATATTTGCCGTTTTCTCCTTTAATTGCATCGCACAATGTATCAAAATGGTCACTTACCTTTTGCACAAGACCGCCCAGCGACGCATCATCAAGAACGACTGCGCTTTCGAAAACATCACTGATATTTTCTGCCGATGTTACAAGGTTATTTTCAATACCGAAATATTTAAAAATACCGCCAAGCTTTGAAAGATTTAAAAGGTTAAGCGCACAAGCCTTTTTGCCGTAAGCCATGCTCACTACGGCGCCGTGCAGGCTTGAGCCTATGTAGCCTTCGCAATGGCATAGCAAAGCTATCATCTCAAACGGGGAGAGATGCTCTGTTACAAACGCCTTGTTTTCGGTATTCATTTTATCAAAAATTGCGCGCATAACGGGCGTATCATCATGCACATAGTTTATCGGCATAAACACAATTTTTTTGTTTACTGAAATTTTATCAAGTTCACGTGCAAAAACATCAAGATTTTCATCGGTTATGGCAGAAATATTTTGAAAAACGATGTAACTGCTGTCGGTTATTGCATAATCTGTGCAGAATTTTTCAAAACGTTTGTCAAGCTCAGATTTTTCGTATACAGATTTTATATCCACGATGCTGTCGGGAGATATAACAATCGGCAGTTCATCTTCAGAAATATATTCTCTGAAATATTGCGCGGTTTTTTCGTCACGCACGCTGAAATATACAGCACTTTTTGCAATTGCCTTTACAAGAGAGCGCTGTGCATTTTCAAAGGGATAGGGCGCGCCGGGGGCGTTGTATATCAGCGGAATATTATACTTGTCCGCAAAAATGCTTGGCAAAACAAAAAGGTCGTACGAAGGGTTGTCGGAATTGTACTTGCCTTCAACCGTAACGGTTGTATCAAGGCGCAGCAAATCGCCGCCGCCTAAAATAATTGCGTCGAAATTATATTTTTTGTTAAGCTCATCAAACTGCTTTATGGGATAAACTTCAACGTCTTCAAACGGCTTTTTGCCGCCCACGGGCGAAAAAAGCACTAAATTTTCGACATTTATCCTTGATTTAAGATTTTTTTCGAGCACATTGGGGAAAAGAAGGTCGCCAAAATTTTCAAGGTCAAATGTGCCAAACTGCGCAATATTGTATTTTTTCATTTTAAAAAAATCCTTTCAGATTTATCTTGTTGTGTTTTTGTATTGTTCGCAGACATCCTGCGTTTTGCCGTCCATTTTTATCTGTCCCTTTTCAAGCCACACAACTCTTGAACAAAGTCTTTCAATCTGCTCTAAAGAGTGTGAAACGATGATTACCGTTGTGCCGCCGCTCATCATATCCGCAATGCGCTGTTCGCATTTCTGCTGGAATAAAAAGTCGCCCACGGCAAGTATTTCATCAACAATCAATATATCGGGCCTGGTGATTGTTGCAATGGAAAATCCGAGTCGTGCAACCATACCGGAGCTGAAGTTTTTGATTGCCACATCCATAAAATCACGCAGCTCGGCAAAGTCGATAATCTCGTCCATTTTTTCGTTCATAACCTGTTTGGAAAAGCCCAGAACCGAACCGTTTAAATAAACGTTTTCGCGGGCGGTAAGGTCAAAGTCAAAGCCTGCGCCAAGCTCAATCAAAGGTGAAATTGTGCCGTTTGTGCTGGCACTGCCCGTTGTGGGACGCAGAATACCCGAAATAACCTTTAAAAGCGTGGATTTTCCCGAGCCGTTAAGACCGACAATGCCTACAACCTCGCCTTTTTCTATCGAAAGGTTTATATCTTTAAGTGCAATAAATTCTTCAAAAATCAATTGACGCTTAACCATTTTTATAAAATATTCCTTCATGCTGTCAACGCGTTCTTTAGACATGTTAAAGCGCATGGAAACGTTTTTTACATCAATAACAGTTGCCATTTTGTTACCCCCAAAGCCTTATATATACAAAATGAATTTATCCTGCTGTTTTTTGAACACAAGCAAACCTGCAACCAGGAACAGAAGCGAGTACATTATGCAGATTAAATGTGTTTGAACATCGGGCACGACACCGTACATAACAACATCACGGAAATACGAAACATAGTAGTACATGGGGTTAAGCTTCATTATGCTGAAAAGGTTATCCGGCAGAATGCTTACAGGATAAATAATCGGCGTAAGATAAAGCCATGCGGTTGTCCATACCGAGTAAAGATGACCAATATCACGGAAGAAAACATTTACCGATGATAAAATCAAGCTAAGCCCTAAGCTGAAGATAAATGCGCATATCATGGGGAAGAAGAACAGCAGAGCCGTTGCGTGTACGGGCATTTGCTGAATGATTATAACAATAATTACCGCAAATGAAGAAAACAGCATATTTACAAATGCAAACAGGCATTTTTCAAGCGGGAAAATGTATTTGGGTATATACACCTTTTTTATCAATGCCGCCGCACCAAGTACGGAAACAAGTGAGTTTGTGGTTGCTTCCACCATGAAATTGAAAATAAGCGAGCCTGTAAGGTAATAAACGATAAAGTATTCAATATCAAATCTGAAAAGGTTTTGGAAAACTGCATTTATAACAAGAGCCATCAAAAGCGGATTAAGCACGCTCCACAAAAAGCCAAGTACACTGCGGCGATATTTTACCTTTAAATCTCTTACTATCAGATTTGAAACAAGGTGACGATACTTGCCCGCAATTTCAGCATAGTCTGCAATTGATTTGCGCAAAAGAGTAAAGCAAAGTACCACAAGTGCGGCAAAACCAAAGCCGCAAGTCCAAATAAACATACTTGTTATACTAAAAACAAGGTTTGTGGGGTTTACCGTTATGCTTTCAAGTTTAAAATCGCCATTAGGTGTTATAGCTACATGCATATATTTTGCGTTTGCTGATATATCAAGGTAGCTGTCACCGCCCCTTTCGGATATAACAAAAGACTTGCCGTTGGTATCCAAAAGATGCTGTTCGGCGGTATCGGTAAAAAACACAGCAACATTTTCGCCTATATTATCAAGCTTACCTGCAAGACTGATATATCCCACATAGCTGTCAACAGGCCCAATTGTGTAGATATATGCACCCTCGCTTTCTGTTGGTGCAAGGTCAGTCGTTTCAATAGTTTTGTATCCGTTTGTTTTTGCCTTGATATTGTCCATGCTGGGCAGCACAATGCCTATGCACAGACCGATTATCAGCGAAACGATGACTATCAGTGCTGAAAGTTTTGATTTTGTCATGTTGATAATTCCTTCTTTATGCCATATTTATATATTTTTTGTACGCCGTATATGTTTATTATTGGCACGGATATGCGTTCAATTCCGTGCAAAAATCCCTTTTTTGAGAAAAAAACTATATACTGTTAAATTATACCATAATGTATCGGATAAGTCAACCACTGCGCCGTGCTTAGCCTTTGAGCAATTCCCTACCCAATTAAAGTAGAATGAAACGCAAAAATAGTCATCGCCAACGGCGAGGACTATTTTTGTTATATGGTCGTGCAAAAACAAATATTAATGAGTCAACAAAGCCCCGAATTACTCCGCCGACAGCAGTCGGCTTATCTGCTCACGCTACGGCGTTGCCGTAGCTTTGGAGCACCCACTTTCTGTGACGAAACAGAAAGTGGGGAAAGAGTTCGTTTCTTTTTGAAAAGAAACAAAACATTATGCACCCCTTACCGCTTGCCGCTCAAACAAGGTGAAAAGGTCTAAAAAAGACCTTTTCAAACTCGCGGCTTAACGCTGTGTTGCAAAGTTTGTTTTTTGTCAATTCTCCCATTATAACACTGCTGTCGGTGTTAATAACGCTGCTGCTCAAACAGTCCTCGAAAATGCAACA
>JAZQJI010000027.1:0-133946 GCA_045541475.1 Oscillospiraceae bacterium
GGTACAAGTCGGCTCTGTGTCAATAATCCATTCATCGTATGAGTGGGGGATTATATCAGTATAGTCATCGATATAAGTGTCACCACAAGCAGAGCAAACATAGGTTGTGTAGCCTTGTTCTGTACAAGTGGGATCGGTTACAGTGGCGATGTGATTGTGCCCCTTAGGTGCTGTTACGGTAATATAGCAGTATCCGCATATTTCACACGTATTCATCAGCAGACCGCTTGTTGTGCAACCTGCAGGAACGACATCTGTGTCATAAAAAGAGTGTTTGTGATGATCAATAACGCAATATTGGTAAGATGAATTTTCCAAAGTCTTGTGTGCAATGGAGTTTTCATAGCAGTATATTGTTAGATTAGAACAATTCTTGAAAGCGTTTACGCCGAAATTAGTTACGCTTTCCGGCACAATAACTGTTATAAGTTCGTTGCATCCATTAAATGCATTATTGCTGATGGAAGACAAACCCTCATTTAAAATCAAACTTGTAAGATTAGAACAGTTTGCAAAAGCATAACTGTCTATACTTTTAATTGTTTCAGGTATTGTAAGCATGTACAGAGATGTACAATTGTTAAACGTTCTGGTGCTGATTTTTTCAACACTTGCAGGGAAGTTAAGGCTTTGCAAAGTTGTGCAGTAACCAAAAGTATATGCGGGGATTTCTTTTAAACCATCCGGCAATATTGCAGATGTTATACTTGATTCAGCAAATGGACCTTTGTAATATGTATTTCCGTTGTATTGGCAAGCAGACAAATTAAGAGGAATATTGATTTGCGTGATTTCAGGACAATTCTGAAAAATACAATATCCAAGGTTTGTTATGCTATCAGGTAAAATTATATCATTCAATGACGTACATCCGCTGAAAGCATAATTATCAATTGAAGTCAAGGTGTTGGGTAATTTGATGTTTTCAAGAGATATACAGCCTTTGAATGTTGATGCTCCTATTGATGTAAGCTGGTTCCCCAAATTTACTTGAGAAAGTGAAGTGCAGCTCGAAAATACATATGATTCAAGTGAGGTTAATGTTAACGGTAATTGCACGCTTATTAATGAAGAACAGCCGCTGAATGCAGAAGTGCCTACATAATGTACACCTTCTGGTATTACCAGATCTTTAATACCTGAGCAACCACGGAAAGCATAACTTCCAATTTCAGTGATGCTGTCAGGAAGGTTGATATCTGATAAAACGGAACAGCCTGAAAACGCATAGGAATCAATAATTTCTAATTGTTCAGAAAATTGTATATTATTTATTGTAGCGCAGTTGTTAAATGCGTATGTACCAATTTCGGTTACTGAATTTGGCATTACAATTTCTTCGAGAGATTCGCAATTACAGAAAGCTCTTTCACCTATTATTTCTAATCCTTGAGGAAGATTTACACTTTGAAGTGTTGTGCAAGAACTGAAGGCATAGGGGACTATTTTTATAACATTATCAGGGATGGATACATTGGTTATACCGGATTCTGCAAATGGTCCCTTGTAATATAATGTGCTGTAATATGAACAGTTTTGAAGATTTGCAGGGTAATTAATACTGTTAAGATTCATGCAATTCTGAAAGATTAAAAAACCGAGATTGCTGATGCTATCAGGCAGAATGATACTATTAAGTTTTGTGCATGAGCTGAAAGCATAGTTATCAATAGATTGCATTGAATCAGAAAGTGTTACGGAACTTAAAGATGTACATCCTGAAAATGCATAGCTACCTATAGTCTTAGTGGGTTGTGGCAAATTGATTTCGGATAACGAAGTACATTTATAAAATGCATACGAACCGATTGATTCGAGTGTAGATGGTAAAATTAAATCTGACAATAATGTACACTCTCTGAATGTGCTTGTCTTGATATCTTTTAAACCTTCTTTAATTTCAACTGAGGTTAGAGAAGAACAATACGCAAATGCACTTTCACCAAGACTGGATAATGTTTCCGGTAGAGTGATTTCGGGTATTTTGCTACAACCGCGGAATGCGTGTGCACCGATTGTTTGAATACTGTCGGGAATGTCTGCATATTTAAGCGAAGTACAGTAGTTAAATGCTCTGGCTCCGATTGATACAAGACTGTTTGGAAAATTTATGTTTTCGAGAGTTGTGCAATAACCAAAAGTATATGCGGGGATTTGTGTGGCGTTATCGGGAATGCGTATGCTTGTGATGTTTGAGTTTGCAAAAGGACCTTCATAATAAGATGTGCTTGCAAAATCACAGCTTGATATATTTAAAGGAAGATTTGATTCTGTGAGATTATCGCAGTTTTCAAAAATACAATAGCCAAGCTTTGTTATAGAATCCGGCAAAGTGATTTTATAAAGCGAATCACATTCAGCAAATGCGTTATTTCCTATATTGGTTAGGTTAGTGCAATTAAATGTGATGCTTTCTAATTTGCTGCAACCATAGAAAGCACCGGCACCGATAGTCTCAAGAGTTTCAGGCAAAGCAATACTAATCGCTTCAATATTATTCTTGAAAGCGTTAGCCGATATTTGTTGAACGATATAACCATCTAATGTGGTGGGTATTGTAATATTGCTATTGCTGCCGCTGTAATTTGTAACGGCACAATACGTACCGTTTAATACAGTGTATGTATAATCGCCGTCTTGAGCAGTTGCGGAAAATGTAAAATCTCCAATGCATGAGTGCGCAAGGCCTAATGACAGCGCAAATGATGTTATTCTTTTAAACAAACGGTTTCCCATCGTTTTTCCTCCGTTAAGCAAAACATTAATACGTTTTGCTTTTTTGATGCATAATTGTTCTTGATAGTATTGATAAGAATTAGTAATAACGTTTAAATTGCAATACCAATACATATAATATTATACATAATCTACCATAATTTGTCAACACAAAAGCTGTAGTTTGTGCTAATTGTTTAATTAAATTTACTGTTTTAAAGCTAAAAATACATAATTTGGTTTTATATGCAAAAGGCGCCTGAAGCAATTGTACTTCAGACGCTTTGGATTATATCTGTGTTTTATTTGGATTTCTGAAATTGTAAAGATCTTGATATGATTCGAGTTCGCTATCGTCTTCAACGCCTTTTGGGATAAGACCTGTACAATCGCCGGTTGAACATGCAGGGAAAATTTCAACATCATGTTCAGCATTGTTCTTTTTTGGTTTAGATGAGTTTGAATACATTTTATATACCTCCATAAAAGTATAGATTAATTATTTGCAAAAATTTATTAATTATACTTTATAGAAGTCATGATAGATTATTTTGACTTAATCCATCTTACAGATTCTTCAAACCATTTTGCGTTAACCGCATTTATGTGTCCATCGTAACTTGATGTTACATCATCATGTAAAGAACCGCCGTGACCGCCCCATGGATAAATGTGGCATTCAAAAGGAATGTTGTTTTTAGATAAAGCTTTTGTAAAATCGATAGTGTTCATAACGGGTACACAGCCGTCATCTGCACAATGCCATATGAAAACAGGCGGTGTAAATTCGCTTACTTGTTTTTCGCAAGAAACCATTGTTAATGTTTCTTCATTTGGGTTTTCGCCAATAATATTGCGGATTGAGCCTTCATGTGCGTATTCGCCCGAAGTAATAACAGGGTAGGAGAGAACGGCTCCGTTAGGTTTGTGAGTTTCTTTATCACCAAGTATATCTGTAACATAGTCTTTGTGCCAGTTTACAGCCAACGAAGCTGCAAGATGTCCGCCTGCCGAAAATCCGCATATATTAATATTATTTGGGTTGATATCCCATTCTTGTGCGTGTTCACGTACAAGCTTTACAGCACAAGCTGCTTCTAAAAGTGCGGTGGGGTATTTTTTGTTGCAAATGCTGTATCGCAGCACAAATGCGTGTATACCGTATGCGGCATATCGCATTGCAACATAGTCAGCTTCTCTGTCTGATAAAAATTCGTATCCGCCACCCGGGCATATTACAATTGCAGGACGGTTACGCATACCGATTTCGGGTGATACATCAACTAGATATGCTCGCAATGTGGGGTTGCATCCTTCACTTGAAAGATTTGCCTTTTCATAAGGTATATCAAGTTTAAAATCAATTATGCTCATTCTGATATTCGCTCCTGTATTCAATATTTTTCAAGTATTGTTCTTGTGTTATTTCAGTTGGTTTTGCAATTAAGAATTTGATTTTTTTACCCATTTCAACAAACATTTTTTCATGTTCGGTTACAACGCTTTCTGTAAAATCGGTTGAATGTAAGTCAAATGTTTTATATAAAATTTCAAATCCTGTTTGCTTAAAATACACAAGGCTTTCTTTAAATAAATCATCGTCATCAGTTTTAAACCATATTTCGCCATTTAAAAACTCTCTGTATTTCATCAGATATCTGTGATATGTCAATCTGCGTTTTTTGTGAGTATTTCTTGGCCATGGATTACAAAAGTTTATATAAATGCGGCTTGCTGTGTCGTTTTTGTCAAACACTTCATCTATTTTGTCAATATTATAGACAAACAGTCGCACATTGTCAACACTCTTTTCCTGAGATTTGAATATTTCCTCTGTTTTTCGTTTTGCCAGTGCAAGCATTTCGGGTTTTATATCAATAGCAATGTAGTTTATATCAGGATTTTCTATTGCTGATTTCGACACAAATCCACCTTTTCCGCAACCAAGCTCAATGTGCAATGGATTTTCGCTGTTCTTAAAAATGCTTTTCCATTTCCCTTTGAACTCTGTTGGGTTTTGTATGCAAAAAGGGCAAGCAGCAATTTCGGGTCTTGCCCAAGGCTTTCTTCTTATTCTCATAAATGTTTTTCCTATTCACATGAAAATCGGGCAGTATAAAAAGCGCATACTGCCCGTTATATTTCAAATTATTTTGAATTGTACTTGTTGATAAGGGATTTGATTTTTTCGTGCGGATCAAGAACGGAACTGATTGATACATCATGGTTAAGAGAAGCAATAAAGTATGCAATATACTTTGAAACATCAACTTCCTTGAACCATTCGCGGTTCAAAAGTTCGTCCTTGCGGTATGTAAGGTTTGTTCCAAAAACAGCATCGATATAACCATCGTTGTAAGCTTTGTCAAACTTCTCAAGTCCATGTGTGAAAAGTCCGTATGTTGCAAAACAGAAAATTCTCTTTGCGTTCTTCTTTTTAAGCTCATAAGCAATATCGAGCATGGAATCGCCGGAAGCTATAATGTCGTCTGCAATGAATACGTCTTTTCCTTCAACGGATTCACCGAGATACTCGTGAGCAACGATGGGGTTTCTGCCGTTAATGATTCTTGAATAGTCACGGCGTTTGTAGAACATACCAAGGTTTACTCCGAGAACTGAAGCATAATACATATTGCGGTTAAGAGCGCCTTCATCGGGGCTGATGATCATGAACTTGTCGCTTGTAAAGTCAAGGTCTTTAAATTCTCTGAACATTGTTTTAAGTACCTGGTAGGAAGGCATAACGTTATCAAATCCCATAAGAGGAATTGCGTTGTCAACTCTGGGGTCGTGTGCATCAAATGTGATGATGTTAGATACACCCATTGCCTGAAGCTCCTGAAGTGCAACTGCGCAGTCAAGCGATTCACGGTAGCTTCTTTTATGCTGTCTGCCGCCGTAAAGCAAAGGCATGATAACGTTGATTCTATAAGCTTTACCACTCATTGCCTGGATGATACGCTTTAAATCTTGAAAATGGTCGTCGGGAGACATAAATGTTTCTTCTCCGAACATTGAGTATTTGCAGTTGTAATTACCTACATCAACAATGATATAGATATCATAACCGCGGACGGTTGATTTGATAAGACCTTTACTGTCACCTGATGCAAATCTGGGACACTGATTATCTATCAAAAAAGTATCGTAGTCATATCCGCCCTTTTTTGCCCAATCAATAAGATAATTATTGATCTTGTTGCCAAGCTCGTTTGCACTTTGTAGTGCAACTATACCAAGCGGGGCAACTCTTGATTCGTTATTAAAGAGAACATCATTTTTTGTTTCGGCAACCATGATTTTGAATTCCTCATTTCTCCGCCGTGTTGAAAAATTATATAAAAAGCAGCGACGAAACGGCGGTTATTACGTCTGCCTTTATGTCAGGGAATGTTAAATAGGTTATTTGCAAAAACTTTCGATATAACGGTCTATATCAGCAGCAATAATCTCTTTTGCGGATTTAGCATTTTCGATTTCGTTTACTGCTGTTGTCTTGTGTTCGAGTTCTTTATATACCTTGAAAAAATGGCTCATTTCTTCAAAAATGTGTCTTGGTATTTGGTCAATATCTGTATATTCGTTATAATTTGGGTCATCAAATGGTATGGCAATTATTTTATCATCATGTTTTTCGCTGTCAATCATTCTTATAACACCAATGGGATAACAGCGTACAAGCGTAAGAGGATAAAATGTTTGAGATGAAAGTATAAGTACATCAAGCGGGTCGGAATCATCGGCGTAAGTTCTCGGTATAAATCCATAATTTGCAGGATAATGTGTTGATGTGTGAAGAATTCTGTCCATTTTGAGAAAGCCTGTTTCTTTATCAAGCTCGTATTTAATCTGACTTCCCTTAGGGATTTCAACAACAGCAACAAAATCTTCCACGCCAATTCTTTTAGGATTCATTCCGTGCCAAATGTTCATAACTAATCTCCTTAATAACACGCAAAAAATAAACAATATATTTCCTATACAATAAATATACCATTGCTCAACTGCATTTGTCAATCAAACAAATCAATTTTTGTTTTAGAAGTTATGACAGTATAACGACATAATTTTTGTGCATTTTCGACAATGCGTGAATAAATATAACTCTTATTCACAAAAAAGCAGAATTTGCCTTAAATATATATTTGAATATTATAAAATTTGGTAACAATTATTGACTTTTCAGATACTTTGATATATCATTAATGTATATATATTATAGTTACAAAAGAGAGGTTGATTATGTACGAAAATTCAGTTTCTGCCGAACAATATATGCGTTCCGGTAGCGAAAATACGACTAATTGTGCAAAGCTTATTATTAATGAAGTAAAAAAAGCCGTTATAGGCAAAGATGATATCATTTTAAAGGTATTATTGTGCATTATCGCAAAAGGCCATATACTTATCGAGGATATTCCTGGCGTTGGCAAAACGACTCTTGCTTTAGCTTTTTCCAAGGCACTTAATTTAAAGCATAATCGTGTGCAGTTTACTTCAGATGTTCTTCCTTCGGATGTGACAGGATTTTCGATTTACAATAAGCAGACAGAAAAATTCGAATATAAAGAAGGTGCTGCTTTATGTAACTTGTTTTTGGCTGATGAGATTAATCGTACCTCAAGCAAAACGCAATCTGCTTTGCTTGAAGTTATGGAGGAAGGTAAAGTAACTGTCGATTCCGTTACAAGAGAATGTCCCAAGCCTTACATCGTTATAGCAACACAAAATCCGATCGGTTCTGTCGGAACACAACTTTTGCCGGAATCTCAGCTTGATAGATTTATGATAAGGCTCACTATGGGGTATCCCGATATAAATAGCGAGATGAGCATTATCAAATCAAAACAATCAGTAAATCCTATTGAGGCTGTACAAGCTGTTGCGGGAGCAAACGATATAATCGCAATGCAAACTGCTGCTAATAATGTTCATATTGATGACAGAGTGCTCAAGTACATTGCAGATTTGGTTACTGCAACAAGAAGACATCCCATGCTGAAGCTTGGCGTTAGCCCAAGAGGCACTATTGCTCTTGCTCAGGTTTCCAAAGCAATGGCACTTTTGCGCGGCAGGAATTATGTTATTCCTGATGATGTTCTTGCAATGTTTTATGACGTTTGCGCTCATAGAGTTTTGCTTAATTCCAAAGCAAAAATGGGCAACATTAGTGTTGCTCATGTTATCGACGAGATTAAACAAACAACACCCTGTCCCAAGGTATAATTATATGTTTAAAGTTGCAATTTGCTATATAGTTATGCTGATAATGGCATTTGTTTTTTATATAGCATTTATCGATACGCTTTCTCTTTTACTATTAATTACAGCAATTATTTTTCCTTTTATTATGCTTGTTATGTTGGCAATTGTCAGATCTAACACTGATGTTAGCTTTGTGTGTGATAAAAAAGGACAAAACAAAAATGCGGACATAAGCTTTAGAATTGTACTTCATAATAAAACAATTCTTCCTTTGCCAAGAGTTCATGTTAAAGTAAAATACAAAAACTGTATGGATACGGATTATGTTCATGCTGATTTTCTTGTTCCGCTCCATTTGGGAAGAACCGAAAACGTAACGTTTACTCTTTCTTCAATGTATTGCGGTAAAGTTGATGCATATCTTGATGAGGTGATTTTTTACGATTATATTTCGCTTTTCAGATTAAAACTTAAATCTAATAAAAAATGTTCTGCATATATATTGCCGAATATTTATGATTTAGATATAGATATAAGTGATGAAGTGATCAGTATTGGCGAAAATGATCGTTATTCTCAATATGTTCCGGGTGATGATAATACCGAAATATTTTCTTTGCGCGATTATACTGCAGGTGATAGAATTTCTCAAATACATTGGAAGCTTAGTTCTAAGCGTAACGATTTGATTGTTAAGGAATACTCCAAGCCGATAAATTCAAATGTACTTTTTTTATGCGATTTTGATTGTGGTACTAAAAATGAAAATCGCATGAAAATCGCTGATGCTCTTGTTGAGGCTATAATATCTTTATCAAATTATATGATAGCTAATAATTTTGAGCACTATGCCGGAATATACAGTGATTGCGACGCAAATCTTGAAATTTCAGATGTTTGCGACGAAGAAAACTGCGTTGTTTTATCAAGAAAACTACTTGCTACACAGATATATGATGATTGCCGTGCTTTGAAGCAATTTGCGATTTCTGATGAGTTTAGAAAATATAGTCATGTTATATATTTATCTCATTCGTTCAATTTGCAAAAATCAGAAATACTCGAAAATATAGCACTTCATGTTAAAACCTCTGTTGTTGCAATCGATGATAAGCCTTACAATGATATATATGAAATGCAGAATTTGACAAATTCTGAACTGCCGTTTTATCCGTTGGAATGTTCCAAAATTGCAGCATGTTTATCAGAACTTGTAATTTGATGTGTTTAGAATAATATGGATGTATAAATGAAGAAAAGAAAACAAAATGATATAGAATTGAAAAATCAAGTAATTCAATCAGGCGGCTTGATTATAGGCGAAAATGTTTCAGTAGACGTTAGAAAAAAGTATATAGCACAACGTTTTTTACTCTGGATAGTAGCATTTTGCGGTATAATCGGTGAAGTTTTGAGCATTACTTCGCTGTTTGCTTTGGAATACGATACAGCAATAGTTATGCGGTATCTTGTGTTGGCTTTTTTTGTTACTGCTTTAGTTTTTTCTGTGAAAAAACATATTTTAGCAGCTTTTGCCGAAATAGCGGTTATGGTGCTTGTTTTAATAAAGTTGCCAAAAGATGATTTATATAACGGATTTAAATGCTTTGTAAATCAAGTCGTTCAAAGAGCTTCGCTTGAAAAATATGGAGTGATAGAATTTTACATCAGCCGCAAAGTCGATGAATTTGAATGTTTGACTTTGTTTATGGCCGTATTGGCTGTATTAACAGTTTTTTTGGTAATGCTTAGTGTATTGATATACAAAAGCTTTGCTTTGGGATTTGTTTTTACATTTCCTTTGGTTGAAATCGGTTTATTCTTTGGAATTGCTCCCAATTATATACACTTTGCATTTTTGCTTGCTTTTTGGATTGCTCTTGTTGTGCTTAACAATTCAAATTATAAAGAATATGTTGGAAGTGATCGCAGCGATTTTGTCCGTAAAGGAAACAGTTTTATGCCTAAACATGGTATGAAACGAAAGGTTGATGGTGTTTCTTCGTTATGTTGCTTAACCGTTTCGCTGATACTGTTTTTATCCGTAGCGGTTGTTGTGCAGATATTAGATGTTGAACGCCCCGAATCCATCGATCAGATTAGATATACATTAAAGCATGATTTAACAGAAAAAAGTCTTGAAGAAATTATAAATGATTTAACAGGCAATGACGAAAGTTCTAAATCAAATCATGGCAATTTGAAGAATAACGGAAATTTGGAGTTTGAAAATGAGGACATGCTCAAAGTTCTTTTTTCGAGCAAAATACATAACAACATATATCTAAAGGGATATGTGGGTTCTGTTTATGATGGTGATAACTGGTTAGACCTTAATGAAGATGATTACGAAGAATTATCTGACATAATGGATGTTTTCTCCAATGGTGGTTATTTCCCTCAGGATAGATTGTTTAGATATTTAAGATCAAATTATGAAATGTTGCCTGTTGCAACGGTTGATGTTGATATTATAAATGCATCTACTGAGTTTTGCTATACGCCTTATGCTATGACTGTGACTGAAAACATGACATATTTAGGTGACAGTATTGTTTATGTAGATGGAGATGATGTTACTTTAGGTGATGTTAAAGCCAGTTATAATTATCAATTTACACCTGCTAATTTAGAACAATATTTGTCACAGCACTTTACAAACTCAGATATCTCCTATCAAACGAACGATGCTTTGAAGGAATACAACAGCTTTTGCAAAAAGGTATACACAAGAGTGCCCTTTGATGAGAGCATTAACAAACTATATGATAAAGATGAGTATGCAGTTATTTTTGATTCTTATCAAAATGGAGAACTCAATACTTACGAGACGCTTTGTGAAATACGTGAACTGATACAATCAAAAGCAGATTATACATTATCGCCTGGAAAAACTCCTGCTGATACAGATTTTGTTTATTATTTCCTTGAAGAGAATAATAAAGGATATTGTGTGCACTATGCAACTGCGGGTATTATTCTTGCTCGCATGGCAGGTATACCTGCCCGTTACGCAACAGGATATGTTGTTGACAATGGTAAGTTTAATATATTAAGTCAAACGCAGGATGGTTACGAGTTTGTTATTCAAGATGATTCTGCGCATGCATGGGCAGAAGTTTATATTGATGGCATGGGCTGGGTTCCGTTTGAGTTTACAGAAGGTTATTCATCTTCTAATGCAGTTACCACACGTGCTACAACAACTACCACAACAGCGAAGAAAAACAACACAACTACTACAAAAAGTACTAATATTACAACAAATAATGTTACAACAACCGCAACTTCTCCTTTGCTTAGGTTGGATACAGATGATTCTGATGATAATATCTCCAAAATGTTAAAGTGTGTTGTTTTGATATTGTGTGTAATACTTTTGTTTGCTTTGATTGTTGTTGCTGTTATTCATTCTCATACAAGTTCAATTGAAAAACGCAGAAAGGATATGAATACTGATTCAGCTAATAAAAATGCAGTAAATGCATATCGTTATCTTGTTGCGTTGTTAGAATATTATGGTGTTGAATACAGCAATCAAACACCGCTTGAATTTGCTGATAAAGCAGAAAATGAATGTGATTTAGTTAATGGAGGAGAAATTGTTAGTGCTTGTTACATAGCTATGCTCGCCGGTTACGGCAATACCGGCGTTAATGTTGAACAAGCTCATAATATTGTATCCCTTTCAGAATCTTTAGCTAAACGTATTTATTATTCTAAATCTAAAGCAGAAAAGCTTAAAATGAAATACATAGAGCATTTGATATAATGTTAACAAAAAGCTAGTCCCTTCCGTTTTTACGGAAGGGATTTTTTTCTATTCCGACAAAAAAGCCTGATATAATTTTAGCAGGATTAATATCGACATTTTTTAAACATATCAAGAGTTATAATTAGCATGTACAAAGTTATGGTGAGAAGGTGTGATAGATGCGATATATATACGTAGATATATTAATTGTTGTAAACCTTTATGTTAATTATTTTTTGCTTTGTGCAGTGCAAAAAATCTCTAATTCCAGAGCAAATTATAAGCGAAAAATCATAGCTGCATTAATCGGTGCTTTTATGTCTTTGTCGATAATACTTCCTGCATTTTTATTCGTAGTTTCAATGATATATAAGATTTTAGGTACGATTTTTATAAATTATGTTGCTTTCGGTAAAGAAGGTTTAATAAAGAATAGTCTTTTGTATTTGCTGTCGGGAATTGTATTTGCAGGTGTTATGCTTTTAGTATCGTCAATATTTTCGGCAAATAGTGTTTTTATGATAAACGGAAGCGTTTATTATGATATATCGTTTGTTGCATTGCTGATATTTACTGCTGTTGCATATTTGGTGATAACCATTGTTAAGAATATATTTGATAATAGCGCATATAAAAATGGAGCTTTTAGAGTTGTTATAGACATTGGGACAAAATGTATATCTCTTGATGGTGTTGCAGATACAGGAAATATGTTGTGCGATAATTTGACCGGAAAGCCTGTTATTGTGTGCGATAAAACGGATTTCGATTTTGATTTATCACAATTACTTGAAAAAAAGGAAATGCTGCGTTTTAGAAGTTTTCGGTATCTTGCATATTCAACAATAAGTGGTGAATATGTTATGCCGATTTTTTCGCCTATATCTATTAAGATTTACGATAATAGCAATGGCAGATGCAAAAACGTTGATGCGTTTGTAGGTCTTGCTGAAAATTGTAAAAATGCAGTTTTTAACCCTAAAATGTTGCTATAAAATGAAAGAGAGAATAAATTATGTTTTTTGTAAAGATTATTAAAGCTATAAAAAATCTTTTTAAAAAAACCTTTAAGGTTTACTACATAAACAGTGCTGAAAGTCTGCCGCCGCCACTAAGCAAAGAAGAAGAAATCGAAGCGTTTAATAAACTAGAGAAAAATGATAGGTCAGCAAGAGATTTACTCATAGTTCACAATCTGCGTTTGGTAGTTTATATTGCTAAAAAGTTTGAATCAACAGGAATTTGCATTGAAGATCTTATATCGATTGGAACTATTGGCTTGATTAAGGCAGTTAATACTTTTTGTCCAAATAAGAACATCAAGCTTGCTACTTATGCATCTCGATGCATTGAAAATGAAATATTGATGTTTTTGCGTAAATCTTCGCAAAAACGCAATGAAATATCTCTTGATGAGCCGCTTAACGTGGATTGGGATGGTAATGAGCTGCTGTTATCTGATATAATGGGTACTCAAGATGATGAAATCAGTGCTTCGCTTGAAATTGAATCAGAGAAAAATTTGCTGCGCGAAGCGGTGTCTAAGTTGAATGAACGAGAAAGAATGATAATGGATATGCGTTTTGGACTTTCAGGAAAGGCTGAAAAAACACAAAAAGAGGTTGCTGACGAAATAGGCATTTCTCAATCATATATATCAAGACTTGAAAAGAAAATTATTGTAAAATTAAAAAAAGAACTTGATAAAATGACATGATTTATTTTTGAAAAATGTAGTGTTTTTCTTGACAAATCTTTGTATAAAAAGTATAATTATTTTGTATTATAGTGCTTAAAAATACAAAAATTGAAAGGAAGAAAAATTATGATTTTAAAAAAGCTGGCGGCATTATTAACAAGTGCTGCAATCATGCTTTCCGCAATGCCTTTGTTGTCGTTTACTTCTTACGCGGCAGAAAGTGAAACTGTTGAGCTTTTTTGTGACGACTTTGAAAATGGTGATACATGCGGTTGGGCTTCGCATGGTGGTGCTGCAACAATAAGCATTTCTGATGCTCAGGCTTACAGTGGCGAAACAAGTATGTACATCACTGACAGAGAACAGAATTGGCAGGGTGCTGAGTGCAGTAAGGTTGGCTATCTTTATCCGGGATATACTTACACAATATCACTTGCATTTTATTATGATGATGAAAGCGCAGGCGATAGTCAATCGTTCGAACTTGGTTTTAAATACACCAAGGATGGTACAACAGGGTATGGCAGCATCGGCTCTGTAAATGTTACTAAAGGCGAATGGGGTGTTGTTACTGCAACAAAAACTTTTGCCAGTGATATAACAGGCATCATTCTGTATACTCAGTGTTCTAATACAACCTTGCCCTATTATATTGACTATTGTACAGCAACAGGTCAAGTGTATCAAGGCGAAACTCAGGATGGCTTTTCTTATGATTTTGAAGATGGAACTGTAAGCGATTGGTTTGGCCGTGATTGCGATATACAGGTTTCAACAACTTATGCGCACAGTGGTACATATTCTCTTTACACCTCAGGAAGAACGGATCTTTGGAACAGCCCTGCTGTTGACTGTAACCTTTATTGTCAAAAAGGTGCATATTATTCGTTCAGTTGTTGGGCGCTGTATGATGGCGATTCTTGGTCAGATACTGCGTCGTTCCAGATATATTTGATGTATAATCAGAATGGAACTACACAATACAAAAATCTTGCGGATGAATCTACCGCAAAAGGTGAGTGGGTTCAAGTTTCTACTCGTTACACCATTCCTACTGATGCAACAAATGTAGCTTTTTACATTCAGCCTAAATGGTCATCAAACCCAAGTGATCAGGATAAGACAATTGATTTTTATATTGATGATGTAGTGTGCGAGCATCTACCTGATCCTACAATTCAGAACGACATTCCCAATCTTAAAGATGCTTATCAGGATTATTTTATCATAGGTTGTGCTGCAACCGCATCTGAATTGGCTGTTGGAGCTACTCAGGATATGATTTTGAAACATTACGAAAGCCTTACTTTCGGTAATGAACTGAAACCTCAGAGCACGCTTAATCAGAATGCTTGTCAGGCGCTTGGCTCAGAAACAGAAGTTGCTATTTCTCTTGCTCAGGCAGAACCTCTTTTGCAGTTTGCTGCCGATAACGATATTCCTGTAAGAGGTCATTGTCTTGTGTGGCACAGCCAGACTCCCGAATGGTTCTTTAAAGTTGGCTATGATGAGAATAACGATTGGGTAAGCCGTGATGTTATGCTTGCAAGAATGGAAAATTACATTAAGGCAGTGTTAACGACACTTGAAACTGAATGGCCCGATGTTGAAATTTACTGTTGGGATGTTGTTAACGAAGCATTTGCTGATAACGGAAATTTACGTACTGCAGGCTCTATTAACGATAGCGATCAGTATTCGATGTGGATGCAGACAATCGGCGAGGACTTTATTGAATATGCGTTCAGATACGCAAGAGAATACGCTCCCGAAGGATGCAAGCTTTTCTACAATGACTACAATGAATATACACCTGAAAAGCGCGATGCTATTATTGAAAAGGTAGCAGAAATAGCAGAACTTGGCTTGATTGATGGTATTGGTATGCAGTCACATCTTCAAATGAGTTCACCGTCAATCGCTTTGTATGAAGAGGCTATCAGAAAGTATTCTGACCTTGGTCTTGAAGTTCAGATTACTGAGCTCGACGTAAATATTAAAGATAATTCAAATGCTGCTCAGCTTGAACTTGCGGAACGTTACCGTCAGGTAATGGAATGTATAAAAAAATGCAAAGATGATGGATGCAACATAACTGCAGTTGTTTTTTGGGGTATTACCGACTCGACAAGCTGGATTGGCGGATATCCGCTTTTGTTTGATGAAGACTACAATGCAAAACCGTCTTTTTATGCGGTATATGATACTGATGCTGAAATTCAGCAAATACGCAACAAAAATGCAGTTGCTTACAACGAAACTACTATAAGCATTGAAGACGCCTTCAGAGTTCAATCCAGCGAAAGCATCGGAGATGCCGGTAGCTTTAAGGCTGTATGGTTTGACAGCATTGCTACCTTCCGAGTAACCGCTTCTGTTACAGGTACAATTAGTATATACTATGATGATGAGCTTATAACTGACACGATTAGCGCAGGTCAGACTAAGGATTACCAAATTGCTGCTTGGAGCAACGAAACAGGATATTGTTCTTCTTTTGATATTGCTATAAATAATACAGCATGGAATACATTGACCTATGCTGAAGAAGGATTTACTGAAGATACTTGCGGAACGTTGACGTTTGTTGATTTTCCTGCGTACACACAAGCTGTTTATGGTACAGTAGAAGTTGATGGCGTTATAGATGATGCATGGAATGATGCTGTAACAGTTGATATCAACAAGTTCCAAATGGGTGGCATTGCAAGCAATAATGCTTATGGTACAGCCAAAACAATGTGGGACAATAACAATATTTACATTCTTGTAGAAGTTACTGATCCTAACGGAACGTATCAATCCGGCGCAAATCATTACGAACAAGATACTGTCGAAATTTTCTTCGATGAAAATAACAATAAAACTACTGCGTATCAAAATGATGATATGCAGTGCCGAATTGGATATGATAATTCGCAAACTATATCTGATAACAGAAGTCTTGGTGATTATGTATCTGCCACAGCAATTACAGAAACAGGTTATCTTGTAGAAATTGCTATTCCTTACTCGATTAATGTTTTTGCCAGCGGTCAGATAGTTGGATATGATGTGCAGATTAATGATGATAATGGTAGCGGAGCAAGAGTGGGTATATGCAATTGGTCGGGCGATATGACAGGCATGGGCTATGCATCTACTGAATGTTTTGGCGTGCTTGAACTTACAGGTGGCGTTGTTTACGGTGATGTTAACAACGACGGCAGAGTAAATGCACTTGATGCAACGCTTGTTGCACGTTATGCAGTTGGTGCTGTTTCGCTTTCTTCCGGTCAGCTTGCAAACGCTGATGTAAATCTTGATGGTAAAGTAAATGCACTTGACGCTACTCTTATTGCCAGATTTGCGGTTGGAGCTATACCTTCTTTGCCACAATGAACAATTTAACAACATAAAAATTACAGACCAAAAGGGTTGTTTCCTTTTGGTCTGTTGTTGTATTTATGTATTTTTCATTTTTTTCTTTTGTATTCTATAAACTATCGGTGATAATATGGAGTTTGGTACAATAGGGGATAGCGCACAGCATATTTTCATTTTTGCGGTAGGTATTATAACATGTTTGCCTGCAAGTGTTTTATCAATAGCATATTTTGCTACAAATTCGCTTGATATGGGCTTTATACTGAATACTACACCTGCTCGGTTGTTGAATTCTGTGTTAACGGGACCTGGGCATAAAGCACTTATAGAAACTTTGCTTTTCGATTCTTTTAGTTCTTGCGCAATAGCGTTAGTTAAACGCAAAACGTAGGCTTTTGTGGCATAGTAAGTGGATAGTAATGGGCCGGGCATAAATGCAGCTGCTGATGCTACATTCAAAATATAGCCGCTGTTACGTTTTTTGAAATCGCGTAGAAAAAGCTTTGTAAGGATGTGTACAGCTTTTATATTCAAATTTATCATATCAAGTTCCGCGGTAAGATCTGTTTTGTCAAATTCGCCAAACAAACCAAATCCTGCGTTGTTGACAAGCATATTAATACCCTTATTTTTGCACATTGAGTAAAGCTTTTTTGGTGCATCATCTTTTGATAAATCTAATGAGATTATTTCTGTTTTAGTATTTATAATTTTTGAAACTTCATTAAGTCTTTCTTCATTTCTGCCAACAAGTATAAGTTCCCAACCGAGTGAACTTAAATATATTGCCATATCTCTGCCTATACCGGAGCTTGCACCTGTTATTAACGCTTTCATAAATAACATCCTTTCTAGTTTTGTAAGATAATTTTATAATAAATATAAGAATATTTCAACCCAAATCGTTTTAACATTATTGTTTTGTTAGAATTGCACAAAATATCTAAGTATATTTTTCTAAATTGATTGTATTTTTTCTCTTGCATTTTTTAAAAATATCTGATATAATGTTATAGTCGTGAGTACGGCATGAATTAATATGGTTGGAAAGATGGCTGAGCTGGTCTAAGGCGCACGACTGGAAATCGTGTGAACGTTAATAGCGTTCCGAGGGTTCGAATCCCTCTCTTTCCGCCAAAAAATTGCTACCATATTTTATGGTAGCAATTTTTTTGATTGAAAGTGAGAGTAAGCAGCAAACGGCGAAAATTGCCGCAAGGCAATTTGGAGCACTTTGCGAGCATAAGATTATTCAAAATAAAGATTTTTTTGCTGCGAGCAAAGGGGTCGGTTCGTGAATCCCTCTCTTTCCGCCAGCCGCATGAAAGGCGGCACAACATTTTCGGGTATCACTTTGTGGTGCCCGATTTTGTTTTATCACAAAAATTTCTTTTATCAATTCCGTGAAGATATCGCAAAAGTAAAACGGATATCACTGATGTGATATCCGTTTTTTCTTGTTGTTGCTATTCTCGATTATTTATTATAATGTAAAATCCATCTTTAGTAACAACGGATTCTTTTGTTCATATACTTTTAAGCACCGGCTGGATTTGCACGCCATCGAGTGCATATTTAATAGTTTGCGTTACAAGAGAAAAATCTGCTATAAGTGATGTTTGTTTATTTATATGGTCATCTTGATATAGTGGAACAAAGTAATATCCTTTTGTATTCATAAGAGCGCCTATGTTTTTTGCACTAGCTGAAAGTGCATCATTTGTTGCGCTGCATAATACAACGGGTTTTCCGTTGCGCAAAGTTGCCTTAACGCTCATTGTTGTTGGTGTATCAGTTATTCCAAGAGCAAGCTTTGCCATTGTGTTTCCTGTGCATGGACATACTATTATAATATCAAATAGAGATTTTGGTCCAATATGCTCTGCTTCTTCAATTGTTAGTATTGCTTTGTTAGAACATATTTTTTCTATTTTAGCAATATTATCTTTTGCGTTTCCAAATCTACTGTTAATTGATGATGCATTAAACGACATTATTGGTGTCAATTTTGCTCCTAAATCGATTAATCTTTGTGCCGATTCAAAAGCACTTGAAAATGTACAAAACGAACCGGTCATAGCAAAACCTATTCTTATATTATCCAAATCCATATATTATGTCATTCTCTCCTTTCACATAATATATTATCAATAGTTTCAATTAATATCTTTCCTGAAGATTTCGGAGCTGTTTTTCCCGGCAGAGAAAGAGCCCATATTGTCTTTAAACCCAATTCATTAGCAATATTATATTCTACACCACCCGGTTTCGAAGCAAGGTCTATAATCAAGGTGTCTTTTCTGACATTAATAAGCTCGTTTTCGCCTAATAATCTTGCAGGAGCTGTGTTATATATAAGGTCGTATTGTGCTATTTTATTTTTTATTTCGTTTATTATAACAGTGTTACAACCCATTATTTTAGCCCAAGCGAGCGAGTCGTATTTACGTGCTGCTACTGTAATATTTGCACCAAAGCCTTTTAAAATCTGTATAAGAGCACGAGAAATTCTACCGTTACCAATTATCAAAATATTCAAACCAAAAAGAGTTACATCTAATTCCTCAAGCGCTATTTGTATTGCACCTTCAGCTGTTGGCACTGCATTCAACACACTCATTTCTTCTCTTGAATAATAATCGATGATATTTTCAATGCCTATATTTGATTTTAGTTTATCAGAAATCTTGCCACCGAATATTATTCCGTTAGGTTTTAATAATTTTGATATGCTTTGAGCTTTGATTGGCATTTTTGAAAACGGCGATAATATATCTACGTTGTTTTCGCTTGCGGGCAGGGGAAGTAGAATATAATCTGCTGATATATTAGTTTCATCTATATCAATACTTACAAAATTAGTATATTTTGTATCGATGCTATTAAAACCTATTACGAAAACCTGATTATCTTTAGCTAAAGCTTCGGCTGCGTAAACTTGCCTTAAATCGCCGCCAATTACGCATATTACTTTATTCTTCATCAAAATATTCCTTTCGCATTATTATATAGCATGATATCTTCTCGTGTCTTCTGTATATATTATGCAAAAGATGTTTGATTAGTGTCATAAAAAGTTGGATAAAACAAAATAACGCATGTAAGACTGCAAAGCTTACATGCGTTATTTATTTATTCACTTAATTTGTTTTTTTAGCCTTAAATCAAGACCGCCACATTCTACAAAAAATTCTCGTACGGCAAGTGCGCATCCCCCAAGAAATGCGTAGTTTTCACCAATTCTGCTACGACAAATTACATGATGTACAGAATCATCATTAAATTGATTCTCAAGATATTTTAAAAGATAAGCATAATCATAATCCGAAAACTGAAATTTGTGTAAAATAATGCGCTGAACCTTTTTTGTTTGTACAAGATTGAAAAGAAATGTACCGAACATCCTTATACACTCGTTTTTGATTTCAACAGCATCAATAACATTTTCAGAATTGTAGCCTTCAATGATCATGTTTATCATTTCGTTGCTTATATCGGGATATCTTGTTGATATCTTGTCCCTTAATGCAGTTTTCGATATTTCAGCCTTAAGTGATCCGCGAGGAGTGCCTTCGATTTCTCTGCCGTTAAAGTTGATTACATAATCATCAACATTAATCATATCGTTATTAACGTCAAATACTTTATTTGAGTTGTTGAATTTAATTATGCCAAACGAATCGTGGCACTGCAAAAATATAGCATCACTTACAACAATACCATCACGTTTTTCCGGAAAATATATATTTGCCAGAGCCAAGGTCAAACTTGAATTGTCAACACAAATCGGCATACCAAATGTTTTGTACAGCGCATTGGCAAGCGATTTTTCGCTGTTTGTATTTTGTTCATTATTAAGGCCGATAATTTCATAAAACTCTGCATCACATCCTACGCCGATGCCGATGATCATCGTATTATCAAGGTAATTATTCTTAAGTAACTTATTATAAGAATTACTTGCCAATTCACAGAATTTTTCTAGAGAGTTAACTTCGCTATTGATTTCAAGGTTTATCTTGTCAAGCGAATCGCCGCCGAGGGTAGAAAGCCCCATGCTCACATGATTGCCTTCTGCGCAAATACCAAATGCAAATCTATAATTTGCGTTTATATCGAGAAAGATCTTGCGTCTGCCTTGAGTGCGCTTAGCATTACGATTGTTATCTGAACCAACTTCGTATATAACTTCTTGGCTTATCAGATCATCTGTTATAATAGTAATAGCAGCTCTTGTTAATCCAAGACGCGATGCTATATCAACCCTTGAAATAGGGCCTTCATTTTTAATTATTTTTAACACGTTCGCACGTGTTTGTTTCTTTAATGTAATTTTGCCGATACCAATATTTTCCATATAAATACACCACATTTAAAAAGTTTGATTAATGCTTATACTATCAGATAAATGATAAATTCATAGAAAAATTAAATGAACAAATATTAAAAATACGCTTAAATATCGGTTATTTTACACTGCTGAAAATAATTTAAAGATATATTGTTAATGCTTTGTGAGTAAGTATTAATCACCAGTTGATTGCCTTAACAGTAGCTTATGGTCGATGATAAATCGTCCGCTGTATTTATGTGGTTGAGCGAGGTTTGCAATTGTTTTTTCAACTGCAGTGCTACCGATTAAAAAGCATGATTGTTCAATTGTGGAAATACTGGGCGTAAGTATTTCGCAAAGATATAGATTATCAAATCCGATTATTGAAAATTCGTTGCCTATATTAAGTCCAAGTTTTAAAGCTTTATTGATTGCACCTGCGGCAAGCATATCTGAAACTGCAAAAACTGCAGTGGGCTTATCGTCAAGTTTCATAAATTGTTCAATTGCATATCCACCGTCGCGGTAGTCATAAGTACCTTTGTATATGTAATCTTCTCTAATTTTGATTCCATTTTGCTCAAGTGCATCGCGATACCCTTTTTCTCTGTCAATTGAAGACAAAGCATTGCCCTGTGTAGATATCAATCCGATGTTTCGGTGTCCTTTTTTGATTAAACAGGTTACTGCATCATAAGCGGCTCTGCAATCGTCAACAGTAACAGTAACCAAATCGGTATTTTCAACGCGTTCACAACATAAAGTTATGCAATAACGTTTGTTAAGGTCGTTTAATGTTTCCGAAGAAAGCCTTGTACCAAGAAGAATAACGGCGTCAACTGTTCTGTTGTACAGCATATTCAACAAGTGTTTTTCGGTTTCCTCGTTGCTGTTGCTTGTGGAAATCAGTATGTCGTATCCGAGTTCAGCTGCTTTAATTTGCATGCCCCTGAGTATTTCACTGTAAAATGTATGCTCTGCCGAGGGTATGATTGCAAGTATTACATTTGTTTCGCACTTGCGTAGATTTCTACCCAAAAAGTTTGGACTGTAACCTAATTCTTTAATCGTATTGTTTACAAGCACTGCTGTGCTTTCAGAAACATTTGCGTTGTTGTTCAAAACTCTCGAAACAGTTGCTACTGAAACTCCTGCGGCTTTAGCAACATCTTTTATGGTTGCACTCATTTTACAAAAACCTCCACGATTTCATTATACTTACATAAATATAACATATTTTATGTAAGAATATGTAAATACGTAGTGAATTTGCTGAAAATATTTGTTGATTACAATGGCATTTTCATAAAGCGTAATACTGTTTTTTGACATTTTTTTTATAAATGACGTGCTAAAATATCAATATATAATATATGCGATAGGAGAAATATATATGCCTGTTACAATTAGCGCAAAAAAAGATAGGTTAATTACTCATTTAAGTGGTGAAATTGACCACCATAGCGCAAAAATTATTCGATCGGAAATAGATGTAAGTATTAATAAACATACACCAATGTTGCTAGAAATGGACTTTTCTAATGTTAGCTTTATGGATAGTTCAGGAATCGGGCTTGTTATGGGAAGGTGTAAAGCGATGAATATTTACGGTGGCAAAGTAATTGTTAAAAATGCTTCGCCCGAAATCCAAAAAGTTATGATGCTTTCTGGTCTGGATAGATTAGTTACAATAACAAATTCATAAAAAGGAAAGGTAAACTATTTTGAAAGTTTTAAATGAAATGAAATTAATTATACCCGCAAGATCTGAAAACGAAGCTTTTTCACGTTCGGCAATATGTGTGTTTATAACGCCTCTAGATCCGACTTTGTCGGAGCTTTCGGATATAAGAACTGCTGTTTCTGAAGCTGTTACCAACTCTATTGTGCATGCTTATAGAAAAAAAACAGGCAATATTGAAATTACAGCAAAAATCTTATCTGACTCTGAAGTTTACATAAAAATACGTGATAAAGGTTGTGGAATTGTTGATGTAAAAAAAGCAATGGAACCTTTATATACAACAGCTCCAGAAGAAGAACGTAGTGGTCTTGGTTTTGCTGTTATGGAAAATTTTATGGATAAATTAACAGTAAATAGTACATTTGGCAAGGGCACAACTGTTATTATGCGTAAAAAGATTGGGAATACGGTGTCGGCTGAAAATGAGTAATCAAAGAATAACCGATATAACACTTAAAAATAAGTATGATGAAACTGTTGAGAATAATCTTGGGCTTGTGCACCTGTGTGCCAATAGGTTTAAAAACAAAGGTATAGATTATGATGATCTATATTCTGCCGGATGTATTGGACTAATAAAGGCTGCAAGAGGTTTTGATGATAGCAGGGGATTGATGTTTTCTACTTATGCGGTTCCCGTTATTCTCGGAGAGATTAAAAGACTATTTCGTGAGGGAGGTGCTATTAAAGTATCGCGTTCTGTAAAAGAACTATCTTTGCGTGTTAAACGTGTTAGTGATAATTATGTTAAATTGCACGGAACAGAGCCTTCGGTTAATGAGCTTGCTCAATTGTGTGATTGTTCGACATGCGATATCACTCAAGCATTAGAAGTGTCAAAACCACCCATTTATCTTTATGATGATAATGAAAACGGTACTAATTTTGAAATTCCGGTAAATGCTCCTGATAATGATATTGGCGATTTAATATCATTGCGTCAAATATACAAGACGCTTGATGATACTGATAAAAGAATTATTCAGCTTAGGTATTTTAAAGAATTAACCCAAAGTAAAACGGCCGTCATACTTGGTATGACGCAGGTACAAATATCAAGACGTGAAAAGAAAATTTTAAAATATATGCGTGACCAGATGCTAAAATAAACGGCAGATGATAAATATAATCATCTGCCGTTATTTATACTTAAAATCCAAATCCTCCGCCAACACTCAAAACTTGTCCGGTTATAAAGTCTGCTTTGTCAGAAGCAAGAAAACACACAGCGTTTGCAACATCTAAAGGGAAACCAAGGCGCGAAAGGGGCGTTTCGTCACATAACTCGGTTTTGTCCTGCTCAGTGTATTGTGACATCATGTCTGTTTCAATAACTCCCGGCGAAACACAGTTTACTTTTATATTACTGGGTCCAACTTCTTTTGCAAGGGCTTTTGTAAAGCCGATTATTGCTGATTTTGTTACTGAATAATCCACTTCGCATGAAGCGCCGACTTCACCCCATATTGATGATATATTGATAATGGAACCGCTTTTTTGTGAAATCATAAACGGTAAAACGCAACGTGTCATATTTAACGTGCCGAATAAATTTGTTCCATATAGGTCATTTGCATCATCATCGCTAACAAGGTGAAATAACTGCGTAAGTGCAATACCTGCATTGTTAACCAGCAAATCAATGCGACCAAATTCGTTGTAAATATCATTAATAAGTCTATTTACTTCATTTTTATCTGCAACATCACATTGATAAGCAAAACCATTAATTTCGGTTGCAATTGCAAGCGCTTTATTTATATTATTCTTGCAAATAAGACAAACAGTATATCCGATTTTTGATAATTCACGCGCGGTACATTCACCAATACCTCTTGAACTGCCTGTAACTATTGCGATTTTATCATTTATCATGTGTTTTTATCTACTACTTTAAACTCTTTAAGATTTCCGATTTTTTCATTTCTTTCTTCAAGTACTTTTTCTACATCGGACCAATCAAGTCCTTGATTTACAGCAAGAACCATTACATGATAAAGCAAATCGTTAATTTCGTTTTTTAGTTCATCATTATCATTGTTTTTAGCAGCAATAATTGTTTCTGAAGCTTCTTCGCCAATCTTTTTACAAATTTTATCAACGCCTTGAGAATACAGATAGCAGGTATAGGATTTTTCCTGTGCTGTTCCATTATCGTAAGCAGCTTTTCGCGCCTTTAAAACTTCAAATATTTCCTGATATAATGTCATGATTTATTCTCCTTTGTATATATTCTTGTAAAAGCAGGAATAACTACCCGTGTGGCAAGCAACACCTGTTTGCTTGACGTTTACAAGTAAAGTGTCGTTATCACAATCAGCATAAATTGACATAACCTTTTGGATATGACCGCTTGTTGCGCCTTTGTTCCAATACTCCTGACGTGAGCGGCTCCAAAACCATGTGTATCCGGTTTCAAGAGTCTTTCTTAGACTTTCTTTATTCATGTAAGCTAACATAAGAACGGTTTTAGTATCAACATCAAAGCATATTGCGGGAATAAGCTCGCCCTTTTCAAAATAAATGTCCAGATTCATTGAATCAATTTTTTTCATAATATCTTCCTTTTATCAAAAACTAATACTGATAAATCTGCTTGGAACAGTATACAGATTTATGTACTTTATTCGTAATTAAATTATCTGATTGCAATACCTTTTGCTTTGCAATCTTCTTTTACTTGCCCTACCGTCAGTTCACCAAAGTGGAACAATGAAGCCGCAAGTGCTGCTGAACAGTTGGTTTTTTGAAAAGCATCGGCAAAGTCTGAAAGTTTACCTGCACCACCGCTAGCAATTACGGGAATTTTTACAGCGTCGCAAACTGCGTTCAGCATTTCAATATCAAAACCGCCTCTAACGCCGTCGGTGTCAATTGAATTTAAACAAATTTCTCCTGCGCCGCGTCGTTCAACCTCTTTAACCCATTCAACCAAATCTCGATTCATATCGATGCGTCCGCCGTTTATGTAAACCGTAAAACTACCGTTTGCGGTACGTTTTGCATCAATACCTACAACAACACACTGGCTACCGAATATATTTGCGGCATCGCTTATCAATTGCGGATTTTTTACCGCTGATGAGTTGATTGATACTTTATCAGCGCCCGCACGCAGAACTTTTCTAAAATCATCAACTGTCGAAACGCCGCCGCCAACGCAAAGCGGTATAAAAACCTTTTTTGCTGTTTCTCTAACTACATCAAGAATAAGTCCGCGCCCTTCGTGTGAAGCAGTGATATCATAGAATACAAGTTCATCTGCGCCTTGTTTATTGTAATTATAGGCACATTCGACAGGGTCGCCGATATCACGCACACCTTCAAAATTCACACCTTTAACTACCTTGCCGTTTCTTACATCAAGGCAGGGGATAATTCTTTTTGCAAGCATTTATGTACACCTCAAATATTTTATATTATTAGTCTTTAGCAATTTCCAATGCGGATTTCAAATCAAGTGTGCCGCTATATATGGATTTTCCGCAAATAACGCCGTAAAGCGAAAGCGCTTTACATGTTTTGATGTCTTCTATGTTGTGAACACCGCCGCTTGCTATTACTTCGGACTTTCCGTTAAGCGATTTATTTAACATTTCAAGTTGTTCAGCGTTAACACCGCTTAAAGTGCCGTCTTTCGAAATATCTGTAAATATAAAATACTTTACACCCAAATCGGACATTTTGTGTGCCAAATCTATATAATTTACGTTAGAATCTTCAAGCCAACCTTGCGTAGCGACCATTCCATTGCGCGCATCAATGCCAACAGCTATTTTGTTGCCAAAATTTTTAACGGCCATTTTTACAAGTTCAGGATCAGTAAGCGCAGCAGATCCGATAATAACTCTTTCTATGCCGTTTTGCAAGTAAAATTCAACTGTATCAAGTGAGCGAATGCCGCCGCCTACTTCGATTTTTAAATTTGTATTTTTAGCACAATCAAAGAAAACTTCTGAGTTTACTCTTTTACCGTCTTTTGCACCGTCTAAGTCTACCATGTGCAGCCATTGAGCACCGGCATTTTCGAAACTTCTTGCAGTTTCAACGTGATTTTCAGCAACAGTGTGTACTGTTGCAAAATCACCTTTTACAAGTCTTACACATTTGCCGTCTTTAATATCAATTGCAGGAAGAATTATCATTGTTTTTCTCCTATAAGTTTTACAAAGTTTGTAAGGATTTTTAAACCTATTTCACTGCTTTTTTCAGGATGGAACTGAGCGCCGTAAACAAAGTTTCCGTCAGATACAAGAGCAGGAACCTTTGAACCGTATTCAGAATATGCACAAATTACATCATCATTGCAATAAGCTTTGTATGAATGAACAAAGTAAACGTAAGCATCATCGCCAATTCCTTCAAGCAAGCTACAATCATTCTGGATCTCGAGCTTATTCCAACCCATGTGGGGAATTATCAAATCTTTTTCCAAAATAATATCAACATAACCTTTTAAAAGCGATAAGCCTTTACATTCACCAAATTCAAAGCTTTTTTCAAAAAGCATCTGCATGCCAAGGCAAATACCAAGAAAAGGCTTGATTTTTGCTTGTTCTTTTAGTGTTGGTATCAATCCGCTTGAGTTGAGCTTTTCCATTGCAGATTTAAATGCACCGACACCGGGAAGTATTATTGCATCGGAGTTTTTAATTGTTTCGATATCATTTGTCAGGATATATTCAGCATTTATTTGATGTAATGCATTTTCAATGCTGAATATATTTCCTGCACCATAATCAATTATAGCTATCATTATATTACACCCTTTGTAGAAAGCGTTTGTCCGTTTGTGTTTTGTGCAACAGCCGTTTTAAGTGCATGTGCGCAGGCTTTGAATATAGCTTCGGCCTTGTGATGATCGTTATTGCCGTATATAGTGCGAAGATGTAGAGTTATACCAGCATTAAAAGCAAAAGCTCTGAAAAACTCTTCAAATAGACATGTTTCAAAATCGCCGATTTTTTCGTTTTTGAAATCACAATCAAATACCAAAAAAGGTCTGTTAGAAATATCAATAGCAGCAAATCCGAGAGCTTCATCCATGGGAATATATGCGCTTCCGTAGCGTGTTATTGAACTTTTATCCTTTAGGGCTTGTGCAAAGCATTGACCCAAAACAATGCCAACATCTTCAGCAGTGTGGTGACCGTCTACATATAAATCACCGTCAGCTTTGATTTTCATTGAAATGCCGCTGTGCATTGAAAGCGCAGTTAGCATATGGTCAAAAAATCCTATACCTGTCGATATTTCAGTATTCAATTCTGTATCAAGAGCGATTTCAATGGAAATATCAGTTTCTTTTGTTGTGCGTGTTACGTTTGCAGCTCTCATTAGCATGCGCCTCCTGCTGAATAAATTTCGTGGCATATTTCGTTTAAAGCAGTAATCAAAATATTGTTTTCTGTTTCTGTACCGCTACATATTCTTAGATATGTGCCAAAATTTCTTATTGCAATTGATTTTTTGCTGAGCTTGTCAAAAATCTCGTTGCAAAAATCGCTTTGAATAAATACAAAATTAGTACATGGCTTTTGCGGCGTTTTTAAAACAGTATTATTTGTTTCAATACAAATTTTGCAAATGCCTTGATAAAGTGCTTTTGTGTTTTCAATTATTTGTGCATTAGCAGTTTTTAACCAGTTTTGTTCTTCAAACAAAACTGTTCCAATAAGCTGAGAAATGCTATCGGTATTGTATGGTGATTTAGCTGCGCGTATAGCGTTTGTGATCGTTTTTCCCGCAATCGCAAACCCAAGTCTTATACCCGCTGCACCGATAGCTTTAGAGCAGGTTTTAAGTATAATAAGATTGTCGAATTCTTCTACACAATTAAGTATGCTCTCGTTCCAAAAATCCATGTATGCTTCATCAACAATTACAAGGCAGTTGACAGATTTGATGAGTTTTTTTACTTCATTGGCAGTAATTCCAAGCGAAGTTGGGTTGCATGGATTAGAAAAAATCATCGCTTTAATCGATTTGTCGGCATTGCAAGCTGAAATGATTTTATCAACATTTATTGATAAATCGCCTTCTTTTTGTAAAACGACATTTTCTAATTCTGAAAGTTGTGCATAAAATCGGTACATCGAAAAATCGTTGCTAAGGCTAAGTATTTTATCGCCTTTTTGTAAAAAGCAATTCTCGATAATGCTTATCAATTCGTCAGAACCATTACCTGCCGTTACACAATCAGGGTTGATATTGTAATATTTTGCAAACGCTTCAACAACAGATTTTGCCATAGGATCAGGATAGCGATTAATATTAAGCTGTGTAATTCTATTGGTAATTTCCTTTTTGAGATCATCAGGCAGATTATAAGGTGATTCGTTGGCATCAAGTCTGATTTTGAAATTACCTTCAATCGGATCATACGGAGAAAGCTTTATAAGCTTTTCGTTAAGTTGGTACATAAATAGCTCCTAAATCAGTTTTCAAATCGTATTCTTACAGAATTTGCGTGTGCACCCAGACCTTCTTTTTCTGCCATAAGAATGATATCGTTTTTAGCGTTTTCTAAAGCTTCTCGTGTATAATAGATATAGCTTGAACGTTTTACAAAATCATAAACAGAAAGGGGAGAATAAAATCTTGCAGTGCCCGATGTAGGCAAAACATGGTTTGGCCCTGCGTAGTAATCGCCTAATGCTTCAGGTGCGTATTGACCAAGGAAAATAGAACCTGCGTTATCAAGACAACCTAGTAATTCGAGAGGATTTGCAGTTTGCACTTCAAGGTGTTCAGGAGCTATGTAGTTTGCGGTATCAATAGCTTGTTGCAAATCATTGCATACTATTACGGCACCAAAATCATCAATGCTCTTTCTCGCAATATCTTTTCTGGGAAGCTTTTCAAGTTGAATTTCAACCTCGTTAATTACATCATCTGCAAGCTTTTCATCAGTTGTAACTAAAATCGAGCTTGCAAGAATATCATGTTCTGCCTGTGAAAGCAAATCAGCCGCAACATATTTTGCGTTTGCTGTATCATCGCAAAGAACAAGTATTTCGCTTGGTCCTGCAATCATATCAATATCAACTGTACCATACAAAAGTTTTTTTGCGGTAGTTACAAAAATATTGCCCGGGCCGACAATTTTGTCACATTTCGGTATTGTTTCAGTACCAAATGCAAGTGCGGCAACTGCTTGTGCACCGCCTGCAAGAAAAACTCTGTCTACACCGCAGATAGCTGCAGCTATGAGCATTTCTTTGTTAGGTGTGCCATCTTTCTGGGGAGGTGTTACCATAACGATTTCTTCTACTCCTGCGATTTTTGCAGGTATTGCGTTCATTAAAACCGAAGAAAACAGAGGCGCTGTACCACCGGGAACATATAAACCTACGCGCTTTAAGCCTCTCAGTTTTTGTCCAAGAATAACACCGTTTGCTTTAGCATCAATGAAGCTTTGTTCTTTTTGTCTGTTGTGAAACTCTGCAATATTTTCTTGTGCATTCAAAACAGCGTTTACAAATTCTTCGTCTGCATTGGTAAGTGCATCGTTAATAACATCACGAGGCACTTCGAAATATTCAGGCAATTTTTTATCAAATTTTAAAGTGTATTTTTTTAAGGCTTCGTCACCGTTGTCTTTAACATCATCTATAATAGCACTTACAATTTCGGCAACCTCTTTATTAGCAGCAACGCCACGTTTTGACATGCTTTTAATAAGCTCTGCTTCATTGGTTCCGTTTGCATAAATCTTTTTTAACATATATATTATCTCCGTTTCTTACTTATCGAGCTGTGCTTCAACGCGCTCAACAAAGCTATCAATTTCATCTTTTCGCAGTTTCATACTTGCAGTATTTACAATCATTCTAGCTGAAATTGTGCATACATCTTCCTTCACTTCAAGACCGTTTTCTTTTAATGTTGATCCTGTTTCAACAATGTCAACAATTGCATCGGAAAGTTCCAAAAGTGGAGCAAGTTCAACTGAACCTTCAATTTTCACAATTCCGATATCCATGCCTTTTTTATCAAAAAAATGCTTTGTAACATTTGGGTACTTAGTAGCAATTACCTTCGTTTCGAAACCTTCATACAAATCGGTATCTTTTTTTGCAGCTAAAGCAAATTTGCACTTACCAAACCCCAAATCCAAAATTTCATAGAAAGTTCCGCCGTATTCAAGTATGGTATCCTTGCCAACAACACCAATATCGCAAACGCCATGTTCAACATAGGTTATAACATCGGCAGCTTTAGCAAGTACAATTTCTATATTCTCATTGCCAAGAGGAAGAATAAGCTTTCTTCCCTTTGATTTTACGCTTTCACAGTCATATCCTGCTTGTTCTAAAAGGGCAACCGTATTCTTTTCAAGTCTTCCTTTTGTCAATGCAATTCTAAGTGCTCTCATTATCAATTCTCCGATTTATTATCCGTAATTTTACCGGTAACGATTGTCATGTTTTTTATGTTTTTCTTTTGTGCAAGTTGTTTAGCTTGAGCAACATCATCTAACAAAGCAAATTCAATCTTCTTACCGCTTTTTCTAAGTTCACCTGCAGTGTTAATTGCTGCCATTTCAAAGCCTTTTTCTACATAAATTAATGTATCGGAAGTTGGCATTTTAGGGCAGTTACTGCTTGAAGCAACAATTCTCACAAGCGAATCCATGTTAACTGCATAACCAATTGCAGGTGCGTCATAACCAAACTCACTTAAAAGCTTATCATATCTTCCGCCAAAAAGTACGGCATCGCCAATTTGAGGAGCGTAGCCTTTAAATACAAGTCCGGTATAATAATCAAGTCTTGTAACCATACCTAAATCAACGGTGAGTTTTCCGGGAAAGCGTATTGATGTAAGTGTGTTGTAAAGGTCTTTTAATTCATCAAGAACAGCAATAATTTCATCATTTGTATAAAGAGAAAGCGCTTTATCAAATACCTCTTGACCACCAAAAAGTCTTGGAAGTTCACGCAAAGTATCAGTGATATCATTCTGTTCAATTGTATCCAAAAGACTATTTAATGCAGGATAATTCTTTTGTTCAATAAAATTCCTGATTTTTTCTTTTCTTCTCTCATCAATATCAAGCTTTTTAATGAGCGCATTATAATAACCTACGTTGCTGATTTCGAAGTTAAAACCATCTCTGCAAAAAGCACCGATAGTTTCCATGGCGTTAACTAATATTTCTAAATCAGCCATTTTTGATTTTACACCTATCAGCTCTGCACCCATTTGTGAAATTCTGTTGCTTTTACCCGTATGTGAAGTGTTGTTAACAAATATATTTTGAATATAGAATAATCTCAAAGGTAGGGGAGCATCTTTGAGTCTTGTAGCAACTAATCTTGCAATGGGCATGGTCGAATCAGGTCGCAATACAAGTATTCTGCCTTTTTGGTCAAATAGCTTGTACAATGATTCCTGATTAAAATAATCAGGATTAAATACATCGTAAAACTCAATTTCAGGTGTCATTACCTCACGGTAACCTGTTTTCATGAGCATAAGTCTTATCGTATATTCAATATCACGGTGGAGGAAGCACTCATCAAAAACAACGTCTTTTGTGCCTTCCGGTGTTACAAGATTGTATTTCATAAATAATCCTTTCAATCACTTTATCGTGCTAATGTGTTAATATGATACCATATTAACACGATGTTGTCAAGCTAAAAGAAGCTAAGCTGACTGCTTTTCGGCAGATTGCCCAATGCACCCATACGCTCAAATTGTTCTATTGTAGTTTTTGTGGCACCGCTTTGCAGCTGAAATTCTTCAATAGACATGAATCCGCCTTTTTGTACGGTATCATAAATGTTTTGAGCAGCTATTGCACCAACACCACTCACTGCACCAAAGGGGATTCTGATTTTGCCATCTTCAATTACAAATTTATTAGCGTGAGATTTGTAAAGATCAACCGGTAAAAATTCAAATCCGCGGCAAAGCATTTCGTTGACTAAATACATTGTATCAAGTGTATCAGTTTCCTTAGCAGAACGTTCGTTACCTTTTGCTATAAGTTCTTCAATCAAATCATGCACAGCTTTTTTGCCTGCTGCGGCAGTAGCTACATCAAAATCGCCGCCCTTTACAGTAAAAGTGGTAGCATAAAATTCAAGCGGGTGATATATTTTAAACCACGCAAGTTTTATTGCAGATATAACATAAGCGGTTGCGTGTGCTTTGGGGAACATATACTGTATTTTTAAACAACTGTCGATATACCACTGCGGCACATTGTGTTTTTTCATTGTATCGATAATTTCGGGCGTGAAAAAGCTTTTTGCTTTACCCTTACGTGTTGCTTCGGTAATCTTAAAAGCAAGGCCGGGTTCTAAGCCCTTGTAAATAAGATAAGTCATGATAGAGTCACGAGTACCGATAACCTCACTAATTGTACAGGTACCGTTGTTTATTAAGTCTTGTGCGTTACCTGTCCAAACAGCAGTTCCGTGTGATAGTCCCGAAATTTGTAAAAGATCTGAAAATCTTTTAGGTTGTGCATCTATAAGCATTTGTCTTGTAAAGCTTGTACCCATTTCAGGTATGCCAAGAGTGCCTGTTTTGCTGTATATTTCTTCTTCGGTAACACCTAAAGGTTCAGTTGATGTTGTCAATTTAATAACGTTAGGGTCTGTTGTTGGAACGTCAGCAATTTTAATACCCGTCATGTCTTCTAAGTGCTTGTAAATTGTTGGTACATCATGACCGAGCTCGTCGAGTTTGAGCAAAGTATCGTGTAGAGAATGGAAATCGTAATGCGTTGTTATGATATCAGAATCTGCGTCTTCGGCAGGGTGCTGTACGGGTGTAAAATCGTATACCTCGTATTTTGAAGGAACAACAACCATGCCGCCCGGGTGCTGACCTGTTGTTCTTTTTACACCGCAAAAACCGAGAGCAAGTCTGCGACGCTCGCTTTCAGAAAGTTCCAGGTTAAACATTTCGGCATATTTTTTTGCAAATCCAAATGCAGTTTTGTCTTGGTAAGCAGAAACGGTCCCGGCTTTAAATACATTCTCTTTACCGAAAAGAGTTTCTGTATACTGATGCACCTTGCTTTGTACTTCGCCTGAGAAGTTAAGGTCAATATCAGGGCATTTATCACCGTCAAAGCCCAAGAATGTCGCAAAGGGTATATCATGACCATCACGGTTGAGCTCGTTTGAACATTTGGGACATTTTTTAGGTGGCATGTCGTATCCTGAACCGTACTGACCTGTATTGTCAAATTCTGAGTATTTACATTTAGGACAAACATAATGCGGCGGCAAAGGATTAACCTCGGATATGCCAGCCATTGAAGCTACAAATGAAGATCCTACCGAACCACGAGAACCAACAAGGTATCCGTTTTCTTCAGAATAAGCAACAAGCATTTGTGCAATTATGTAGAGTACTGCATAACCATGCTTTATAATAGAATTTAACTCAGTATCAAGCCTATCTTCAACATTTTTTGGTAGTGGCTTACCATAAATGGATTCAGCTTTAGCGTGAGTAATCTGACGAAGTTTTTCTTCGCTGCCTTCCATTTCAGGATTGTATGTGCCATCCGGGATAGGCTTAATGCCGTCCTCTATCATGTCAGCAATCATGTTGGTATTTTCAACTACAACTTCATAAGCTTTTTCTTTTCCCAAATAGTCAAACTCAGCTAGCATTTCATCAGTTGTACGATAATACAGCGGCGGCTGGTGTTGACAATCTGAAAAGCCCTTTCCTGCTTGCATTACTGTTCGGTATATTGCATCATCAGGGTCAAGAAAATGTATATCACATGTTGCACAAACAGGTTTATTCAGCCTCGTTCCGAGATTAACAATCTTTTTGTTAAGTTTTTTTAGTTCTTCTTCGTTTTCAACCGATCCATTGCGAATCATAAACTCATTGTTCATGTGCGGCTGAATTTCAAGATAATCGTAAAGCTCACAGATTTTATCAATATCTTTTGCGGGCATTCCATTAAATACTGCCTGGAAAACTTCCCCGGCTTCGCAAGCAGCACCGATAATTAGACCTTCTTTATGTGCTAACAGAACGGATTTTGGTATGAGTGGACGCCGCCTTGTTTTGTTGTAATAATCCAAAAAACCGTATGAAATTAACTTGTAAAGATTTTTTAAACCAACTTTATCTTTAACAAGTAAAACAATGTGATATGAATCAAGCTTTTTAACATCGATTTTTGTAGCTTTCGTATTAAGTTCACCAACAGTTTTCAAACCGTTTTCTTTAATCAGTCGGTTTGTCATAGTTATAAAGATTTTCGCAAGAATCATCGCGTCGTCAACTGCTCTGTGATGATTGAACGAGCCAAGCTTTAAGTGTTTTGCAACAGTATCAAGCTTATGTCTGGTAAGTTCCGGGTTTAGACTACGGCTCATAGCAACGGTATCGGCAGCAACATAGTTGTAATTGATGTTAAGACGCTTTAACGATTCGTTGATAAACGAAGTATCAAAGCTTGCATTATGCGCAACAAGCACGGGATTATCACCGCAAAATTCTAAAAACTGTTTTATTGCAGTTTCTTCGTATGGGGCATTAGCTACCATTTCGTTGGAAATTCCCGTTAATTCAGTAATCTTTGCAGGTATTGATATTTTAGGATTGACAAGCGTACCAAAACTGTCAATAATCTGCATATCGCGGATTTTTACCGCACCTATTTCTGTAATCCTATCTTTATTAGGACTAAGTCCTGTTGTTTCAATATCAAAACAGATAATGTCATCTGTTATCGGTCTTTTATCGTATGTAATTGTTCCGTTAGGAGCAAAGAGTATTTTGAGTGAAGCTGTATCATCAACCAAATAACCCTCTGTTCCGTAAAGAATTTTCATTTCTTTTCCACTTTTTTTAATACCTTTTGCGGCTGAAGCTGCAGCAGGAAACGCTTGAACAACGCCGTGGTCTGTAATTGCAATTGCTCTATGCCCCCACAATGCTGCGCGTTCAATAAGTTCACCTGCGCTACATATTGCATCTTCAGCGGACATTGTTGTGTGTGCGTGAAGCTCAACACGTTTCTTTTCTGCCTTGTCCAATCTCGTAAAATCTTTTGTTACAAGGGCGGCACAATCGGGTTTTATGCAGTAGTCTTTAATATAATTATCCCATTCGCATCTTCCGGCAATAACTATATATTTGCCTTCTTTAAGCCTTTCAGTATAAAGAGAACAGGTATCCGAATCGATTCTGACGAAGTCTGATACAGCACATGATGCCGTATAATCTGTTATATAGAATTTAAATCTTTTATTTGCACCGTCCTGAGTTTCTTTCCAATCATCTTTGGCTCTGTCGAATATTTCAGCGCAAACAGTAACTCTTCCGCCTTTTTTTATTGCCTCACAAAGTGGTATCGGGCACTCTCTGAAAAGTGGAGACTTTGAGTTTTTGCGGTTTTTTAACACAATAGGATCACTAAAAGCAAAAGGTAAAGTTACACCGTTTGCAAACACAGGCACATCATTATCAGTAACGGCGGCAGGTGCATCAAATTTTTTCTGTTCCGGTTCAATGTACTTTGGCAGAGTGTCTTGTACTTCCTGCTGTCGCTGTATGTGTTCATCTTCGTTATATTCAAGATTTCCCGAAAGGGTAACCTCGTAATCAGCAGAAAATTCCTCATATATCAAGTCGTGCATTTGCCTGCATACATCGGAATCTACAAGTAATTTCCCGCCATGTTTTACAATGATTTTTAAAGATTTATCGCTAATCTCACATTCTGAATCGTCAAGATATCCGTTTACGACCGCACATCTTCCTTTAAGTTTAGATATTAACGTTGGATAATACTCGCTTTTGAGCATCTTGGGCGTATATTTACAAACAACAGATACTTTTTGTGCATTTAGTGCTTTTGCACATTCGTTTTCGAATATAGTGATGCCTTCGTAGGAAATTAGTTCTGATAATTTTAAATCAAGCTTTATGTATTTATAATCCTGTGTATGTGCAATTTTAAGTACCTCAGCACTAAGCATATTTTGAGGTACTGAGCTTAAGAAATCATTATTATTTTTGAAAAGCTCGCTAATGGTAACAGTCATTTTAAGTTTCCTTACATTTTTTCAATTTCTTTTAAAAGTTCATGTATAATTTCGTCTTCGCTGATTTTTCTTACAATTTCGCCATGTTTGAATAGTACGGCGCAGCCGTCGCCGCCTGCAATTCCAATGTCAGCTTCTTTGCCTTCGCCAATTCCATTAACTACACAGCCCATTACAGCTATTTTTATGTTTTTATTTAAGTCTTTAACAGCGTTTTCGATTTCGTTGGCATATCTTTCAATGTCAATTCTGGTTCTTCCGCAGGTTGGGCAGGAGATAACCTCGCATCCTTGAGTTTTACCAAGTGCCTTTAAAATATCTTTGGCTGCATATATTTCTTTTACTGGATTTGCCGTCAAAGAAACTCGTATGGTTTCACCAATTCCGTCTGAAAGTAACGATCCTATACCGATTGCAGATTTAATAATTCCCATGCGTTCAGTGCCGGCTTCAGTTACACCTAAATGCAAAGGATAGGATGTATTTTCGGCCATAAGTCTGTAAGCGGCAATCATAGTGTTTACGTTGGAAGCCTTTATTGAAACAACGATATCATCAAAATCAAATCTGTTGAGTATTTCAATATGTTTCATGGCGCTTTCTACAAGTGCCTGTGGAGTTGGTTTCCCATACTTTGCAAGCAAATCTTTTTCAAGCGAACCACCGTTAACGCCTATTCTGATAGGGATGTTTTTCTGCCTGCAAATGTCTGCAACAGCTTTAACGCGGTCATCATCTCCTATATTTCCGGGATTGATACGAATTTTGTCAATCCCTGCGTTTGCAGCTTCAATTGCAAGTTTGTAATCAAAATGAATATCCGCTACAAGAGGTATATTAACTTTTTCCTTGATTGCAGCAATAAGCTTTACCGCTTCCATATCCGGTATAGCAGCTCTGACGATTTCGCAGCCCGCTTGTTCTAACTCAATTGCTTGATTTACACTCTTTTCTATATCATATGAAGGTGTAGAAAGCATGGATTGAATGTATATGTGATTTCCGTCTAAAACACAATTACCAACTTTAACAGGCTTTAAATTTCTCATATCATAATCCTTTCTATTTCGAAAATAGCTTTGAAATATCACTAAATGTTACTACAAGTGTAAGAAGTATAAGCAGAGCGAAACCAACAAAGTGGACAATGCCTTCAGCTTCGGGAGGTATCGGCTTTTTACGGATAGCTTCTAAGATTACAAATACAATTCTTCCTCCGTCGAGTGCAGGGAGTGGTAATAGATTGAACACGCCAACATTTATTGTAATAACTATTATGATAACAAGCAAATCATATAATCCACTTTCGGTAGCATCACCGATTACATCAATAACTCCGATAGGGCCGCTCATGTCTTTTATGCCATACTTGCCTCTGAGCAAGTCGATAAAAGTCATAACAATTAATCTGGAATACGTTACTGTTTTTTTCAGAGAATATCCAAGAACACCAAAAAAAGTGTTTTCTTCCGTATTGATATAAAAATCAAAGGTGCTTTCCGCTTTTAAAAACTTAGCAAGTTCAGCATCTGTATAGCTTTGTTGTTCTTCAGCGGTGGCAATTTTTTTCAGTGCAATATATTCTTTTTGTTCGTCGGTAATGCTTTCCAAATCTTCAACGATTACGTGATCAAACTGCAAAAGCTGTTCTTCTGTATAATCATCGGGATTGGTTATAATTGTTTGATTTCCATTTTCATCGGTTTGTGCGTAAAAATAATAGTAGTAATAATAGTAATAATAGAATTTGACATCATTAAGCTTAACCTTTTCATCATTACGCTTAACGGTTAAATCAAAAGTATCATCAGTGGTATTTAAAAGCTTGTAAGATATATCGGTTTCGGTAAAAACGGGCATATTATCAATCTTAACGATTTCATCACCTTCTTGAAGTCCACACTGCGCACTTGACGAATTTATTCTGAAACCACCTACAACACTAGTGCAAATCTCTTTATCCATGCAACAAACAGCAATTATCAAGGCAAAGCCGAGAATAATGTTCATGGTTGCACCTGCTACAAGAACAAGAAAACGCTGCCAAGGTTTTTTGTTGGTAAATGCGCGTTCGTTATCATTGGTCGCATCTTCGCCTTCCATCGAGCAGTATCCACCAATAGGAAATACTCTTAATGAATATTTTGTTTCACCAATTTGGCGACTGAATATGCACGGACCCATGCCAATTGCAAACTCATTAACTTTAATTTTGCACATTTTAGCAACAATAAAATGTCCAAATTCATGTATTGCAGTAATTACGCCAAATACAATAAGAGCTATCAGAATTGTCTTTATATTCATCTGTTGTCCTTTCAAATGTTGTTATTTTATATATATATTTATGTTTTATGCTGCAAAAGAATTATTATGCAGTTTCTTTGGCAAATAAGCGTGCCATGCTTTCTGCAGATTTAATTTCTTCGTAGCTGTCTGCTTTCATAAATTCAAACTTTTCAAGAGCAAGCTTACTGAGTTCACCGATTCGCAAAAAGCTGATTTTTCCGTTTAAGAACATTGCAACGGCTTCTTCGTTGACAGCGTTTACTATGCAGGGGTAAGCACCGCCTAATTCTATTGCTTTAATGCATGAAGAAAGACAATCAAATGTTTCAAAATCGGGCTTTTCAAAAGTAAGTGTACCATAGTCAGTAAGGCTGAGTTTCTTTACTGAGCACGGTTTCCTTTCGGGATAAGTTAGTGCGTATTGAATAGGAATTTTCATATCGGGTACGCCAAGTTGCGCAATAACTGAATTATCTGCAAATTCAACAGCTGAATGTACCACACTTTGTCTGTGCACGACTATCTCTATTTGCGAGGGTCGCAAATCAAACAACCATTTTGCTTCAATAAATTCAAGACCTTTATTCATAAGCGTTGCCGAATCAATTGTAATTTTATTGCCCATGCTCCAATTTGGGTGGTTAAGAGCTTGTTCTACTGTAACATTAGTAAGCTGAGATTTTGTTTTGTTGAAAAATGGTCCACCTGAAGCTGTCAAAATAATCTTAGATACAGCATTGTCTTGATTGCCTTGTAAGCATTGGAATACTGCAGAATGTTCACTGTCAACAGGGTATATTTTTACATTATTCTTTTTAGCGTTATTTATGACGAGTTCGCCGCCCGCAACAAGTGTTTCTTTGTTTGCAAGAGCGATATCTATTTTGTTGTCAATGGCAACAAGTGTTGGCAAAAGACCGATCATACCAACGAGTGAATTGACCATTGTGTCGCAGTTTTGCATTGCAGCTATTTCACAAAGCCCGTCAATTCCGCATATAACTTTGCAATTTAAATCAGCAAGGCTGCATTTTAATTGGTTATATTTTTTTTCGTCGCCTATGCATACTATTTCAGGCAGAAACTCTCTGGCTTGTCTTTCCAAAAGTTGTGTGTTTGTGTTGGCGGCAAGGGCTTTTACAATATACCCGTTATCTCTTGCAATGTCAAGAGTTTGTGTGCCGATTGAACCTGTAGATCCAAGAACAGTTATCTTTTTCATAAATTTAAATATCCTTAAAATTGAACAGCGGCAGCCGAAAATAATATTAATCGGCTGCCTAAATATCATGTGAAAATATTGAATAAATGCAGTGCGAAATATGTAAATGGTACAACGAACATTACACTGTCAAAACGGTCAACCATTCCACCATGACCGGGGAAGAGCTTTCCGTAATCTTTAATTCCGCATTGCCTTTTAATTATTGATGCTGATAAGTCGCCTAAAAGTCCAACGAAAGCACAGCACATACCCAAAACGAAAGAAACGATATAATTAACTTCAATATCAATCCCGTTAGATGCACAGATGTTTGCGTAAACAAGATTAAATACAACCACGAATACACCGTTAGTGAGCATTCCGCCGATAAAGCCTTCAACAGTCTTTTTTGGACTTACTTTTGGGCAAAGCTTGTGCTTGCCAAGAAATGTTCCTGCAAAATATGCACCGGAATCTGCAATCCATGAAAGACAGAGCGCAAGCGTCAGATATATAATACCATGCTTTGCATGAAGCTTTGTCATGTTGACAAAGCAGTAAATAGAACCGCAAGTAAGGATGGTGATACATATTGTGAAAAACACTTTTTCGTAACTGATTTTTTCGTGTTGATTGATTAATAACACAAACATCCATAAAAGATAAAGTGCAAATAAAAAGGGGAGAGCTACGCTTAAATACTTAAACATGAACAATGGGAATACAGCACTAAAAATAAGTGATGAAATAGAAACTGGTTTATTTTCAGTACATCCTGTCGCTCTTAAAAGTTCAAAAACAATCATAGAACAAATTGCGCCTGCTGCAATGTTGAATATAATTGTTTTGTAAAACATTAACATAACTATTGCAATCGGTATTGCTACCAATGCAGTAACTATTCTTTTTGCCATGAAAAATCTCCGTTTCAGCCGTAATTAATTCAAACACCGCCGAAGCGACGTTTTCTGTTGGAAAACTCAATAATGGCCTTGTCAAGATCCTTAGGAGAAAAATCCGGCCATAAGATATCGGTATAGTAGAATTCAGCATACGCGCTTTGCCAAAGCAAAAAGTTGGAAATACGCATTTCACCGCTTGGTCTTATCATAAGATCAACATCAGGTGCAACAGCAGTATAAAGCTGATTGTTGACAGCATTTTCGTCAATATCATCAACAGAAATTTCGCCGTCTTTAACTTTTTGGGCCAGAACCTTGCTTGCGTGAACAATCTCATCCCTGCCGCCGTAGTTAACAGCAAGAAGCATTGTCATTTTATCGCAGTGCGCAGTACGTTTTTCAAAATCAGCCATACTTTCTCTGATATCATCAGCAAAAATGCTGGTGTCGCCAATAAAAACAGCGCGACACTCTTCGGCAAGAAAATTCTCAAGATCTTTAAGATAATCCCTGAAAAGATTCATAATAGCGTCGACTTCTTCCTGCGGCCTTTTCCAATTTTCAGTAGAAAAAGCATAAAAGCTGACGTATTCAATACCGATACTTTTACAGTATCTCAAAATTTTACGGAAGGTTTTAGCACCTTCAACATGACCGAATTTTCGTGGTAAACCACGCTTTTTTGCCCATCTGCCATTACCATCCATGATAAAAGCAATATGCTTAGGCATTTTACTTTTATCAAGCGGCATTTGATTGTTATTTTTAGAAATAAGTGCCATGATAAATTAGATGCTCATGATTTCCTTTTCCTTAACGGAAACGGTCTTGTCTATTTCTGCACAGTACTTATCGGTAAGCTTTTGTACATCTTCTTCACAATTCTTCATATCATCTTCTGTGATTTCAGAATTCTTTTTCATCGCCTTGAACTTGTCAATAGCATCTCTTCTGATGTTACGGATTGAAACTTTTGAATCTTCACCAAGCTTCTTGATCTGCTTTACAAGTTCCTTACGACGTTCTTCCGTAAGCTGCGGGAAAGTAAGTCTGATTACTTTACCATCATTATTAGGGGTGATGCCGATGTCGGATGCAAGGATGGCTTTTTCAATAGCTTTAAGCCCACTGGGATCATAGGGTTGAATTACAAGAACTCTTGCTTCGGCAACAGATACCGCAGCCATTTGGTTTACAGGGGTGGGAGATCCGTAATAATCGGCATTGATTTTGTTAAGAACAGCAGGGTTTGCTCTGCCGGCTCTGATAGCTGCAAATTCGTTTTCAAGTGCATTGATGGTTTTGATCATTTTTTCTTCAGTATTTTTCTTTACTTGTTTCATGATATAAATTCCTTTCTGTCTTATAAAATTTGTATTATACTTCAAGCAATGTTCCTATTTCTTTGCCCATAACAGCATCAAAAATATTATCGGGTCTGTTAAGGTCAAAAACGATAATCGGTATGTTGTTATCTCTGCAAAGTGCAGCGGATGTTGCATCCATTACTGTAAGACCCTTTACGAGCATTTCAGTATAAGTAAGCTTTGAATATTTAATAGCATCATCATATTTATTAGGGTCTTTATCGTAAACTCCATCAACCATAGTTGCCTTAAGCAGAACATCTGCTTCAATTTCTGCAGCACGCAACGCTGATGCAGTATCGGTTGAGAAGAACGGGTTGCCCGTGCCGCAACCGAATATAACAACTCTACCTTTTTGCAAGTGACGCATTGCTCTGTTTCTGATATATGGTTCGGCAACTTGTTGCATACTGATAGCTGTCTGAACTCTTACAACGACACCGAGAGCTTCAAGAACGTCTGCGACAGCTAAAGCATTCATAGCTGTTGCAAGCATACCAATATGGTCTGCTCTTGTTCTGTCCATTCCGCCGCTTGATCTTCCGCGCCAGAAGTTTCCGCCACCTACAACTATACCGATTTCTACACCGGCATCAGCACATTTTTTGATACTTTTACAAATCTCGGTGATAACATTGTAGTCAAGACCTACCTTTTTCTCACCTGCAAGAGCTTCACCGCTCAGTTTCAAGAGAATTCTTTTGTACTTGGGTTCCATGGTTTTTTCACTCCTTGAATATGTTTAATACCTTGTATAACATTACAAATTTCAATTGATACTATTATACTACAAATTGCTGAAAAAGTAAAGCGTTTTTTTATCAAATTTGCAAATGAAAATAAGCTTTGTATACAAATAAGCATCTTAAGTGAATTTCTTAAGATGCTTATTTGTTTTATGTGTCAATTCTAATCATTTCTGTGATTGTTTTATTGCGGTAGATTAAATCTTCACGCTTGGTAAAACCGATTTTTTCCCAAAATGTATTTCCGTTTTGGTTTTTTTCAAAAACTACTAACGCAACCTTGTTAATTCCGTTGTTTTTTAAAGCAATGATAGTGTTATTTACAAGTGCAGAAGCAATACCTTGGTTTCTGAATTCAGGTTTTACAGCTGTATGATATATATATCCTCTTCTTCCATCATTGCCTGCAATAATAACGCCAACTATTTCATTGTTATATTGTGCCACAAAACAGGTATCGGGGTTGCGCTTTAAAAACCTTTCAATGCCTTCCTTTGAGTCGTCAAGATTGTTAAGTCCCATACCTTTACATGAAAGCCAAAGTGCGTAAACACTGTCATAATCAGAAATCTCCATTTGCCTTATGTTCATTAAAATCACCTTATAGACAGTTGATGAACGTTATTGCTTATCGATTTTTCCATGCGCGAGATTTTTGAGATATTCATTGATAAATCCGTCGATATCGCCATCCATTACAGCGTTGATATTTCCGTTTTCAAAGCCTGTTCTGTGATCTTTTGCGAGAGTATAAGGCATGAATACATAGGAACGTATCTGTGCTCCCCATGCAATTTCTTTCTGCACGCCTTTGATATCATCAATTTTTTCGAGATGTTCACGTTCTTTGATTTCGATTAGCTTTGATTTGAGCATCTTCATAGCATAATCCCTGTTCTGAAACTGACTGCGCTGTGTCTGGCAAGCAACAACAATACCTGTCGGCAGATGAGTAAGTCTTACAGCAGAAGACGTTTTGTTGATGTGCTGACCGCCTGCACCGCTGGAACGGAAAACATCCATTTTGATATCTTCTGGACGAATTTCGATATCAAGGCTATCGTCAATTTCAGGCATAACTTCAAGTGCAGCAAAAGATGTATGTCTTCTGCCTGATGAGTCAAACGGAGAAACACGTACAAGACGGTGTACACCTGATTCGGATTTCATATATCCGTAAGCGTTTTCGCCTTCAATCAAAATAGAAGCGCTTTTTAGTCCGGCTTCATCACCGTCGAGATAATCAAGCAAAGTTACTTTAAAACTGTGTCGTTCAGCCCAACGATTATACATACGATAAAGCATTTCTGCCCAATCTTGAGCTTCGGTGCCACCGGCTCCTGCGTGGAAAGTTAAAATAGCATTTTTTGTATCATATTCTCCGGAAAGCAAAGTCGAAAGCTTCATTTCGTCAAGCGTTTTCATAAATGTGTCAGCTTCAGAGTTGACATCATCATCAGCTTCTTCGTTGCCTTCTTCCATAGAAAGTTCGATTAAAGTAAGTGTGTCTTCAAGCATTTCGTTAAGCTTATCAAATTTAGCTATTTTATTTTCAATCGCTTTGGAACGCTGCAGAACCTTCTGAGAATTTTCGAGGTCGTCCCAAAAATCTGCTTTTGAGATTTGTTCCTGTAATTCTGCATGTTCTTTTTTGTCTGCATCAAGGTTTAAAACATCGTAAAGTTCTCTAAGCTGCGGGCGGCAGTTTTCAAGAGAAATTCTTAGTTCATCAAGAAGTATCATAGTAAATTAATCACCTTTCAAAATTCATGCTAATATATTATAACTTATTTTTCCGAAATTTGCAAATTTTTTTTCAAAATACTTTAAAAATACAAAATTATGTGTTATACTATATTCATGGTACAGAAAAAATAGATAAATTGTGCCTAAAAAGGATACTATAAAACGAACTAAGCGGAGGAATTGCAATGTCGAGATACATTGGCAAAAAATGTGTTATTTGCGATAAGGCTTTTAACAATTCTGATGATATTGTTGTCTGCCCCGATTGTGGTACGCCTTATCATCGTAATTGCTATAATGCAGCTGGAAAATGTGTTGCAGATGGCTTGCATGAAAAAGGATTAAGCTGGCACGAATTTCAAGTTGAAACAGGCAAAATCGTAGTTTGCAAATATTGCTCACACGAAAATACTCCTGATAGCCTCTTTTGCGAAAAATGCGGTAAACCTACGCGAATGCAGGAAAAAGTTTTGGACCAGCCTGTTAATAGTACAAACAAAACTTTTGTTGTAATTAACGGTCAAAATGTTCCTGCTGAATTTGCTTTTATGTTTGATGAATATTGCGGCATTTCTCCCGAAGAAGAATTCGAAGGAGTAAAACTTAAAGAAATTGCCGATTTTGTCGGCCCGAATAAGCGTTATTATCTCCCGATTTTTAAAATCATGAAAGATAATAACAAAAAATTCAGTTTTAACCTGCCTGCCATTGTTTTTCCGCACTATTATTTTGCGTACAGAAAAATGTATCTGCCAATGTTTTTTGCCTTGCTAAGCTCTGTCTTACTTGAAATTAATATGCAATTTGAGTATATAAAAGACAGTTCAACATTGATTTACAAACTTATTTCACACAATCCAAAATTGCTTGAAACACTGCTTAATTTCAGCAACTCAGACGCTTATACTTATATCAGTGGTCTTGTTTTTTACAGTGGTCTTGTTCTTTCGGTTTTATTTGCTTGTTTTTCAAATTGGATGTATTACAGACATTGCATAAGAAAAATTAAGAAAATTAAAAATACAAAAGCAGATGATAAAACTAAAGTTAAGTTTATAAAAAAGCGCGGCGGAACAACTTACATCGGATTGCTGCTTGCTTTCTTGTGTCTCATGCCGTTTCTTGCATTATCTATTGCAGAAAGCTTAAGATTGATGTAGCGCTTTACTTGAAATAAGTCAGAATTTACAATAAAGGGATGTTTCGTTATGAAAATTAAAAAAGCAGTAATACCTGCCGCCGGTCTTGGTACGCGTGTCTTGCCCGTTACCAAAGCAATGCCTAAAGAAATGATTAATATTGTTGATAAGCCTGCCATTCAATATATTGTTGAAGAAGCTGCAAGAAGCGGTATTGAAGATATATTGATTGTTTTAAGCAGAGGGAAAAGTGTTGTTGAAGATCACTTTGATCGCTCTCCTGAACTTGAAAATCAACTGATAAAAGGTGGAGATGCAAAAAAAGCATTTCTTGATGAAGTTTTGAAGGTTTCTGAACTTGCAAATATCACTTTCATCAGACAAAAGGAACAAAAAGGGCTTGGACACGCTGTTTTGCAAGCAAAAAGCTTTGTTGGTAATGAACCTTTTGCAGTTCTTTATGGAGATGATGTTATTATTGGTGAGGATCCTTGTTGCGCTCAGTTGTGCCGTGCTTATGAAGATTTCGGCATGGGCTGCGTTGGCATTAAAGAAGTAACACCTCAACAGATACTAAGCTATTCTTCTATGAAGGTAACACCATTAAAGGATAATTTATACACAATTGATGATATGATTGAAAAACCTAAAACGATTGAACAGGCTTTTTCATTGTATTCAATTCTTGGCAGATGTGTATTGCCGCCGCAAATTTTCGATATTCTTGAAAACTTGAAACCAGGTGCAGGTGGTGAAATACAGTTGACCGATGCTATGAAAACTATTGCACAAAACGGCGGAATGGTTGGTGTTGACTTTACCGGAAAACGCTATGATATGGGAAACAAACTTGGAATTTTGCAAGCAAATGTTGAGGTGGGTCTTAAGCATGCGGAATTTGGCGAACAGTTCAAACAGTATTTAAAAGATTTAGTCAGCACTTTGTAAATTTTATTTATACCATAAAAATAATCCCGAAGAAATCAAATTTCTTCGGGATTGTTATTTTATAATAGTTTTCAGATAATAGCTTTATGGAATTCCTGCAACGACTTAACTTCAAGTGATTTGTTGATGTGGACAGCCTGAATACCTGCAACGCTTGCTTTAGCAGCAGCCATTGTTGTGATGTAAGGTATCTTAAATTTAATAGCAGTTTTTCTGATATAACTGTCATCATGTGAGCTTGTTTTGCTCGAAGGTGTATTGATGATAAGATCGATTTCGCCGTTCATCATCTTATCAGTTACATTGGGTCTGCCTTCGTAAAGCTTGTTTACTCTTGTAGCGGGTATACCTGCTTTGTAAAGTTGGTCGTAAGTTCCGCCTGTTGCAATCAAATCAAATCCAAGTTCGTAGAAACCTCTTGCAATTTCGTTAAGCTCTGCCTTGTCTTGATCACATACGCTGATAAATACAGTACCGCCGATAGGAAGAACTGTTTGAGTAGCTTCAGTAGCTTTATAAAGCGCTTCGCCAAATCTGTTGGAGATGCCAAGCACTTCGCCTGTTGAACGCATTTCAGGTCCAAGAAGAGGGTCAACCTCGGGGAACATATTGAAGGGGAATACAGCTTCCTTAACGCCGTGATGAGGAATAAATCTATCCTTAAGCTCAGGCACGGGAGATGTTCTGCCTGTAAGGTGGCAAGTCATTATATCGGTTGCAATCTGAACCATGTTGATATTGCAAACCTTTGAAACAAGCGGAACGGTACGAGAAGCGCGAGGGTTAGCTTCGAGAACGTATACTGTATCGCCTTCAATAGCGTACTGCATATTCATAAGACCGCAAACATTCATTTCAACAGCAATTTTGCGAGTGTAATCCTTAATTGTATCAACAATCTTCTGAGAAAGGTTAAGAGAGGGGAGAATGCAAGCAGAGTCGCCGGAGTGAACACCTGCAAGCTCTATGTGCTCCATAACAGCAGGTACGTAGCAGTTTGTACCATCGGAAATAGCATCAGCTTCACATTCAGTAGCGTGATTTAAAAATCTATCGATAAGGATAGGTCTGTCAGGTGTTACACCAACTGCAGCGGACATATAAACACGCATCATATCGTCATCGTGTACAATTTCCATGCCTCTGCCGCCAAGCACGTATGAAGGACGTACCATTACGGGATAACCGATACTATTAGCGATTTCAAGCGCTTCATCAACGGTAACTGCCATTCCTGATTCGGGCATGGGAATGCCGAGTTTGTCCATCATTGCACGGAAATGATCTCTGTCTTCAGCAAGGTCAATAGTTTCGGGTGTAGTGCCGAGGATATTTACACCGTTCTTCTTAAGTGCCGCTGCAAGATTAAGAGGTGTTTGTCCACCAAATTGTGCGATAACGCCAACGGGTTTTTCTTTTTCGTGAATACTGAGTACATCTTCAAGAGTAAGGGGTTCAAAATAAAGTCTGTCAGATGTATCGTAGTCGGTTGATACTGTTTCAGGGTTGCAGTTTACTATTATTGTTTCAAATCCGAGTTTTTTGAGCGCAAGTGCAGCATGTACGCAACAATAGTCAAATTCAATACCCTGGCCGATTCTGTTAGGTCCTCCGCCGAGAATCATAATTTTCGGCTTGTCGCTTGAAACATCAGTTTTATCTTCAATATTGTAGGTTGAGTAGTAGTATGCAGCATCCTGTGTTCCGCTTACATGAATTTTATCCCATGCTTCTGTGATGCCGTTTGCAATTCTTGCGTTGCGGATATCTTCTTCGGGAACATTGAGGATACGATGCAGATATCTATCTGAAAAACCATTGCATTTAGCGTTCTTCAAGGTCTGAGCATCAGGTACGCTTCCTTTAAAATCTTCAACGAGAGCAATTTCTTCTTGCAAAATTTCCTGCATCTGCTCTACAAAATATCTCTTGATCTTGGTTAATTCGCAAAGTTCTTCAACTGTTGCACCTTTTCTAAGAGCTTCATACATGATGAACTGACGTTCGCTTGAAGGATAAACAAGCTTTGCAAGTAAATCTTCTTTAGAGAGTGCAGCGAAATTCTTTCTGTATCCAAGTCCATAACAGCTCTGTTCAAGACTGCGGATAGCCTTCTGAAAAGCTTCCTTATAATTTTTACCAATGCTCATTACCTCGCCAACAGCGCGCATTTGTGTACCGAGTTTGTCTTCAGCACCTTTGAATTTTTCAAAAGCCCATCTTGCAAACTTGATTACTACATAATCGCCACCGGGCACATATTTGTCAAGTGTTCCGTGAACACCGCAAGGAATTTCATCGAGAGTAAGACCGCATGCAAGCATTGCTGAAACAAGAGCAATCGGAAATCCGGTAGCCTTAGATGCAAGAGCGGACGAACGAGAGGTTCTGGGATTGATTTCAATTACAACAATTCTATCGGAAACAGGGTCGTGTGCAAACTGGCAGTTACATCCGCCGATAACGTCAATTGCCTCAATAATTTTGTATGAAGCATCCTGAAGTTTGTCCTGCAATTCTTGTGAAATTGTGAGCATGGGAGCTGAACAGAATGAGTCACCCGTGTGAACACCGATAGGATCGATATTTTCGATAAAGCAAACAGTGATTTTGTTGTTTTTAGCATCTCTTACAACTTCAAGTTCTAATTCTTCCCAACCGCTGATGCATTCTTCAACAAGCACCTGGCCAACAAGACTTGCCTGCAAACCTCTTGCACAAACAACCTTAAGTTCTTCTACGTTATAAACAATACCGCCGCCTGTACCGCCCATTGTATATGCGGGACGGAGTACTACGGGATATCCGAGTTCTTCAGCTATTGAAAGTGCTTCGTCAACGGAATATGCAACCTGGCTGCGTGCCATTTCGATTCCGAGCGAGTCCATTGTGTTTTTAAACTCAATTCTGTCTTCGCCACGTTCAATAGCATCAACCTGGATACCTATTACTTTTACATTGTATTTATCAAGCACGCCTTTTTCAGCAAGTTCTGAGCAAAGATTAAGACCTGACTGTCCGCCCAGGTTTGGCAATAGCGCATCAGGGCGTTCTTTTGCAATAATCTGCTCAAGACGATGTGCGTTCAAAGGTTCAATATAAGTTATGTCTGCTACATCCGGGTCTGTCATGATAGTAGCAGGGTTTGAGTTGACAAGAACAATCTCATAACCGAGATTTTTGAGTGCCTTGCACGCCTGTGTTCCTGAATAGTCAAACTCACATGCCTGACCGATGATTATTGGGCCAGAACCGATAATCATTACTTTGTTTATGTCTTCTCTTTTTGGCATAAAGCAACACCTCATTTCAATCGTTTATTATACCATATTCTCGACTTGAATTTCAAGCGTTTGGCATAAAAATTAATAATTCTTTATTATTCGATTATTTTTCAAAAATAATTAATTGAGCATTTTTAGTGTGCGCGCAAAAAATTAGCTGTCAAGAAAAAACAACTTGACAGCTTGAATTGTTAAATAATCGACTTAATGGAATAATTGAAAAAAGAAAAAACACCGACAACGCTGATGGTGTATTTACAATTGCTGATATCAAACGTCATCATAGTATTTACTTCCTTTCAATTTTCGTTTCAAGATATAATATCATATATTTTCGATCATGTCAAGATTTTTTTTGAAATTCGACATTATTACTATATTCTTTCTAAAAAAAATAATTTTTTCAAAAAACTATGGCAATTTTCTTTTAAATATGTTATACTAAATAAGATTTATGTAAAGTAAATGTGTTTTGATTAATTTATTATCATTTTGATTTTTGATATATACGAAAAAAGGAGATTTTAAATAATGGCTTTCAGTGTAACAAGAGAAGAAATTGCCAATGGTGTAAGTTTTACCACCATAATAGATAAAAAATTTAAAACTAATTATATCACTGTAAAGTTTGCTGCTAAAACAGAAGAAGCAACAGTTTCAAAAAACGCTTTGGCTGTAAGTATTATCAGTTCTGCCAATGCAAATTATCCTAGTCAGTCCGCTTTTTCCAGAAGGCTCAGTACTCTTTACGGTGCTGTTTTCAGTGGTGATGTTTCAAAACTGGGTGATAACCAGATTATGTCACTCAATGCACGTTTTATTGGTGATAAATATACGATGAACGGCGAAGAATTATCTAGAGATATGACTCAACTTATGCTTGATTGTATATTTAACCCTGCTATACAAGACGATGGTTTTGATGCAACACTATTCAATCAACGCAAGCAGAATTTAATTGATGATATAGATGCCGAAATTAATGATAAGCAATCGTATGCGGTTATTTGTGCAAACAAGACTATATTCAAAGACGAACCTTATTCGTTGACTGTTAACGGCACAAAAGCTCTTGTTGATGAGTGTACACCGGAAAATGTGTATTCTGCTTATTTGGATATACTAAAAAACTCGCGAATAGAGATTTCTTTTGTAGGTGAGGACTGCGGTGACATAAAACAAATGTTTGTTGAAGCCTTTTCGAAAATCGAACGTAACGATAATGCTTTATCGTATTATGCTCCCAGCATGATTAAGGCTGATACAGCAAATGTTTGCGATAAAATGGATGTTAATCAGAGTAAGCTTTATATGGCGTTTAAAACCGATTCTGAAGATTACTATGCACTTACTTTTATGAATATGATTTTTGGCGGTACTCCGTTTTCAAAATTATTCTCTAATGTTAGAGAAAAACTTAGTCTTTGTTATTACTGTTCTTCAACATATAATGATGCTAAAAGCTGCATTTGCGTTTCGAGCGGTGTTGATAATGTAAATATTGAAAAAGCCAAGAAAGAAATAATTAATCAGATTGAAGACGTTAAAAACGGAAACTTTACTGATGAAGATATGAATAATTCTCTGCTTAGCATAGTAAATAGCCTTGGTTCTGTTGAAGATTATGCAGGTTCACTTGCTATGACTTATTTCAAACGTATTCTTAAAGAAGATATAACTGATTTTGAAACGCAGGTTAAACGTTTTAAAGATGTTACTAAAGAAAGAATTTGTAAAGCAGCACAATCACTTATTCTTGATACTGTGTATGTAATGGAGGCAAATGATGGAAACAACTAAAAAAATTATCAAATGCTCCAAAACGGGCGAAAACTATACTAAGATTTCACACAAAAGCGGTCTTGACATACTTGTTTGGAAAATGGATGGCTTTAAAACCACCGAAGTTCTTTTTGGTACAAAATATGGCTCGATAAATACAATGTTTAAAAAAGCAAGCGATATTGACTATACCGTTGTACCTGAAGGTATTGCGCATTTTTTAGAGCATAAGCTGTTTGAAAATGAAGACACCGATGTTTTTGAACTTTACGCTAAAACAGGTGCAAGCGGAAATGCTTTTACTACCTTTGATAAAACTGCTTATCTTTTCAGTTGTAGCGATAATTTAGAAGAATCGCTTGAAATTTTACTAAACTTTGTACAGTCACCTTATTTCACTCAAGAAACCGTTGATAAGGAGCAGGGGATTATCGGACAGGAAATTCAAATGACTAATGATAATCCATATTGGGTACTCTTTTTTAATCTTTTAAAGGCAATTTATCATAATCACCCTGTACGAATTGATATTGCAGGCACAATCGACAGCATAGCCAAAATCGATGCCGATTTGCTTTATAAGTGCTACTACACATTTTATAATCTTCATAATATGGTGCTTGTGCTTGCTGGTAATGTTGACGAAGATAAAGTAATTGAAATTTGCGACAGACTTTGTAAAGAGTGCGAGAACGAAGGCCTTGAAACAGTGTTTCCTGATGAACCTGATTCTATCAAAGAGGAATGTGTTGTAACAAACGCACCTGTTGGTATGCCTCTTTTCAATATTGGTTTTAAATCAAAACCTGCACAGGGCAAAGCGTTATTGAAAGCAGAGCTTGAAGCGTGGTTTGCTATATGTATGCTTGCTGATTCTAGTTCGCAGCTTTATAAAACATTGTTGAATGAAGGATATATCAATAGCTCGTTCTATACTGAAATTTTCTGTGGTGATGGATATTTTACATCAATCTTTGGCGGAGAATCAAAGGATCCGATGTATGTTCAAAAAAAGATTTGCGAAGCAATTGAAAACGCAAAAATTCACGGTCTGGATGAGTCAAGATTCGATGAACTTAAAAACTCTCTATATGGCTCTAAAATCAGAAATTGGGATAATGTTGAAGCTGTTGCAAACAGCCTTTTGAATTCTTATTTTGCTGATGTTACTCCTTTTGACGATATATCTCTGCTTTCGGAGATGACTTTTAACGATGTACAAAAATGCTTAATTGAACGTTTTGATACTTCCAATAAGTCTATATCTATTGTAAGAAGTAATTAGAATAAATATAAGGAGACAGAATTGATATGACTTCAGAAACATATAATTTAATAAGATTTCCTAAACTAAATCTGCAGTTTGATGTTGATAGCGTAGCGTTTGAAATAGGCGGTTACGAAATTGCATGGTACGGTGTTATCATTACATTTGGCATGATTCTTGCCATGCTTTTCGGATTTTCAAAGATGAAAAAATTCGGCGTCGATCCTGATAAGGGCATTGACTGCGTTATTGCAGGTATTTTCGGCGGCATAATTGGTGCAAGACTATATTATGTCGTTATGGAAATTGATCAATACAAGTCTTTTAAAGATGTTATTGATATAAGACAGGGTGGACTTGCTATATATGGCGGTGTTATTGGTGCGTTGCTTTTTGGTTGTCTTATGGCAAAATTCCGTAAAGTTAAAATATTGCCTTTGCTTGATGTAACCGGAATGAGTTTTTTGATTGGTCAGTGCATTGGCAGATGGGGAAATTTTTGTAACCATGAAGCATTTGGCAGTTTAACAGATTTGCCATGGGGAATGACAAGTGAAAGAATTATCGGTTGGATAGAAAACAATACAGATATAGTTCTTCAATCGTCTGAAGCGACCGTGCATCCTTGTTTTTTGTATGAATCTATATGGTGCCTTATCGGATTTTTAGTAATCTATTTCGGATTTTCCAAAAGACGTAAATTTGATGGACAGATGTTCCTGCTTTATGTTTTTTGGTATGGACTCGGAAGAAGCTTTATTGAAGGTCTGCGACTTGATAGTTTGATGATTGGTACAATGCGTGTTTCTCAAATTCTTGCAATTGTTTCTTCGGTTTCCGCACTTATAATTTTGCTTGTTACTTTGCAAAAGGTAAAACAACTTGGTACAGACTATGTAATGTATGTTGACACTGATGAATTTAAAGCTGAGTTGGAAGCTACAGCAAAAAAACTTGAAAATCAGAAGAATAATAAAAAATCAGAATCTGATGATGATCAGATATCCGAAATAATGTTGGAAGAAAACGACAACGAAAGTGATGTCGTTTCAGATAAAGAAGAAAATACAACGGAGGAATAAAAAATGGCTGACTACAATGTTAAAGAAGCTGAAAACAATGCAAATGAAGCAAAGCTTGAAGCGAAGGAAACAAAATACGAAGTTAGAGCTGCTGAAAAGAGAGCTAAAGAAGCTTTAGAGTCTTACAAGAGTCTTAAGTCTGAAGTAAAACAGGCAAAGAAAGATTTAAAGAAGGCAAAGCTTGATGCGAAAGCAGCTGCAGCAAATGCAGATGAAGTGGAAAAGACTGATACTTCTGATAAGAAAATTCAAACGCAGGAAGCAAAACGTAAAGCAAAGCTTGCTAAGAAAAATGTTAAGGATATGAAGAAAATCCTTAGCGATACCAAGAAGGCGCGTGCTGCTGCTAAAGAAAAGGTTTATGCTACCAAGAAAAAAGTTAAGGATCTTGTTAAAAAGAGCAAGGTTGACAATGCTGCTTATAAGCAGGCAAAACAAGCGGTTAAAGCTGCAAAATCAGTTGAGAAAGAATTGAACGAGGATTAAGATATGAGCGAAATCATAAGTGGAAAGATAGTTTCTGCACAAGTAAAAGATAGAGTGCGTTCACAGGCTCTTGCAATGAAAGAAAACGGTCAAGAAATTGGTCTTGCTGTAATTATTGTTGGTGATAATCCTGCTTCCAGAGTTTATGTTGATGGCAAAAAGAAAGATTGCGAAGAAGTTGGATTTGTATCTCGCGAATACGCATTAAGCGCTGATACAACTCAAGAAGAATTGATTGAGCTTGTGAAAAAACTCAATGATGATAATTCTATTCATGGTATTCTTGTTCAGCTGCCTTTGCCTGCACAAATTGATGAAAATGCTGTTATAAATACAATTTCACCCGATAAGGATGTTGATGCATTTCACGCCATAAACGTCGGTAAGATTATGATAGGTGATTATTCCTTTTTACCTTGCACACCCGCAGGTGTAATGGAACTTATACATAGCACAAATGTGGATGTTTGCGGCAAAAACTGTGTTGTAATCGGCAGAAGCAATATTGTTGGAAAGCCAATGGCAATGCTTCTTTTACACGAAAACGGTACTGTTACGATATGCCACTCAAAAACAAATGGTTTAAAGGATATTTGTAAAAACGCTGATATTCTTGTTGCCGCTGTTGGCAGAGCAAAGTTTGTAACTGCCGATATGGTTAAACCCGGTGCGGTTGTTATTGATGTTGGCATGAACAGAAATGAAGAAGGCAAGCTTTGCGGCGACGTTGATTTTGAAGAAGTATCAAAGGTTGCCGGTTATATAACACCTGTACCCGGTGGTGTTGGTCTTATGACAAGAGCTATGCTTATGGTAAATACTCTTACTGCTGCAAAAAAGTTTTACGGAATTGAATAATTTAATGTAACCATTAAAAGCCAAGTGTCCGTTGTTGCGGTCATTTGGCTTTTTGATATTTATTATTATTTTCCTCTTGACATTTTTGTTTGTATGCGATATAATATTTGAGTCAGCCGCTGTGGTGGAATTGGCAGACACAAGGGACTTAAAATCCCTCGGTAGAAATACCGTACCGGTTCAAGCCCGGTCAGCGGCACCAATATATGCTGTACACAGCAAAACGGATATCACATTTGTGATATCCGTTTTTTATTGTTATAAACGGTGATATTTAAGGTAAATCTTTGTCTGATTCAACTATAATCGGCACTTTATCGAGTATGGGCAATATATATTTTTCAGTGTTTTTAACGGTTGTCCATTCGTCAAGATCAATAGATTCACCATTATTGAAAACGATAACGTATGATGAGCGATTAATTACATCGCCGTAAACATTGTATCTTGATTTTATGTAGTATATGTTTTCTATATCATTATAGCTGTATTCTGTTTGTTTGATATCGCAAACAAGCATCTTATCTTTATAAAACTGTATATTTGTTGCCGACATATAAATAACAAATATAATACCTATAATACAACTTACAATAATTGCAATATTATTTATTGTTCTGTCTTTTTTCTGAGTGATAATGGCACGTAGGTTTTTTAGGAGAGTATAATCATTTTTTGAAAAAATCTTATCGTACCAGCTTGAATGCGCTAGACTTAACGTCATTGCAGGTAGTAATGACGCAAATAATGCAGTTATTATAGCATAACCAATGGTCATACCTGCTACGTAAATTGCTGATTTGAATATGATTAGTTTGATAATCATCATTATCGCAAGAAATACTGATGATAACAAAATTAATGTAATAGCAAAATTTCGCAGATTTTTTAGATAACTATGTTTGCCTTTTAGCTTATCGTTAACAAGACTTTGTGTATAGCAATTTTCTGCAATAGGTGTAAAACTCTTATATTCATCGGATATGATAAAATTATACAGCATCTTTTCAAATGGATGTACGTTGTCTTTTTGCATCCTCTTAGCATACAACCTTTCAGCGTTAGCGATATCATTGGTAAGAAATGTGTGATAAGCATCGTTGTTGGTAAACAGCATCAATGTATAATTTTCATTAAGACTTTGCAGTGATGAGAAGTACTTATTATCAAAACAATTGACAGTATCTATCTTTTTATAATCTATCACATCAATTGATACCGAAAGACGGTTTAAAATATATTCGAATTGTTTACAGTGTATTTCATCGGCTTTTTGTTTCAATATAATTTCGTTAAAAGTAGGAATATACTCATTTATTATCTTAACAAGTTCTTCAAAGCACAGATTAAGTCTTTCCTTAGATTCAATATATGTAAAGAATACACAGCGGTATTCTTCAATATTTGCATAAGCAAATATATCCGGCAGTAAAAAATATGCTTGACTATTCTTGTTAAGATAAATTCTACAAAACATCGTACACGGAGGAGTGTATACACTTTCTCTTGTTATAAATACAAATTCAAGTTTAATCATTGATAGAGTTATTGAATAAATAAAAGAGTTGCGTTCAGTACGTTTATCTGTACTTAGTGCGTTTTGTTGTTTTGCAAAGTTTGCACAATTATCATTAAATTGATTGACGATACTTTGAATTGGCATATCGTGCTCACCACCTTAAATTAAGTATATCACAATATGTATTTTTTAGCAACAAAAAAACACGGACTTGAAGCAAATGTTTCAAGTCCGTAATGTTTGTTATATTATTCTTCATCTTCTTCAGGCGGAATGTAACCGTACATATCTTCTTCGGTGATTTCAGGTAGTTCTCCGTCGTATGATAATGCATCGCCCAATATTCTGTCATAAGTTAAAAGGTCGAGTTCTTCATTGATCGGTATTGTGCTGTCGTACTGTGTTGAATATACAGGCGTTGTTTCCATAAATCCAAACATTGTATCAACAAATTCATCTTTCGGGGTTCCTATTACATCCATTACAACATAGGGCATATAGTATGCGGATATAAGCTCTGTTGGAACTTCATTGCTTTCTGTTTCGTAGTTGCTCCAAATGAAATATGTCTGTTCAAAAAGTGTAGAACAGTTTGAACTGTTGTAGCCTAATTCGTCGTAAATATTGCCTTCGCCGCGGAAAGAGGGGAAATGATCACCCACAAAGAATACGACGGTGGGTTCGTCGAGTTCTTTTAAGTTTTCAAGAAAAGCGTAAAGATCCTCACACATATCGCCGATGCCTGCAAGGTAATTGCCGAGTTCATCTGTCGGATCTTCGCCCTGGTCATACGGCTGATGATTTTGCATTGTTGTTGTGTGAATATATACAGGCGATTCGCTTTCGTCTAATAGATATTCAATTTCATCAAAAATTACTTTATCTTCAATGTATGAATATCTGTAATTAACATCGACATCAAAATCATCCTGGAAAATCAGTTCGTCAAAGCCCAGATAAGAATACACGCGGGAACGACTATAAAAGCTGCTTAAAAATGTGTGTATATAGTAAGTGTCGTAACCAAGTTCTGAATAGTATCTTGGTATTGTTGTTTGTGCTCTGTCAAGTAAAATACGCTGTGGCATCGAAACATCGTTAAGCGATTTTACAGGCATACCAAACAATAATTCAAACTCAGTTCTTACAGTGTAAGCCCCGAATGTGGGAACGACAGTTTTTCCGCTAATGCTTTCTTCGCAAATCATATCAAAATAATTATATGCATCAGTCTGCAGTTCTGGATTAACAGTTCTGAAATCTGCAAATGCTTCCGACATAATCATGATGACATTTGGTTGAGAAAAATCGACGTTTTCGTTATTTTCGTCATTGGGCTCATTTAAAATGTCGTTTATCGCTTCTTCTGTATAATCGTCCGGTTCTTCAAGTTTGTTAGAAAGATTTTCTGCCGTTGTTTGAACGATGTAAGCAAGAAAACTATTGTTTTCAAACTTTTCGTTGGTTACAAAAGCGTTTGTTGAAGGTTTGTTGTCAACATCGAAGAAGTTGAATACTGCATTAGATACTTTTGGAATGAGAAGAACACATGCAAAGCAAACAGTAATTAATCCGGAACCGACATATCTTGAAGTCTTTTTAAAAACTACACGTGGATTAAACCAGTAAACAACTGCAAAGTATATCAGGCCGAGAGCAATGTATGTTATTAGCATTGGCGTGATTTTGATATAGGCAAAAGACGTAAGGCTTTTTACGTTGGTAGCCATTTTCATATCGGTCAGGATCAAATGGTTGCCGTTTGCTCCGTATTTGAATAATTCAACAGTACTAAGTGTTAGGTATACAACAGTTTGCAAAAAAACGGCAAACCATGCTTTTTTGAAAAGCAACAGTAAAACAGCAAAAATTGCAGCTGCACAAATTACGTCAAAAGCAATAATCGAAGGGCGCTCGGATATGAAGATAATCAGGTTATCTACATATTTCATTTGGTTAACTTCAGCAACCAAAACTATAAACAATGGAAAAAACAATAAAAGCAGAATGTTGGTCATTTGATATTGTGTTGAATTGTTTTCTCTTTTGTTTTTAAAAGTGTGCAAAGGTTTTAGTATTTTGTTGTATATCCAAAGCGATGCTTTGTCAACAAAAGTGCAATTTTTATCATTGCAAGTATTTGTTGTCTTTTGAGACATAAAATATACATCCCCCTTAACTTTGTTTGTATATTCTCTTTATATCAAAGTAGGTTTGATGAAAATTGAGATCACTGCATTTCATCAACTAATGATTATATCACAAAAATAGTGTGTTTGCAACACATAACGCTTTTTTATATATATAATTTTTCTAAAATGCACTAGATTTTTTTGTGTAAAAATACTTGCACTATTGAAATTTTCACTAAATTGTGTTAACATATAATCATATTTATACTTTTGGAGGATAAAATGGGATTAATAAAATCTAAGTTAAATCGTATAGCACTGTGTGGTGCAATAATCACAGCAGGCCTTATATTTTTAATATTAGGAATTGCAAGTGCTGTTAAATACTCAAATTCTGCGGATATATACGAGAATTCATACGAAACATTTTTGTCTGAAGATAATGTTGTAAAAGGCGATATCTGGTGTGTTGAAGGTGTGCTTGCCGAAAGCGAAAGTTATACATATACATTAATTCCGATAACAGATAAAGATACGTTTTTGAGTCAACAAGATATGAAATTTGTTGTGTTTTGCTGTAAAAACAGCAAATATGAACAAGTACAGGAACTTATTGATTATTGGAATGATAAGCTTAGTTATGATCCTGGTGAAATACATTTTAATGGGATAATCTCCAAAGTCTCTGATGAGGTACAAGAAGGAGCTTATGCGTACTTTTATGAAACTTATGGTTTTGATAAAGCTCAAGCTGAAGAATACTTTTTACCTTATATGATTACTGATATTAATAGCTTTGCTTTTGCTTATATGCCAAAAATCATTGTTGGCTCAGCTTTTACTGCCTTTGGTGTTTTTCTTTACATTATTCTTGTAACAAAAGATAAAAAAGATATAAATAAAGTATTTACCGAAGACGATGTTCCAAAGGATGATGATACGACTAATTAAAATTAATTATTAATAATAGCGCTGTTTGCTGAAAATCAGTTAAAACAGCGCATATTTTTCGTAAAATCGATTGAATTCATCAAGAGAATGTGGTATAATTTTTTGTGTGATTTTTTGAAAGGATGCATTGATAAAAGTGAATATTTTTGATAAACTTAAAGAATTGTCTGTACAAAGCGATGTTGTTACAGGCGCTGTTGAATATATAATTGTGGGATTGGGTAATCCTGGAAATCAATATGAAAATACGAGGCATAACGTTGGTTTTATGGCAGTTGATACTCTATCCGGAAAGAAAGGCTTTGATATCAAAAAATTAAAGTTTAAATCTCTTTGCGGAGAAACGATGATCGCAGGAAAGCGCTGTTTTGTTATGAAGCCGACAACATATATGAACAATAGCGGAGAGGCTGTTGTTGAGGCTGCTCGTTTTTATAAAATACCTACAGAGAATATAATTGTAATTTACGACGATATCTCTCTTGATGTTTCTAAGATGCGCATCAGAAGAAAGGGCAGCGACGGCGGACATAACGGTATAAAAAGCATTATTCTACACCTCAATTCTGACGGCTTTCCGAGAGTTAAACTCGGTGTCGGCAAAAAGCCGCATCCTGAATACGACTTAAAAGATTGGGTTTTAGCTGATTTTAAAAAGGATGATATCCCATTGATTAAGGCTGTATGCAATAATTCTTGTGAAGCTATTGAAATGATTATAGACGGCAAAATTAATGAAGCAATGAACAAATTTAATTAACGATATTTTAATTTAACAGAAAAATGAATGCATATATTGAAACTATAAAAAAACTTAACGCATATAACGAAATTGAAAAATGCTTGTTTAGCTGCAAATCTCCTTTGCTTGCGGTTGGCGTTTCGCATATCCACAAAGCGCAAATGATTTTTGCTTTATCACAAAGCACGGATAAACCTATGCTTGTTATTTGTGATGACGAAACCAATTGTAAGCGTTTAAGCGATGATATTAACACAATGGCTCAAAATGATATTTCCTTTGTTTTTCACGCAAAAGAACTTGCCTTGACTGAGATTGATACGCGTTCTCACGAATATGAGCATAATCGAATGAATGTTCTTACCAAGCTTAAGTTTAAACAATGCCGTATTATTGTTTTGAGTGCTGAATCCGCAATGCAGTACACAATACCAAAAGAAGTATTTGATAACGCAATTTTCACCATAAATAATGGCATGGAAATAGATATAAAGGAAATTAGCGAAAAACTTATCAAAGGCGGATATAAACGTTTTGACAAGGTTGAAGGCGTTTCGCAATTCTCTATTCGTGGTTCGATAATAGACATTTTTCCTATCGGATATTCATCACCCGTAAGAATTGAACTTTGGGGTGATGAGATAGATTCGATTTCCAATTTTGATATTGAAACACAACGACGCAGTGATTCTATTGATTCATTGATAATACCGCCTGCAACAGAAATTATTTTTGAGGCGGATAAACTTGTTGAAAAAATAAGTTCCATGCAAAAATCTTTGCGAGGAAAAAGAAGAGATATACAATCTGAAAAGCTGATAAAAGATATACAAAAGTTACAAAACGGTATAATTCCCGCAGGAATAGAAAAATACTTTAATCTTGCCTATGAAAAACCTGCGACAATATTTGATTATCTTGATGATAATTCCATTGTTGTTATAAGTGAAGCGTCGGATTGTGCATCGCGAGCTAAGGGCGCTGTCTTGCAGCATAATGAAGATTTAAATCTTCTTGTTGAAAACGGAAATATATGCAGTGCCATGGGTAGTTTTTACAACGAATGGCAAAATGTTGTATCAGAATCTGTAAAACATCAAAGTTTATTTGTTGATAATTATTTGCATAATTCGAATGTTGAGTTTTACAGAATTTTCAATATCACAGCTTTACAAAGTGGTACGTGGGGCGGTGAAATTGCACAGCTTGCTGAAGAATTAAACAATTACATTTCAAGCGGATACAGCACTCTTGTTGCGCTTGGCAGCGAAAAAACTTTGCCGACTGTATGTGAAGATTTAAAGGCATATAAAATCAATGCGGAAATATGGAACAATTCTTCGAAATTAATTGCCGGTGGTGTGTACTTGGTAGCAGGTGGTTTGTCCAGCGGGTATGAATACGCTGATACTAAATGTGCTTTAATAACGGCAACTAAAGCACACACATCTTTAAGGAGAAAGAATAAAAAGAAAAGAAAAAGCGAAGAAATAAGAAGCCTATCCGATATTTCTAACGGTGATTTGATTGTTCACACTTTGCATGGTATTGGCCGATTTGGCGGTATAAGAAAGCTTGAGCTTGAAGGCGTTGTTAAAGACTATATTACAATTCAATATGCAGGAACTGATGTTTTGTACGTACCTGTAACACAATTGGATATGATAAGCAAATATATCGGCGTTGCTGACGAAGGTAAAGTAAAACTAAGTAAACTTTCTTCAAACGAATGGCAAAAGACACGGAAAAATGTAAAACGTGCTGTAAAAGATATGGCTAAAGAACTTATTGCGCTTTATGCTAAAAGAGAGCAAGCCAAAGGTTATGCTTTTGATATTGATGATGAATGTCAGCGAGAATTTGAAGATAGATTTGAATATGTAGAAACAGACGATCAGCTTCAATGTATTGATGAAATCAAGCGTGATATGGAAAAAAGCAGACCAATGGACAGATTGCTTTGCGGTGATGTAGGTTTTGGCAAAACAGAAGTGGCGTTGCGTGCTGCTTTTAAATGCGTAATGAATGGTAAGCAATGTGCTATTCTTGCACCTACAACCGTACTTGCAATGCAGCATTATCAAACTGCTTTACGAAGGTTTGAACATTTTCCTGTAAAAATAGCTCATATGTCGCGTTTTTGCTCACAAAGACAAATAAATGAAAACTTGCGAAAATTAAAAAACGGTCAGGTTGATATAGTTATCGGAACCCACAGACTTGTGCAAAAAGATATAAAGTTTTATGATCTTGGTCTTGCAATAATTGACGAGGAACAGCGTTTTGGTGTGGCACATAAAGAACGATTTAAGGAGATGTTTACCGGTGTTGATGTCCTGACGCTTTCTGCAACGCCTATCCCAAGAACTCTAAATATGGCAATGAGTGGTATTCGTGATATGTCTGTAATTGATGAACCGCCGCAGGACAGATATCCCGTGCAAACTTATGTTATCGAGCATGATTGGTCGATTATTGCCCAGGCAATTGCCAAAGAGCTAAAAAGAGGCGGTCAGGCTTACTATATACACAATAGGATTGATAGTATTGTTTCGTGTGCGGGTAAACTTCAAAAGCTGTTACCTGATGCAAGGATTGGTATAGCTCACGGCAGGCTTTCCGAAGAAGAAATGTCTGAGATTTGGCGTCAGCTTGTCGATAGAGAAATTGATATTCTTGTGTGTACGACTATTATTGAAACAGGTGTTGATGTGCCTAATGTCAATACATTGATTATTGATAGTGCAGACTGTTTCGGGCTTTCACAGCTATACCAGCTAAGAGGCAGAGTTGGTCGTTCGACAAGGCGTGCTTTTGCATATTTTACATTCAAGCCCGGAAAATCTCTTTCGGAAGTAGCGACAAAACGACTGGATACTATAAGAGAGTTTACACGATTTGGAAGCGGTTTTCAAATTGCTATGCGTGACCTTGAAATACGTGGTGCGGGCGATATTCTCGGTGGTAAGCAACATGGTCACATGGACGCTGTTGGATACGATATGTATTTAAGACTTTTATCAGAAGCTATTGCCGAGGAAAAAGGCGAACCGCTGCCACAGGAAAGCTGCGAATGTCTTGTGGATGTTAAAATTGATGCGCATATCCCTGATAAATATATTGAGAGCTTACCGCAAAGACTTGATGTTTATCGCAAGATTGCAACTGTTAAAAATGATGACGACGCAAGCGATCTTATTGATGAATTAATAGATCGATACGGTGATCCGCCGAGAGCTGTATTAGGTCTTATTGATATTGCTATTTTGCGTAACACTGCTGCATCAATTGGTGTTTATGAGATTTCGCAGAGAGGCGAAAATTTGCTGTTTTACACAAACAGTGCAACCATGGAACAAATATCGGCGCTTTCTGGTAATTTTAAAGGTAGAGTACTTTATAGTAACATGGCAAAACCCTATATTAGCGTAAAACTTGCAAAAAAACAACATATCGATATATTAATGAAGGAAGTTCTTGATTGCATGAAATCAGCACAGGAATTTAAATGATAGTTTTTTGTGAAAAACTATTGCATTTTACTTGACAATGTGTTATAATCATTTAGTATTTAAAATTGTGTCTTTTAGGAGGAAATTTATATGACAATGACAGTTTTTGAAATTATTAGCGGTGTTTGCATGATTATTACATCCATTGCAATCGTAATTCTTTGTCTTTTGCAGGGCAAAAAGGAAAAGAATATGACATCCGCATTTACAGGAACAAACAGTGATTCTTTCTATGGCAAAAACAGCGGAAGAACTCTTGAAGCAAAACTCTCAAAACTCACAAAGGTTTTTGCTATCCTTTTCTTCATTGTAACTCTTGCAATGAACATTGTTCCTACTATCATCAAGTAAGAATTGATAAAAAATCCCCAATGCATTTGTAAAAAAATTGAAATTTGGAGGTATAATTATGAAATCGCGTAAGGTTATTTCCATGCTGGCGGCAACAACGATGATTTGCAGTACATTTGGTGCGTATAGCGGTATAGCTGCAAGCGCTGCCGCGACATACGATGATTACACATTGTATGCCGAAATCGACGATGTGCATTATGTCGATGCAAACGGCAGTCCAATTACGCTTTCAAAAGGCGATATTGTTTTGATTGACAGTTATTATGATTTGTGCTACATGAGTACTTATGTAGCAGCGAATGATTCTACCGGTATTACTTGGAAATTGGAAAATGATATCGTTGCAAGTAATTACACATTTGAGTATGATTCTTTCAGCGGATGTGTTCTAGCATATAACGCTGACGGTGAACACGAGTTTTGTATTGGTACCGATCTTGAAGGCGATGTTGTAAATACTTATGAAAAGACTGATTTTGGAAGTTTATATACTGCTGAAGCTGCAAACGGAACGATAGAATTTTACAATGAAGATGTATGTATTCCCTTTGCAGATTGTGATTTTGTTTCAATCGGTACTTTTGAGATGCCGTTTAAGGGTTATTTTGATGGAAATTCATGCACTATAAGCGGTTTGTATGATGTGCCCGGTCTTTTCAATTATACATACTGTGCTGAAATTTATGATTTGACTATTGCAAATTCGTATTTTACAGCAGACGGCATTGAAAATAATGTTGCAGGTTCAATTGCAGCAGAAGCTATGTTTACCGAATTAACATTCTGTAAAGCTTTTGATTGCTATGTTGGTGCAGAGGGTCACTCATTTGTTGGCGGTCTTGTAGGCAGTTTTTGCGCGTTAGATAATTCAGTAAATGTTGTTGATAGCGACGGCGTAGAAAAGACTGAGTTAGATATAGAATTCTGTCAAGTTTACGGTAATAGTGCTGTTAATTCTTACGGTGGCTTTGGGCACTATATCGGTGGTATTGCTGGTTATAGCTACACAGAAGGTCGTTATCCTTTAAATTTCTCTGATTGTTATACTGATTGCAGAATATATTCAGATAATGCAGCAACAGGTGTTATCTCAGGTAATGCCGGATTTATGCATTACTTTAATAGATGTCTTTTTGCCGGCTCGGTATCAAGCGATGCAGATATGGCATACAGTGGTGCTTACGCTTACGATTGCTATCAGCTTGAAGGAAATCCTTCATATAATTATGGCGATATGTACACATTTACTGATGTGTCAGAAACAGAGATTGCTGATGGTTCAGTAACAGCTATTCTTGAAGAAGCTCGTAATACTGCAAATGCAACAGGCGGTATGTGGTGGCAGGATGTTGAAAACGGCGGCATGCCTGAACTTATAAAACAACACGATGTCTGCACAGAATGTGTTAACGGCATTTGTAAGTACTGTGGTGGTTATGAAAGTCCTTCTACTACAACATTGTTTGGCGTAACAACCTATGATATTGTCAATTACGGACAGCTTTGTGCTTTTGCCGAAATAGCAAACGCTGCTGATAACTCTAAAAATCTTAATGCAAAACTTTCAAGTGATATTGTTGCAGTAGACGGAAAAGATTGGACACCTATTGTTGGTTTTGATGGTAATTTTAACGGTAACAACCATACAATTAGCGGTTTAAATGTAGATATTGATACATATTATGGCGGTCTGTTTGCATCAATTAACAGCAACGGTATCGTTTCGAACATAGGCATTGTTGATTCAAATATTACCGCAAATGATTATGCAGGTGCTCTTGCCGGTATTTCAAGCGGAAAAATAGAAAACTGCTACGCCTATAATTGTTCTGTTTCGGCAGATGGGGATAACTATGCAGGTTTGATTGGCTCCATTGCTGGTGGTAGTGTTGACTCAGTTTATTCTGACTCTACTTTAGGTGCGATTGGTGATGTTACTGCAGGTTCAATTACCGGTTGCTATCATCTTGATGATAGTGCAGATTACGGAACTTATGTTACCACAGAACAACTTAATAATGGTTATGTTGCTTATATGCTTTGGAACAATTGTGTTGAACAGGAACTCAATTCAACATGGGGACAAGATCTCTCCGTAGAAAACTCAGTACCTGTATTTCATGCATCATACCAGGTATACTGTAACGGCACTTCGTACGATAATAAAAAACCTTCTGAGCACAAACCTGCTGGTGTAACTGCTAACGATGATGGTAAGCATCATTCGTATCACTGTGATAATTGCAAACTTGACATCATTAACGAAGAATGTACTTATAACGACGGTTTTTGCACAATTTGCGGCAATTTTAACGCAAATGCTGATTATATTGTTTTTGAAACAGCCGGAACTTATACTTTGCAAACTCCTGTTGAAGTAAGCGGTGGTGCAAAGAATGTTGGCTGGATTGATGAAAATGGTAATCTTTTCAGATGTAATGAAACTGTTTCTGTCGAAAGTGGAGCGAAATTTACCAAGGTAACGCTTTATTTAAATACCTTCGCTGCATCTGCTCGTCTCAATTCAGATTCTACAGGTATTAAGTTTGCAACTCAGTTTGAGCTAGTTGGAACTGATTATGATACACTTGATATCAAATGTGGAACACTTATTGCTCCCACAGATCGTAGCGTTGAGTTTACTTACGATTACTTTGTTGAAAATGGTTATATTACTATGTCTTATGCAGATGATGAAGACGTTTTTGCTTCAATTGAGTCAAATGGATATACATACGAAAATACCTATTTTGGTTCAATAGTAAATCTTTATCCGTTTAACTACGGACGTGAATTTACAGGATGTGGATATGCAGTTGTTACTTATGCTGATGGAACAACAGAGTATATCTATGCTCAGAACAGAACTTCAAGAAGCGTTTATCAGTTAGCTGCTCTTGCTTATGGTGACAGAAAACAAGAAGCTGATGACACTTACTGTAACGAAACAACTTCTATTGACGGTAGTGTGTATTATAGCCTTTATAATGATGATGAACTGAATATCTTAAAGAACTTTATTGATGGTGTTGTTGATATATCAATCGATAAATCAACCGAAACAGCGAGTGTAAATGTTCCTGAAAGCATTGTTGAATTCTATGAACGTCCATATACTTTAGATGCAGATTTTGATAATGGCATTTTTACAGTTAGCGGTGAAGATTGGTATTCTTATGTTGAGTTTAATAAGAATGGTGAAACATTGTACGCTAGACGCACAGTTCTTATTAATGGACAACGCATTATTCCGAGTAATACAACATTCTACACAATTCCTGCAACGTATTCGGATAGCGTAAGCAATACTCTTGATATTCAATTAAACTATTAATAGAAAGGAGTTATAGTATGGAGTATATTAAGCCTAATGTGCAGATTATAACATTTAATCTTGATGTTATTACTGAATCAAAAGAAGAAGATAATACAGATACTGAAGAATAAATATTTCAGACCGCAAGAATTAGTCTTGCGGTCTGTTTTATAAAAAAAAGAGGTACTTATATGAAATTGATAAAATCTTTAATTATATCTATTGGGGTGTGTAGTATTATGTTTATAAATGCTTGTTCAGATGAAATTAAAAATTCGGCTGAAGATAGCTCTGAATCAACATCTATCACAACGAAAGCTGAAGAACCAATACCTGTTGCTGATAAATATATAGCGATAACGTTTGATGACGGACCTAATACTTCGACTTCATGTGATGTAATAGACTTGTTTGATGATTACAATGCAAAAGCAACATTCTTTTTAATTGGTAATAATATTAACGATGCTTCAGCCGAAACTGTTAAAAAAGCATATGGGAATGGACATGAGATTGCAAATCATTCTTTAACGCATGGATATCTCAATAATATGACTGCTGAAGAGATAATCAATGAAATTGATACAACAAATCAACGAATTTACGACATAATAGGGGAGTATCCGAAATTTTTTAGACCGCCATACATCGCTGTAAATGACCTTATGTTTCAGGAAATTGACATTCCTTTTGTATGCGGATATGGCTGCAACGATTGGGATAATTCTGTAGAAGTTCAAGAGCGAATTGATTCAGTGTTAGAACAAGCACACGATGGTGCAATAATTCTTCTGCATGATAGCCAAGGCAATTTCAAAACTGTTGAAGCTTTAAAGACTATTATTCCGGAGCTTCAGGAACAGGGTTATGCATTAGTTACGCTTTCTCAATTGTTTGAGGTAAAAGGTATCACTCCAATTGAAGATAACGTACTTTATTCGTTTGTCGAACAAACAGGAATGTATAATTAAACATAAAAAGGACCTTTGAAACATTGTTTCAAAGGTCCTTTTTTAGAAATTAATTTAGTTTTCAATAGGAAACTTTGTTAACGTACCTACCGCATATCTTGCTATTAAAGTAGCATCCATTGCATTGACTTTGCCATCACCGTTTACGTCTGCACGTGTAATTGCATCGGCATCAAGTGCGTACGAACCGACTGCATATCTTGCAGTAAGAGTTGCATCCATCGCATTAACTTTTCCATCGCCGTTTGTATCGCCGTAAACAATATTTACTTCTTCAGTTTCTTCGTAAGAATCAACAATTGCATAATAGGCTTCCTTTGCCTGCCAATCGTCGTCGAATATCAAAGGATACTTTGAAGCTCTCCAGCTGTCTGTATCAATAAGACCCCAAAGAACAACAGCTGATAGGTTATATCCTTGCTTAACAAGTTCAACAGCATAGTCGAAGATTTCGCCATAATATGTAGCTTGCGTCGCAAAATCCGAATCGCTGTTGGAGTTGACAGTGATATCCAACTCAGTAATTTGAATATCAAGACCGGTCTGGCAATATTTTAAAAGAGAATTTTTATAATCTGATACAGAAGGATAGCTTATTGCAAGATGCGATTGTAAGCCAATACCATCAAGCAAACCTTTGTTTGCAAGATCGGTGCAAGTTGAGATTATAGCACTTTGCTTTGCGCTTACATACTCGTTGTAATCATTATAGTAAAGTTTGCATCCTTCGGGCGCATATTTTCTTGCAAAAGTAAATGCATATTCAATAAAACTGTTATCGCCAAACACTTGTACCCATGCGGAAGATCCGTCAGTAGTGTAGTTTGAACCAGCAGGTCTTGGTGTACCGTTTTCAGAAAAAGCCTCGTTAACAACGTCCCATGCATAGAAATTTACAGTAGGATATTCAGTTTCGAGTATTTCCATTACATTCTTGATGTAGTTTTCCATACGAGAGATCATTACATCTTTTGAAACCCAATTGCCACTGTCTGAGTAACCTTCTTTGAAGAACCAGTCAGGAGTTTGACTGTGCCACACAAGCACGTGACCTCTTACAGGGATATTGTTTGTTTTACAATATTCAAGAAGGGGACGAGCGTTTGCAATTGTAATTTGAGGATTTGTTTGATCGCCGGTAGATTGATAATAAGAAATAGAAGCGTTTTGATCAAGAACAGAATCAGGTTTTAATTCATTACCGAAAGTAACACTGTTAAAATGTTTTTCAACAAGATCGTCATTGGGTTTAACGCCGATTTGACTGTTCATCAATGCTGTGCCAACAACAAAGTAATCTGAGAAGCATTTTTTAAGAGATTTGATATCCCATTGGATTTCAGGATCGGGAAGAGAGTAAACGCAGACATTATCAAGATAAAAATCCATCTTGTCTTGTTCGGTTACATTAGTTGTATATGCAGTTTGTACATAAAAGCTTATGTTTTCGGCATCGCTAGGGATTGTAAATTCGCCTGAAAGTTCTGTCCAAGAACGATTATAAGCAGTTTGAGTAGATATAGCAGGATACTGCGGAGAACCGCTTAAATCGTATTGCAGTGCAAGTTGAAAGCTTTGTGAATTGTAAGATGAATTATCGTACAAAACATAAGCGCTCACATAATATGTTTTGCCTGCTTCAAGAGTGTTGTACATTGCTGCACCGTTCCAGTAGGTCGTTCTGTTAGAAACAAACAAAGAAGAAGAACCTTCCTTAGCCCAATTAGTTGATGAGGTAAGCTCTTCTGCGGATCTTCCGGACCAGCCATCTGTTGAGCCGTCTTCGAAACTGTATTGATTGATAAGCTCATACTCGCTTGTATCCGCAGCATGCACGGGTATAGCCATTGAGGTTAGCATAGTTGCACAAGCAACTAATGCTGCTGTGAATTTCTTCAACATAATATTTCTCCTTTAAATATACATAATCATACTACATTATAATATCATAATGGTAATTAAATGTCAACATAAAAACAACAGTTATTTATGTATTTTTTACATATAAAATCGATTTCATAAAGAAATTTTATAAAGTATTTCAAAAAACTATTGAAATTATAAATTGCTTGTGATATAATGTAAAAGGAAAAATTTGTTTTGAAAGGAATGATGGATATGTTTAGCAAAACGCTACTCTTACGTCTTGGTGTACTTGCACTAAGCGTTTCATTGTTATCTACATCTGTTTTTTCAACAGGTATTATCAGTAATGCTGATGATGTTGAATTGAATGTAAAAGAAGATTTTGAAATTGATGGTAACTGGGCTCGACTTTTGCAACATTCTATTTATTTTTATGATGCAAATATGTGTGGTACAGAAGTTGACGAAAATAACTTATATACATGGCGTCATGATTGCCACACATACGATTCTCAAGTACCGCTTGTTCCGATGAAGGACAATATCGGTACAAATCTTAGTCAGGATTTCATTAATGAATACAGTTCTGTTCTCGATCCTGACGGTGATGGATTTATCGATGTTTCAGGCGGATTTCACGATGCCGGTGACCACGTAAAATTTGGTATGCCTGAAAACTATGCAGCATCAACTTTAGGATGGGGTTATTACGAGTTCCGTGATGCCTACGCAGAAACCGGGCAGGATGAGCATATTGAAACAATACTTAGATACTTTAATGATTATCTCATGAAATGTACTTTCCGCGATAATAATGGTACTGTTATTGCTCATTGTTATCAGGTTGGCGATGGCGATATTGACCATGCTTATTGGAACTCTCCTGAAGTTGATACTATGGCTCGCCCAGCATTTTTCCTTACAGCTGATAAACCGCAGACAGATTATGTTGTTTCAGCTGCAGCTTCACTAGCTATTAATTATCTTAACTTTAAGGAAACCGACCCTGAATATGCAGAAAAATCACTTGATTATGCTAATGCTTTGTTTGAATTTGCAAATGCAAATCCTAAGGAGTTAAGTGATAATACAGATGGTCCAAAAGGGTATTATCGCTCAGAAAAATGGGTTGATGATTATGTATGGGCTGCTGCATGGTTGTTCCTCTGCACTGAAGACATATCATATTTAAATGCTTGTCTTGAATACATTGATTATTATGCACCTGCAGGATGGGCACATTGCTGGAATGATGTTTGGGCAGGCGCCATTACAATGCTCGGTGTTATTGACATGAACTATCCTGAAATTGATCTTCAGAATATGTATAGAAATGCACAAGGTAAAACACAGTACGAACCTGCTGATTTTTGGGCATCTATTAGAGAGGCTATGGTAAAATGGAGTACAGGCTACAATACTCCCGGTGGATATGCTTACCTTAACCAATGGGGTTCTGCAAGATATAACACAGCAATGCAATTAGTTTGTCTTGTGTATGATAAATATAATGGTAACACAGAATACGGTGATTGGGCAAAGGGTCAGATGGAATACCTGATGGGCGAAAACCCGATTAATACCTGCTACTTTGTTGGATATTGTGATAATTCAGCAAAATTTCCTCACCACAGAGCCGCTTCAGGTCTTACCAAAGCTGAAGATACCGGTGATCATAAGCACGTGCTCTACGGCGCCCTTGTAGGCGGTCCCGATGGCAATGATAACCATATTGATGTAACAGCTGATTATATTTATAACGAAGTTACGATTGACTATAACGCTGCTTTTGTTGGCGCTGCTGCAGGTTTATATTATCTTTACGGAGATGATTCGATGGCTGTTGATGCAGATTTTCCGCCACCTGATCCAAGCGAAATGGAAACCGATGATACAAATGTTTTCGGCGGTGATGAGTATTGGGTATCTGCTTTCTGTACTGATGATATGCAAAGTACAGGTGCAGGCGTTACTAAAATTACTCTTTATGTTTATGCTAACGCATCGACACCAAAGACAGATATTTCAGTAAGATACTATTTTGATGTATCTGAATTCTCTAATAGTTCAACACTAAACTCGATGACGGTAACCAGCACATACGATCAGGTTAATGTTGAAGTTGGCAACGGTATGAAAGGTGTATTAACTACTACTCCTGTAAAATATGATGAAGATACTTATTATGTGGAGATTTCTTGGCCTGGCTATACAATTGCAAACTCTAATAAAAAATATCAGATGATTATTGGTCTTTATTATGGCGATACATGGGACACTTCTAACGATTGGAGCCATGTAGGCATGGTTGATGTTGGTAAAGGTAACTATGATGGTATTAATAACGCAGCAGAATATGTACAACGTTGTGATAATTTCTGCGTATATAGCGATGGCGTTCTTATTGGTGGCGTAGAACCTGATGGAACTAAACCTGATAAAATCTATTCTGCTGAAAGCTACTTGCGATTGATGCAAGGCGTTGATAACAAAAAAATATTTCCGGGACCTAATTTTGCAGGCCAATTTGACCTTAATACTGATAATTATACTAATGTAGTTGATGCAGTTGCATTGAAACGACTTGTAACAAAAATTGACTAAATAAAAAAATAACGGATGTCACTTTAAGCGACATCCGTTATTTTTTTAGTCATCATTTTCTATTTTTTTGATGTTTGCAAGAGGGGAGTTATCAATTGCATTACGTTTTTGTGATTCGGCAACATGAGTATATATTTGTGTTGTAGCAACACTTACATGTCCAAGTATTTCCTTTAGTATAAGTGCATCTGCATCGCCGTATTGATACATTAGCGTTGCTGCTGTATGACGTAATTTATGCGTTGATAAACCTTTGCCGTCAAGTTCAGCTTTTGTAAGCAGATCTTCTATTATTTGTTGTACACGACGTTTGCTTATACGCCTTTTGCGCGAACTCAAAAATAATGCGAACGGTTCTTCAGGTGGATTATCTCCACGTTCTTCCAGATAAGCCTTTAATGCTTCTACGCAAGCATTATTTATATAAATTAAACGTCGTTTGTTTCCTTTACCAAGCAGATTGACTGAGCAATCCTCATAGTTTATATCGTTTTTATTTAATCCTACTAATTCGCTAAGTCGCATGCCGCAGTTTAAAAACAAAGTAACAATGCAATAATCTCTGGTAGATTCAGCGCATTCAAGTAAACGTTTACTTTCACTAAGCGATAAGAAAACAGGCTGCACCTTATTAATAGGCATTTTGTCAATTTCTTTTAATGGATTGTTTGATATATAGTTTTCTCGTACAAGGTAGGTATAAAGACCGCGCAACGATACTATTTTGCGTGCACGAGCCGACTTTGAATTATTATGGTTTTCCATTAGGAAAGATAGAAAATCTCTTATATCCATTACAGTAACTTCATCAAGTCTGCGAACATCAAAATCTTTTATGTCAATATCTTCTAAAACATTTTTTTCTACATCGTCACATAAAAGGTAACGCAAAAAAACTCTTATATCTTGATAGTAGCCTTCAACAGTACGTTCGGCACACATCTTAACAGAACGCAAATAAGAAATATAATCTAGCAAAAACCGAGGGTTTTCATTTCTTGAATATTTTATAATAGTCATATCATACCTTCTTTAACATACACAATGAATAAACACCAACAATTGCACCAAACTTTACTTTGGTGCAATTATTAAATGCACCTTTTTACTTATTATAGCGCAAATCGGGCTTGCCGTCAAGTAATTCCCTTTTGCGAATGTCTCGACCGTAAATACGCAGTATGTGCGAAATATCGCAAAAAACCTCACAAAACATATTAAAACGTTCATTTGCTATTATATATTCAATTGAATCTATTGTATCAGCCCGACGCCATTGCATAACTCTTTGACGTTCAACAAGTTCAGATTCAAGCCGACTATGCATATTTAGTAAGTATTCTTGTAACATTTCAATTTCTTTACGATTCATAAACCTCACCAGTATCAATATCTATTTGAGTTTCATAATCAAACTGATAAAATTCTAATGTACCATGTCTACGGGACTTAATAAAGTTATTTATAAAGAATGTGCAGCTATCAATCAATAACGGATACCAGTCATCACGATGATGAGTACGTGCAAACATAACTAATTCATAGTATTCATTAACATTATTGTCAAGAATATATTGTATCATTTCATCAATAAGTTCATACCGTTCGCTATTAGATGGTTTAAGAAGGTCTGAAACATCAGCTCCTCCCCTTCCGACAATTTCAGAAATATTATATTGAGCCTTCTCTGGATTATCTAAATGAGCCATATAACGAACAAGCGAACGAGCACTAATACATTTTTGAGGAATTGTACCGCCGACAGCTTGGCTTATTGTTAATACTTGTTCATAATCTTTAACAGAATCAAATAAAAGCAATATGTGCCAATGTGGCTTTTTAGGTTCTCCAGTAGGGTTTATATCCTTATCATGCAACGGACTGATAACATACATCATATGTAAATCATCAAGTATAGATTGCCATTCTTTTTCGCATGATTCTGGATATAATATAAACGTCCATGAACGAGTACGACCAGCACCACGAGTAGCCACATTAACACCACCTTATATAGAGTATAACTCTTGTAGAAATAATACAAAATCTTTAAAGCCTATACGGGGCGCAACTGCGTTTGCGCCACCGTATGGCTCTTTGCATCTATCGGGAAGATCTTCAAGTTTCTTACGTTCGAATGAATCAAAATAAGAATAGTATCGGGGACGGAAATACCAACGCCAAGTAAAAAAACCGCGCTTACAATAACCAGATATAATCTGATGAGTTTCGTTATCAACTTCAATTATCTGCTTTATTGGAATTAAAACAGACCATTCACCCAAAAAACCTTTACGAGCTACACGACGAATATTGTATAATTCTTCGGTACAATTTCTAATACGCTTATCACAGTCATCCCAACCTTGAGTAAAAAAATATATATCAAGTCCATAATGACGGTGATTAGATATCAAATATTTTTTAGCTTTGTCAAAACTTTTGTAGTCTCGGCTGTCGGCTTCATTCATTGCTTCGTCAATCAATATTAATGAATCCTCAAAATTATACTTACCCAGGTCATCAAATTCCAAAGGATAAGCCCCGGCAACATAAAAATTACAATATACACGTTTGTAACGTTTAAGCAACTTCTTTTTATGTAAAGCATCATAACAGAGTTTAGCCATTAATGTAGACTTTCCCGAACCGGGAAGGCCAAAAACAGTTGTAATCATAAAATCACCCACTTAATAATACAAAATAGAATGATATGAACAGGATAAAGCATATATTTTAAGCGTTTGAATTTTACCGGGCGCTCCGATCGGCGAGCAGTAAACGAAATCATATATAAATATCTGCGAAGCCTTCGGAACGCAAAGAACAATGCAGGGACATAAAAATGATATTCGCACATAAAGAACAGCAGCCACAAGTATTTTTTATATGGTGACTTCCAGCGGACCAGGAGCAGACAAAGAACCATAGAAAAAAGTATATTTAGTTTGCGTGTCTGGAAAAGCAACGTAAAAGGAATTTGAGAAGCTGCCCAGATAAAGAAGATTCGCAAAAGATATTTTTCAATATTCTTTGTATGTAAACTGCCATAAGCAAGCAAAAATACAAATATAGGCATCGATACACGACCGAATACCCTTAAAATAGGAAAGTCATTGGTTAAATAACTATAATGATCGAGGAACATAGTTATATAAGCAATGACATTCAAAATCAATATAAACATAAATTTTACCAACCTTTAAACCAAAATGAAACAGATAAAAATCTAAATAAAGCACATAAGCAAATAGAAATAAAGGCAATTACAAACAAATCACAATCAAGCATGAAATTAAGCATTTTATCGATTATCTGACTTAATATATTAAAATACATAGACATAAATAACCTCCCAAAGGGAGGGAGAGCCGAAGCCCTCCCAAGTACATTAAGTACCGATAAGACGTTTTGCAAGTCCGATTACAGCACCAGCCATAAAGATACCGACAGGAATCAAAAGCAGTGGAGTGCTTGCAATTGTCTGAACAAGATTAGTAAACTGTTCAAAAAGAAAGTTTACAACAGTTGTAACTGCATCCAAACCACCGAGGCTCTCACCAGACAACAAGTTATAGGGTGATAAAGTAGAAGATTGTGCTGCAGGCTCGATATTAATGATATGCAGCGTAGGAATTGCCATGGACATCAAAGCGGGATTAATCATTTTTGTTCTCTCCTTTTCTTTTTATCTCTTATTTAAATATATTGTTAACGAAGCTGAAAAGGCTTCTAATAACCACACCAACACAGACTACTACAAGAGCAGTAGCAGCTAAATATATGTAACTCTGATTTGACTGTTCAAGCGTTACACCAAATAAATCACAAATTATCTGTATCATATTTCACCGCCAAATATAATTTTATAAACTATTAAAGCTAATAGAAAACCTACAAAATAGTTAATATTAATCATCCTTTCGTATACGTTCAGAAACCGCCTTACCAGCTCGTAAAGTATCATCACGTGAAGGCAAAATAAAGAGTATGCGAAAAAGCACATGCAATATAATTATAGCTATACAAAAATCAAGTAATGAAAATGTAATACCGACAAAAGACACTTCAAAATCAGATAATGTATTGATAACAGTAAACCAAATACTAATAATTAAATCCAAAACACTATCCATTGTTGTTAGTCCTTCCGAGTATTAAAAGTATTACAGATAACGTTAATGTCAAAGGCAAAAACACTTGAAGTTCAGTCGGCATAAACTGAAAACAAGTGATAAGATACGAAACACCTTTACCGACAAACTGAACCATTGACGCAGTGTAATCTACAAGAGTTATAACGAAGCTGCCGAGAGATTCTAGAAACGTTTTAAGCATTTCATATAGATCTTCAAGCGTTTCAAAAATACCCATAACATGGAGCTTTGGAACGAAAGAAAATAAAAAAATCATGTTATACCTTCCTTCCGAAGAACCAAGCAATCAAAGTCAATAACAATACAAAGATAATTACTGTAATGAATGTACCTGATGTAAATTGACTGAATAAAATAAGAACAGTAGGAACAGCTAAAAAAAGTGATGAAAAATCTGTGTTAAGTATTGTATCTAAACCCGACATATCATTTATATCAACACCGACATCATCAGCTTCACCCGGTATAGTATAACTGCCGCTATAGTTCGGGTTACCTAAAGCACCCGAATAATCGGGAGCATTTATAGTTATGTTATATTCAAATTCACCAGTTTCTTGATTGAAAGTACCTTCAGCACGTCCATCAAGTGTAGACCATGATCCATCATAACGACCATAATTAACAAGAGGTAAGATTTGACCAACTAACTGACTATAATTTTCAACAAAAACTGGATAACCATTATTTACATTAGATATATCAAGTTGCCACACGCTAAGACCGTTATTTAAATCGGTTATAAGTGAATTTGATATATTTGATTTAGTATAGTCATAATTTGTATAAGCACGATATGCTGTATTAGTAACATTGATAAAGCCAACAGAACCAAAGTTATATGTACGTAAAAGTGTAGACGGCATTTCATTAGATTGACATAATAAAATAGGTGAATAGCATATACTAAGGTTTGAATAGCCTTGAGCGTCCATATAGCAGTAACTTGATACAACATTGCCATATGCAGAAGTACATCCATATATACCAGCAATATATCTTGCGTATAGGTTACCAAGATTATAACAATTTTCTACCTTGATATTAGAACTGTAAAAGCCAGCAATACCAGCGCAAAAAGTTGCTTGTGATATATCTGTAATTCCTAAATCACCGTAATTAGCACAACGTATTATAGTACTACTATTACTACCAAAGTAAGGAACAATGCCAGCTAGACGACTTGCAGTATCTAATGCTATATCTGAAAAATTAAAGCATAAATCAAAATCAGTATCAGTAGAAAAGCCACATATACCACCGACATACTTTGCAGAAGAAACACGAAAATTATTATTGACACTATAGCAATTTGATATTGTACCGCCGAAATAACCGCAAAATGCACCGATTGTGCAATCATTACGAGTTGTAGTATATACGCAGTTAGAAAGAATTAAATCTTGAATAACACCAGTACCGTGATTAATCAAACCTAAGTTATACCAATCAACAGCAGCAGCACGAATATATGAATATGTTACAAAAGTAGCATTAGATATAACATGATTATTTCCATAAATTTTTACACGTGAGTTATTACGTGTTATATTACATAAAGTAGTAGCTTTTGATAAATCAATATCAGCATTGATATTAGCTATATAATATGAACTACCGATATTATCACTATTGTTATTAACTATGCTGACAAACTCAAGCCAATCTTCAGGCGTATCAATTTCATATGTAACATCAACAGCTCCGGCAGAAATGCTAAAAAATGTGCAAGACACCAAAGCAAATAAAGTCATAAATAAATATTTGATGTACTTGCACATTGTTAACACTCCAATACTAAAAAGGTAAATTTGATGATTGTTCAAAAGTTAAAGTAACAACTGAACAATAAGCATTATTAAACGATAAATCTAAATAAATATTATTATCATCAGAACGTATAGAAATCATTACATCAGAAGAATCTTTACATTTTTCTTCAAGAACATCAATCATAGTGCAAAGATGTGATATAGCATTTTGACGAGAAAAAATAATACCTGACAAATTAAACATAATATATCACCTACTTATCATCACGCAGCACAATGTGCGCAGGGTTTTTATACTGATCATAATAAACAGAAATATCCTTACCTATAAGAGTAACAAGCTTAGCCAGGTTCATTGAATTATCACCGAACACATCCGCAAGCTTAGCATGCTTGATTTTAACAACACAACAAACTTTACCGTTTGCATTCTCATCATCATCAAGACAATGCAAATTGACATTATGATACGCTGTACCCTCGTAAGTGCCTTTTGCTTCCTTAACTCCATAAATTTTCATGTAAAAACCTTTCTACCCTAACGGCAATGGGCAAGCCGTAATATATTAGCCTTCTGGCTTGGACTTGTTATATTTAACGTCCGACAAGTGGCGGACACAGCAGAAAGAAGTATAAAGTATATGACAACATCGAGGGATGTTATTAATTATAAAAAATATTCTATTGCCAATTTCAATAATTGTAAAAGTCCCCAAAAAGCTAGACCAAAGACATCAACAATTAATAAAGTTTTTAAAAACTCAAAAAACATAAAAATCTCCTAGCTAACGGTAATGGGCAAGCCGTATATTTAGCCCGAAGGCTTGGACTTGTTATATTTAACGTCCGACAAGTGGCGGACACGCAGAAAGAAGTATAAAGTATATGACAACATCATGGGGGATGTTTTATTCAATAGTTTCGATGCCTAAAGGTAGCCACATCTTAGGATTAAAATTCAAAGTGTATTTATATGAATCAACATCATCAGATGTAATATCTTCTACAACATAAGTAACATTATCACTTAAGCCAATAAAATGCTTTTTATATTCACCGTATTCATCCTCAACAATAATTTCAAGCTGATTATCAGCAGTATCGGAATTAATAGAAATCTTGCCTGTCATCTGGAATAAAACGTCACCCTGCAAACAATTAATAACGGTTATTTGACGTACATCGTTAAAATTATCAGCTTCTTGTGACAAGTTATAAGATACACGATTTGCTTTAGTATCGCATGAACAAAGTGAAACTAACGAAAGACACAAAATAAAAAACAAAATTTTCTTTTTCATAATTTAACTCCACGCTGACGGTAATGCGTTAACCGAAATTTTCTACTTTAGAATCAACTAAAGCGTTATATGATTGAACTGCTTGTTTTAAAGAGTATTCATGGACAAAAATACGACCCTTTTTGTGAGCAGTTCCACAGCTAATCGTAAACATAGGTATATCGTTTTTTGAAAACCTTTGTACTTTAACTGAAGGAACAAGCCGACAATACGGACACCGTTTCAAATCATTAAACGCTTGCTTCATTGAATAAACTTTAACTACTTTCATAATTGAACTCCTCGCTAACGGTAATGCGTTAACCGTAATATGTTCTATTTTAGAACATTTATATAATAACACATTATTTTTGAAAATACAATAGACAAATGTTCCAAAATTGAACAGACAAAATCAGTCAAAAGTTCTAAAATAGAACAAAGGAGTGATACGATGAAACAAGAAAAAAAAACAAATACATATGAAAAAGAATTTTCAAAAAGATTAAAACTAGCAAGACGATCTAAAAAAATATCTCAAGAAGCAGTAGCACTAGAGATAAAGACATCAAGAAGTAACATATCAAAATACGAAAATGGAGAATTACAACCAAATATAAAAACAATAAAACTATTATGCGAACTATATCAAATTAGCGCAGATGAATTATTTGACATAGATATAAAAAGGGAGGAATAAAATAATGAATCAAATAAAAGCATTTATAGAAATGATATGGGGTCTATTTACAATACACCCTATAATGACATGGACAATAATAATAGCAGTAATACTTATAATAATTGGTCTAGTATTTAAAAAGTGAAAGGAGATATAAAAAATGGATTGGATCTTGTTTTTAATACTTATGCCATCAGCTTGCAATTTTTTTATAAAAGCAGTATTTGACTAAGTCGCTCATCAAAACGGCAACACCAGTTTACTCACCAGAGAGTAAACGGCAAAACTAACGCAAAAGCTAACGCTTTTGAATGTGACAATACATAGCCCAGGTTGACGGCTCCCGGTGTAGCTTACCGGGACACAAATATTATTATTTGATAGATATTCTGTTAACTTGACATGATTATATTTTCAAAATCGGGGTTATGTGAACTGCCAATGGATTTTTTTTAGTTATTTAATAGCGTGAACAGTGAACGCCATTGGGGGAGTCGTAGTCCCCCCCAATGCCAAAAACAGCCCCAAAGGAGCTGAGAGGGCGCTCATGGGCAAGCAACGTTACTGATGCCAACGGCATAATTTAAGTTACCTAAGGCAGTTACGTTCGCCAAAATGCAATTAAGAGGACATACCCACTTCATGGGCATGCCCTCTTTTTTAAAGCGTAGTCGAGATAATAAAAATTCCCGAACGCTTTGTAAACTCTGCCTTGCAGACTTTACAAACCATTCAGGAGTTTTGATTATCTCTATTGCACTGCTAACTTTACTTTGGTGCAATTGTTTATTGTGTCACTATATTATATTTTGCACATTATTGTATATAATCGTCTGCGTTAACTTCATAACTGGTATCATACAAATATACAACGTCATCAATTTTAACAATTACTATAGTCAAATTTTCGTATACATCGTTTTTTGAGTTGCCACTGATTGTTTCGTTATAAGTTATCAGATATGCAGCTGTTAAGTTGGGTTTGCCAATACGGAATGCACTTGCCATAGCACGTTTAGCATCCTCCAATCCCTCATCACTTATTATTTGCATTTTTACAAACTCATAATCAATTTCAAAATCTTCTCCATAGGTATCATTAAACGAATCTTGAATTTTAGTCCAAAAATCATTATCCAATTCTTCAATTTCTTCATACATCTTATCAATGTAGAATTGCGGGAAGCATGTGCAATACATATCAAAATCGTCACATCTTAATGATTCGTAGTACTTATCAAGTAGTTCTATTGCATCATCTTTAGTGATTTGTTGCTTTTTGCTTTTGCAACCTATTGTTCCGATAAATATGAACAAACTTAAAACAATATAAATGATCTTTTTCATAATTAAAATCCTACCGATGATAAATATTCAAAATATTGGTTATAAACATATAATTCATTGTCAATTTCAAGAAGCATAATTTCGTAAGACTCTGTTTCGTTGCCTTTGTTTCCAATTGCGTCTTCAGTTACAGTAACTTCAAAGCCTTTGGTTATATCAATGTTGTCAATTTTAAAGGTGGACTTAATTGTGTTTTCACCAGTAATAAGCTCGTTTTCAGGAATTATAGAGATTTTATCGATAGTAACTGTTATATTGAAATTATTACCAAGCGTTGATTTATAGTAACCATACTCGTTTTCTATAAAGAATTGTTCTCCGTTTTCAAAACCGTTAGTAACTGCATAATTCTCATAAGCTTCATTATAGAATGCAGTCTGATAAGAACTATATGTTGTATAATCGCAGCTTTCTAAAGATTCAATATACTCATTGATTACAGTTGTGATTTTTTGCATATATTCAGCATCAATGCAGGATATTGTATTGTTACTATCTTTATTGCATGAGCACAGACTGTATAAAAACATTACAAAAGTAGATAATATAGTAATAGTTTTTTTAAAATTCATGTCGTCCTCCGTATTTATTCTTTAATTGATAATAACACAAATAACGTTTATTTTCAAGAGATTTTCACAATTTTAATTAAATATTTTTCTAAATAAAGCATATACTTTTTTCTCTCCCCTACCCTATTCATATATATAAAAAGCAGATGTAAAGCAATTTTACTTTACATCTGTTATATTGTATTATGCAGTTTCGTTATTGCGTTTTCGCATATCGTATGATACAACAGGGTCTGTGTTATTAATTACACATTCAGCATTTACAGTAACCTTAGTTGCTGTTTCTTCAGATGGCACAGCAAACATAGTTTTCATAAGTAAGCCTTCTACGATAGCACGCAAGCCTCTTGCACCGGTTTTTTGTGCAATAGTCTTCTTTGCTATTTCGCGCAGCGCATCTTCTTCAAACTCAAGCTCAATATCATCAAGTTCAAAAAGACGTGTATACTGCTTTATCAATGCGTTTTTTGGCTCGGTAAGGATTTTAACAAGCTGATTTTCATCAAGCTCTTCAAGTACGGTTATTACGGGCAATCTGCCAACAAGCTCGGGTACAAGACCAAACTTAACCAAATCTTGAGGTACTACCTTACGGAATATGTTGTTTCTGATTTCATCGTGTGATTTAATTTCGCTGCCAAAACCTAATGCTGAACTTTCAGTACGCTTGATAATTGCATTTTCCAAACCGTCAAAAGCACCACCGCAAATGAATAAAATATTCTTTGTGTCAAGTTGAATGAATTCTTGATTAGGGTGTTTTCTACCACCGTTGGGCGGAACATTGGATACTGTACCTTCGATAATCTTCAAAAGTGCTTGCTGTACACCTTCACCACTTACATCTCTTGTAATTGATACATTTTCAGACTTTCTTGCTATCTTGTCTATTTCATCAATATAGATGATACCTCTTTCAGCAGCGCGTACATCATAATCAGCGGATTGAAGTAAACGTACAAGTACATTTTCAACATCATCACCAACATAACCCGCTTCTGTCAAAGTAGTTGCATCAGCAATTGCAAATGGTACATCAAGTATTCTTGCAAGCGTTTGTGCAAGCATCGTTTTACCTACACCGGTAGGTCCTAAAAGAAGAACATTGCTCTTTTGTATTTCTACATTTTCATCACCACCAAGACTGTTGATACGCTTGTAGTGATTGTAAACAGCAACTGAAAGTGTAATTTTAGCTTCATCCTGACCAATTACATATTCATCAAGTATTGCCTTGATTTCGGCAGGTTTTTTCAAAATTACATTTTCATCTTTGGCAGTGCTTTTCTTTTTACGTTTTCCTTCAAACGGCTGCCCAAGCATTTCATAGCAATACAGTACACATTCATCACAAATGGTGCTGTCGCCGGACGAAAACAAACTCATAACCTTGCTTTCGGGTTTGCCGCAGAAACCGCATTTTTTTAAAGTTGTGTTGTTGTTGTCCATTTCAGTTTTCCTTTATCTTTTTGTGATAACTTTATCTATAAGACCATAAGCTACTGCTTCATCTGCAGACATAAAATTGTCGCGTTCTGTATCAGTAACTATAACATCAAGCGGTTTGCCGGTATTGTTTGCCAGAATTGTATTAAGATTATTTTTAATTCTTAAAAGTCTGTCAGCATGAATTTTAATATCAGTTACCTGACCCTGCATACCACCCAAGGGTTGATGAATCATGATCTCGCTATTAGGCAAAGCGAATCTTTTACCCTTAGCACCTGAAGAAAGTAAAAACGCACCCATTGATGCAGCCATGCCAATACAAATTGTTGATACATCACATTTAATATACTGCATCGTATCATAAATAGCCATACCAGCCGTTACAGAGCCGCCCGGGCTGTTGATATAGAAAGCTATATCCTTATCGGGATCCTGGCCTTCAAGATAAAGAAGCTGGGCAACAATCAAACTTGCTGTTGTATCATTAACTTCTTCTGAAAGAAGGACGATTCTATCGTTTAAAAGTCTTGAAAAAATATCGTACGAGCGTTCTCCTCTGTTTGTTTGCTCTACTACCATTGGTACTAAACTCATGTTATCTCCTCCTGAATGTCGAAATTTGTAAAAGTGCTTTAATATGGTTTAAGCCGCCAATGTTGTGGCGGCTAAAACTCTAATATTAATTATTCAGCGTCGGCAGCTTCTGTAATAACTGCATTATCCTTTACAAGCTGTGAAGCCTTACCTACAAGCAAATCATCATGATATGCTGCCATGGGCATAAGCTGCTTGATTTTATCAACAGGCATTGCATACTGTTCAGAAAGCTCAGCAAGACCCTTTTCAATATCTTCTTCTGTAACCTCAAGAGATTCAAGCTCAGCAATCTTTTCAAAAGCAAGTCTGAGTTTAACTTCGTCAGCAGCCTTTGCTCTATAAGATTCTCTGAAATCTTCCATGCTCATGCCTGTGTATTGAAGATATGTTTCAACTCTCATACCCTGAGACATAAGTCTGCTTTCAAAATCGTTGATAGATCTTGTAATTCTGTCTTCAATCATAAGCTCGGGAACTTCAGCAGTTGTTCTCTCGATAAGAATACGGAAAATTGAGTTTTCAACTTCAGTATTAATTCTTGCTTCAAGCTGCGCTTCAAGTCTTGTCTTGCAATCAGCCTTGTATTCTTCAACTGTTTCAAAGTCGGAATAATCCTTAACAAGCTCATCATCAAGCTCAGGAAGTTCTTCGACTCTGATTTCGTTAAGTTTAACTTTAAATACGGCAGCCTTTCCTGCAAGGTCACTTACGTGGTATTCTTCAGGGAATGTTACGTTTACATCAAACTCGTCGTTAACATTGTGTCCAACAATCTGATCTTCAAATCCGGGAATAAACTGTCCGGAACCAAGCTTGAGATCAAACCCTTCAGCTTTACCGCCTTCAAACGCAACATCGTCAACAAAGCCTTCGAAGTCAATATTTACACTGTCATCATTTTCAGCTGCTCTTTCAACAGAAACAAGACGCATGCCCTTTCTGCGAAGCATTTCGAGCTGAGAGTCAATCTGTTCGTCAGTAACAGTATTGGCAGGTTTTGTAACTTCTATACCCTTATATTCGCCAAGAGTTACTTCAGGGTAGTTGATGCATATCGCCTTAAAAGTAACGCCTTCTTCTTTAGAAATTGATGTTACTTCAATATCGGGCTGTGCAATGGGACGAAGTTCAGCTTCATCAATTGCATCAAAAAGTGTTTCATTAAGAAGAATGTTAACAGCGCTCTCGTAAAAAGCATTTTCACCAAAATACTTTTCAGCCAAAGCTCTGGGTACTTTACCTTTTCTGAAACCGGGAATAGCAATATTTTTCTTTTCCTTATTGTATGCTTTCTGTACAGCAGCTTCAAAGCTTTCAGAGTCTACTGAATACTCGAGCTCATATTTGTTTGTTTCGATACATTCGCATCTTGTTATAGCCATGATATTTTTTCCTCCGAAAATTTAATACTACATAATAATAGCATATTTTTATTATATTTTCCAGCAAATTTTGTGAATTTGTATATATGCACAAATCATAAAATTTGCTTTGGCACAAATTGTAAATAATCACTTGATAAAAGTGAAAATTTTATATTGTCACTTATACCTTGTATTGCATTTTTACAAGCATATCCATGTATGTGACCATAATAACATTCATCAATATTGTACTTGTACAATACATCAAGAATTTCATAACTGCAGGCGCTCTGAAAAATGGGCGGATAATGTAAAAACACCAAGGGTTTTAACCCTGCATTAACAGCGCTTTTGATTGAAGCTTCAAGACGCATAGCTTCACGGTTTAAAACCTTTTCGTCGTGAGGCTCGTTATCCATATTAACCCAACCTCTCGATCCACAAATACCAAAATCACCATATTTGTAATGATTCATGTGAAGTATATTTAAGGTATTAAAATTATTCTCAGCAAAAAACTGCGTCATTTTCTGCATTGAAGTCCACCAATAATCATGATTGCCTTTAAGAATATATTTAGTACCATTCAGCGAATTGATAAAATTAAAATCTTCATAAGCATCATCAATGCGCATTGCCCATGAACTGTCGCCCATAAGTACAACGTGGTCATCTGGTGTAATTAAATTATTCCAATTGATCTTCAGCAAATCAATGTAATTATCCCAGCCTTTGAAGACAGACATGGTTTTGTTGGGAACCGACAGTGAAAGGTGCAGATCTCCTATTGCAAACAGTGACATATATCACCTTTTAAACGAAATTCTTAACGTATTCAGGCATGTTATCGCTTTCGATAGTTTCTTTAAAGCGAACTGCCTTTGATTTGATTGCAGCAAGCGGCGCAGGAACATCTGTCGAAGAAATTTCTGAAAGCTTTTCAAGCATTGCCCAATCGTCCATGTTTGCTGTATCTACACCAAGTGCATCAAGCACACTTGAACAGAATTTATAAGGGCTTGCAGTTGAAGCGATGATTGTTTTTGTTGTATCACCTGAGTTGTTAACATAATCTTCGTAAACTTTAATAGCTACGGATGTATGTGTATCAGCAACATAGGAATAATCATCAAAAATACTCTTTATTGTCGATTTGGTCGCATTATCATCACAGTAGCCGGCAACAAAATCGTTTTGTAACTTAGCTTTTACATCATCAGATACTGAATACTTGCCTTCAGTTGAAAGAGCACCGAACCACTCTTTGATAGTATCATCGTTTTCTCCGCAAAGCAGATACAAAAGTCTTTCGAGATTACTAGAAATGAGAATATCCATTGAAGGAGAAATGGTTGTAAAGAACTTTCTGTTTCTATCATAAACGCCTGTATTGATAAAATCTGTAAGAACGTTGTTTGCATTTGAAGCGCAAATAAGCTTGTTTACAGGTACACCCATTAATTTTGCATAGTAAGCAGCAAGAATATTACCGAAATTACCGGTGGGTACAACAATGTTTATTTTTTCGCCAAGCTCAATCTGTTCAGTATCAACCATTGTTGCATACGAAGAAACGTAGTAAACAATCTGCGGTAAAAGTCTGCCGAAGTTGATTGAATTTGCACTTGAGAAAGCCGCCATTTTGTTTTCAAGATGAGCTTTAATGCTATCATCTGTAAAAATTTTCTTAACGCCATTCTGGCAATCGTCAAAATTGCCCTTTATAGCGCAAACTGCAACATTACTACCGTCCTGCGTGGTCATTTGCTTTTTCTGCATTGCAGAAACGCCGTCTTCTGGGTAAAATACAAGGATTTTTGTTCCTTCTACATCGCAAAAACCTGTAAGAGCAGCTTTGCCTGTATCGCCTGAAGTAGCAACGAGAATGACAAGTTCTTTATCAAAATTCTGTTTTTTTGCAGCAGTTGTAAGGAAATAAGGCAAAATCTGCAAAGCCATATCTTTAAATGCACACGTAGGACCGTGCCAAAGTTCAAGCAAATACATATTATCACCAAGCTGTGTAAGCTCGTGAATATTATCTGTATCAAAATTAGCTGTGCTATATGCATTTTTTGTGCAATGATCAATTTCTTCGTCGGTATAATCTGTAAAGTACTTTGAAATTACAAACTTTGCTCTGTCTGCATAATCAAGTGCGGCGATATTTTTAATGTCATCAAGCGTAATTTTAGGTATTTCGTTTGGTACAAAAAGACCACCGTCATCAGAAATACCTTTGAGAACAGCCATGGAGCCGCTTACATTAAGATTGCTGTTGCGTGTACTTTTATAAAACATAAAATTTCTCCCTTAAAATTAATTTAAAATGCATTTTCAATATAATCAATCGACTCAACAATATTATTTTTTGCAGCAACAAAAGCTACATCAAAACGTGGTTGAAGGTCAATTTCATTATCATATATATACCTTTGTGCAGTTCGAAGGATAAATTTCTTTTTAGAAGCAGTTATAGATTCAAAAGCATCTATAAGATTCTTTCTGGTTTTAACCTCAACGAAAATAATATAATTTTCATTTTTTGCAATTATATCAATTTCGCCACCCTGCACACGATAATTCTGTTTTAAAACATCAAATCCTTTTCTTTTGAGATACGAACATACAGCATTCTCTCCCAAATTACCAATATTTTTTGCAATATTCATTTCTTTTCAAAATACTTTTTCAAAAAGCTCATTCTGTGAACAGGACTTACTCCGTATTCATCAAGCATTTGATAGTGTAGTTTTGTGCCGTAGCCCTTGTGCTTTTCAAAGCAATATTGCGGATATTCCTTGGCAATATCAAGCATATATCTATCTCTTGCTACTTTGGCAAGAATTGACGCTGCAGCAATTGAAGCAGATGTTGCATCGCCTTTAATAACACATTTGCAAGGTATGTCAAGTCCGCTCGGAACTTTATTACCGTCTACAAGAACCAGATGCGGTTTTGTTGATAAATCTTCAACAGCTCGCTTCATTGCAAGCATTGCTGCGTTTAGTATGTTTATAGACTCTATTTCTTCGATGCTAGCACGTTTTATCGAATAGCATATCGCTTTTTCAATAATCTCATCAAAAAGCTTTTCACGTTTTTTTTCGCTTAGTTTTTTGCTATCGTTAAGACCTGTTATTTCCACATCAGGCGGCAAAATTACGGCAGCAGCAAAAACGTCACCGGCCAGCGGACCCCTGCCTGCTTCGTCTACACCACAAAACACAGGAATTGATTCTCTTACAGCACTGTCAAATTCAAACAGATTAATATTCTCGTTACGCATCACACATGCTCCAGAGAAATCCTGCCGAGTTTACCAGCGCGGAACTCGTCAAGAATTGTAATCGCAGCGCGTTCAAAATTCACTTCGCCGCCGCTGATTAACATTCCTCTTTTTCTTGCAATTTTTTCTATAATATCATAGTCACTATCGATTTCTTCAATTTGTATCGAATATCTATTCTGGATATTCTCAGCATAATCAAAACGCAATGTTTCGATAAGTCTTGCAGCTAAAGCTTCAATATCAAGTATATCATCATTAACCGAACCGATAAACGCAAGTCTTTCGCCAACAAGCTTGTCCTCAAATTTAGGCCACAAAACACCCGGGGTATCAAGCAGTTCTATGTCATCTGCAAGTTTAACCCACTGTTTTGTCCGTGTAACACCCGGTCTATCTTCAACTTTAGCACGCTTTTGTTTTGCAAGTTTATTGATGAGAGATGATTTTCCAACATTAGGTATTCCAAGAACCATAATGTGTAGCGTTCCACCAGACATTCCCTTGGATTTTCTTTTATCAATCAATTCTTTCAATAAAGTGCGTATTGCAGGTAAAAATGCATTAAGACCGCTTCCTGATTTGCAATCAGCAGCTATTGCGCTAATGCCGATACTTTTGAAATATGCAAGCCATTTTTTTGTTTGAACAGCATCTGCCATATCGCACTTATTCATAAGAATAAGGCGCGGCTTGTTAGAAACAAGCTTATCTATTTCAGGATTACGGCTTGATAACGGAACACGTGCGTCAATAAGTTCAACTACTGCATCAACAAGCTTTAAATTTGCACTTATCATGCGTCTTGTTTTGGTCATGTGACCGGGAAACCATTGAATGTTTTGTATTTCGCTCATAGTGCTCCTTTAATTGTAAAACTCAAACGAAGGATAGTAGCGCATTAAAGCTTTGCCAACAATCTTATCTTCGCTGATAGTTCCGATAACACGGCTGTCAGTTGAATGGTTGCGGTTATCACCCATTACGAAAACTTCATTTTCGCCAACAGTTACAGTGTAATCTCTTCCGTTCATCATCGGACCGTTAATATAGTTTTCTTCAATAAGATTACCATCTACATATAGCGAACCTAAACCGTTTTCGTCATAGACAATGTTTACAGTTTGTCCTTCGGTTGCAATAACTCGCTTAACGATATGTTCATTATCGTTAATTTCGTAGTTGATGATTACAATATCGCCATATTCAGGCTCGTAAAACAAATTGCTAATTACAAGTTTATCACCTTCGGTTAAAGTCTTTAGCATGGAACCACCGCTTACAGTGGCTATTCTGAAAAGAAATGTAAAAACTAAAACAACAACAAAAACCGATGTTAATATTGATTCGATGATTTCACAAACATCATTTAAAAGTCTTTTATTCTTTTCCTTAGCGGACTCGTCATTTTTCTTAATTTCCACAAAGCTTTTTTCATCATCTTCTTCAGAAATCAACTCACTTGTGACTTCTTCAACAATTTCTTCATTCTTGTTTTCTTCAAGCATGATTTTCCCTCTCTTTCCATTCGGTGAGGTTAAGTTTATGTATAAATTCGCAAATGCGAAATAATAGCAAAAAAGGGACATTAATGTCCCCTTTTCAATGGAATTAGCGAATCTGGCTCTTAACCTTTGCAGCCTTGCCGACTCTGCCGCGGAGATAGTAAAGCTTAGCTCTGCGTACCTTACCGGAACGAACGATTTCTACCTTTTCTACAACGGGAGAGTGTACGGGGAAAACTCTTTCCATACCGCATCCGTGAGCAACACGTCTTACAGTAAATGTTTCGTTGATTCCACCGTGCTTCTTAGCGATAACAGTGCCTTCAAAAATCTGAATTCTTGTCTTATCGCCTTCCTGAATTCTAACGTGTACCTTTACGGTATCACCCACGTTAATTACGGGTGCGTCAGCCTTCAGTGAGCTGTCGCTGATGAGTCTTAATGCGTCCATTGATTCTTCCTCCTAAATTTTGGGATATTCATACACGCGCTTTAAATATAAGCCGTCAGTGGACTATCCGCCTTAATGATTAATATTGTCATTAAAGCCCAGCGGTAATTGGCTTGAGGACAAACCAAACCGTCGGATTTAAATGCGCTAATATTATACCACAAACCGTTTTTTTTTGCAAGTGTATTTTTATAAAAAATCACTGCCGTCTGAGCAAATAATTCGATTTCTTTCAATTTTCACAGTTTCATTCAAAATATTTGCATATTTTAAGAACATATCAACAAGTAAATTGGGATTATAATTCTTTTCATTTCCCGAAGGAGCGATGATTTTTAGCACAAATTCATTATCGTTACAATACTTTTGCAAAATTTCAAATATTGGTTTAATATCAACAAGTATAGTTTTTTTCTTTTTGTTGAATTTTTCGGCAATAATTTCATCCTGCGCAATAAAACCATCAAAGAGTTTTTCGATATCACAAGATTTCATTTTACGTGATGATATCTTGATTGTATATTCGCTTGAAACAATATCTGTATTTGCGTGCATAGGATAGCTTACCGATAAAACCTTTAAATCATCAGGCAAAACTGCGTTGAGTCTTTCCTTAACAATTTCAGGTGCGATGTCTTCGGTCAGCTTAAAATCCATTGTTTCAACACGGCTTTCAAAACCGAGTGAAAGCGGCAGTGCAAAAGTTAGCCATGCGTGCGGATTGAAGCCTTCGGTATATTTTATCGGCAGACCACTGCGGCGTAAAACACGCTGCATGTGTCTGTTTAAATCAAGGTGTGAAATATATTTAACTCTGCCAACCTTGGTAAAAACTGCTCTAACCTTATTCAAAGCATTTACCTCCAATGCATTTTGTTATGCCGCAACCCGAGCACTTTTCACGGCAATGTGGTGTTGTTTTTGCATTTAGTGCGTTAAGGTTTTCTCTGGCAAGGAATGCTTTATCAATATAATAATCAAGATGATCCCATGGCATTTTTTCGATATATTCTCTACGACGATTTGCGTAAAATGCAATATCTATACCGGCAATTTCAAAAGCCTTTTCCCATTTTTCGTAATCAAAAAACTCGCTCCAGCTATCAAATTTGCAACCTAATTTCCAAGCTTCAAGTATAGCTTTGCCAAGCTTTCGGTCGCCTCTTGCAAGTACAGCTTCAAGTATGCTTGTATCCGGCACATGACGAGAACATGATATCTTCTTCGATTTTATTGATGATATCAGCAAATCTTGTTTTCTTATAATTTCTTCCTTTGTAGCCTGAGGTTCAAACTGAAACGGTGTAAATGGCTTAGGAACAAATGTTGCAGTGCTGATCGAAATGCGTACCTGTTGACCTTTTTTGCGGTTTTCAACAGTATAATACAAATCGACTATACGCTGAGCAAGCTCAGCAATGGCAATAATATCTTCATCTGTTTCGTGCGGTAAACCAATCATGAAATAAAGTTTAACAGAAGAATATCCACCTTCAAATGCAGTTTTGCATGTGCGCATTATTTCTTCTTCAGTAATATTTTTATTTATAATATCACGCAGCCTCTGGGTTCCTGCTTCCGGTGCAAATGTCAGTGTAGATTTACGTACAGATGTGATTTTATCCAAAAGCTCTTTGCTGAAATTATCAATACGTAGCGAAGGAAGAGAAAGATTAATCTGCTTTGAATCGGTATATTCGAGCAAACCGCTGAGCATGGGCTCGATTTCAGAATGATCGCTTGTGGAAAGAGACACAAGCGAAACTTCGTCATATCCTGTATTTTCACACAGTACCCTTGTTTGATTTACAATAGTATCAACGCTTTTTTCTCGGAATGGTCTGTAAATAAATCCTGCCTGACAAAAACGACAACCTCTTATGCAACCGCGCAAAACCTCAACCGAAACTCTATCGTGTACAATTTCAGTAAATGGAACCACAAAATCATCGGGATAAAATGCAGTATCGAGCGATTGTACAACACGTTTTTTTATCGGCATTGTAGCGTTATTCAAAGGGGTAACATCAGAAAGCGTTCCGTTCTCATTATAGGTTATATCATAAAGCGAAGGTACATAAATACCTTCAAGTTGAGAAGCAGCTATAAGAAATTCTTTTCTTGTTGAACCCATTTTTTTATGCTCTGCATAAAGATCTATGAGTTCGAGTTCGACTTCTTCGCCATCGCCCAAAATGAATAAATCAAAGAAATCTGCCAAAGGTTCAGGATTACACGCACAAGGACCGCCGGCACATACAATAGGGGCAAGGCTATCACCTCTTTCGCTAGCTAAAACAGGAACTTTTGCCAGCGAAAGCATATTAAGTATATTTGTATATGATAGCTCATATTGCAGTGTAAAGCCGATAAAATCAAACTCATTAACGGGCTGAAGATTCTCAAGAGAATACAACGGTATATCATTTTCAACCATAAGTTTTTCAAAATCGGGCCAAGGTGCAAAAACACGTTCGCAGCGATAATTCTCTCTTGAATTAATCAAAGAATATAGAATTTTCATTCCAAGATGCGACATACCAATATCGTAGCTATCAGGAAAACAAAAGGCAAAGCTTACATCGGTTTTGTTAATATCTTTAACGATAGCTCCGCATTCACCTCCGATATATCTCGCAGGTTTTTGTGCTTTTAATATTATAGATTCAATTTTTTCTCTCAACATATGATTATTTTCCGTTCAATCAATATTTTTCTATATTAAGTGTAGTGATTTGTTTATTATCGCCGCCAAGTATCATGTTGGCAAATGATATCATTTTTTGTGCTGAGTCACTCACATAAAACTCACTGATTTGTTTGTTGTCGGCGTCACACAGCATAGAATGTTCTTTAAGCAAATTTTTAAGCTGACAGGCTGTTTCGTATGCCGGATTTACATAGTTGATACTATCACCAAGATATTTTTTTATTGCTTTTGTAAGAAGCGGATAATGCGTGCATCCAAGAATTAAAGTATCAATATCTAAAGGATTAAAATGTGATAAATAATGCTCTACAACACCGTCAGTTAGATTTCCTTCAAAAAGACCTTCTTCTGCAAACGGAACAAATAGAGGACAAGATTTTCCAAATACTTTTGCTTCAGGTTTGATTTGTTTAATCATTTTTGCGTGTACTCCGCTCTGTATAGCTCCATCGGTTCCAATTATACCAATGCGGTTATTCTTTGTGCTCTTGCAGGCGGTTTTAACACCTGCATCAATAACGCCGATAATTGGTATCGCATCACATATTTCTGTTTCGCACAAAGCGTATGCACTCGCCGTATTGCATGCAATAACAATTGCTTTGACATTCTTCGTCTTTAAAAAGCGAATTATCTGATGAACATAGCGCATTACGGTTTCTTTAGATTTTGAACCATACGGCACTCTTGCAGTATCACCAAAATATACAACGTTTTCGTTTGGCATAAGATTAGTTATTTCTTTCAAAACAGTTAAACCGCCAATGCCCGAGTCGAAAACGCCTATCGGTGAGTTTTTGTCCGTCATTCAATCGCCCCCTTATTGATTTATACATACACTGATATTATACATTTTTAATAACATAAAGTCAAGTATTTCAATCTCCTTCGATTAGTGATAATACCATAATATATAGCATTACAAGCAGCATTAAAGTATTGTTTATCGAAAGAAATATTGCTGATGCAATCATCACTATAATATAGATTGCAATTCCAATATTATGTAAGTTTTTTTGTTTTTTAAATATTAATCTTAATATTGTATACCCGTCAAAATATGGGTTGGGCAATATGCTATATACACCCAAAGCAATATTTGCGCAAGCAATGCTTCTGTTTAAATTATACAATAACATTGCGGCCAGCAAATTAGCTAAACAACCGGCAAATGTAATAATAAAAACTTGAAATTCACTCATTACAGATTTTTGACAACATATATTGATTCCACATGAAGTAAATTTAAATCCTGTAATTATTTTATTACACAGTTTTATGGCAATCAAATGACCAAGTTCATGAATAATACAGGATAAGCTTAACATAATAGTTACTTCATAGCCCAAAACAAGCGGCAGAACACATAGTAAAAACAAAAAGTTAAAACTTATTACAATTCTGCATCCTACTGTGTTAAAGATAATCATCTATTACCTCTAAAATATTATCAAATAATGCAAAGCTGTCTGTCAAAATCCATTTACTTACAACGCTGCAAAACTCTAATGATGTTATACGCTCAAATAATGTTAATATTGCTATAAATACAATGCAACACATAAGCTGATTGAATAAATAATCCAATACACCCATTTCACTTATTTTGATACACTTTTTACTATATTTTCGTCGATTATTTGCATCGTTATTGCCTTTCAAAATATCATCTCTCGCAATATAAAATATAATTAATTCTATTACTGCTTTCTTTGTAATATTCAAAAAACCGGGTTGATTTTTAAATCAACCCGGTTATATTAAGTATTAATAAAATGCAGTCCAACCATCATTACTTAAATTGCTATCATCTTCCTTTTCCGTTTCTCCGGTATTCTCGTTAATATCAGAATTACTTTCATCTAATAAGCTTTCAGTATTTGTATCATTTTCGGAGTTATTATAGTAATCTTCATCGTTGTATATATCATCAGCTTTATTATCGTTAACGCTAATGCTTTCTGATATATCTTCGCTTTTATCATCAGCATAATCAGCGGATGAATTAGTTGAAATATTGTCAAATTCGCTTGTTGATGTATATTCGTCTTGTGGAAGTGAATTGTTATTGTTGATATTTTCAGATATATTATTTTCATCGTCTAAAGCTTCTTCATAATGAGAAGGCGAATTCACGTTTTCAGATGAATTTACACTGCTTGTAAATTTATCATTAGAAACATTGTTATTATTTTCAATGTTTTCTGAAGTAGTAGTTTCGCTTATACTTGTTAACGCGTTACTATTTTCTGTTTCTTTTTCTTTATCTGTACATCCACAAAAAATAAGCGTAGTGCAAAGCAGAACGAATATTAAAGCTTTCATCAAATCACCTCTTTATATTATTTATATTATAACATAATGTGTGAGGAGTTTCAAGTATAAAAATATTGCCGCAGAAAGTTAATTTTCTGCGGCAGATACTTATGTATTATCCTGTTCTTTTTTTATCTTAAAAATCAGTCTGAAAAATCCTGATAGCACTTTGGGACTTTTTATAACGACGATTTTCAAGGCAAGCACCTCCGAATATAAGATTTATACATTATATTCGGAAATGTGATTTGTGGTGAAAACTAAAGTTCCCAATCTTTAATTTGTTTTGCTTCGTCATACATCATACAATAGTTAATATGACGACTTTTAGAAATACCGCCATTATTAACGGCATTTATGACAGCGCAACCAAGCTCGCTTGTATGTGAACAATCTCTGAATTTGCATTTGTCCGTATATCGATCAAATTCAGTAAAACAATTAGCAAGTTCATCTTTTTTGATTATATCGTAACGATTGGTATCAAAAGTTGAGAATCCTGGAGTATCGGCAACATATCCACCGTTAGACATTTTAAAAAGCGAAACATTTCTTGTTGTATGCTTTCCCCTGCCAAGTTTTTTGCTGATTTCATTTGTTTCAATATAAAAATCGCCAAGAAAATTTAAAAGAGTTGATTTTCCTACACCACTGTTACCTGTAAAAGCACATATTTTGCCTTCCATAAGAGAAATAATTCTATCTTTTGTAGTAGCGTCATTATAATCAGCACAAATCACTTCAACATCTGTTTTAGAATATGTTTGCAAAATTTCGTCGGCAGATTTCAAATCAAGTTTAGTTATAATAATTATTGGTTTAATACCTTTATAGCATGCAACTGCAATAAACTTATCAAGCAGCAGAAAATTTGGCGCAGGTTCACATGAGGAGACAACAAAGCAGAGTATATCAAGATTTGCAAGCGGTGGTCTTATTATTGAGTTTTTACGTGGCAGTATTTCTGCAATAACATCATCATTGGTTACGTTTACTCTATCGCCAACGCACAAATTAAGTTCCCTTTTTCTGAAAACTCCCCTAGGCTTACATTTTATAATTTCAGCGCTACCCATTGGCTCTACATCGTAGAGCCCGGAGGCAGCGCTTAAAATCAATCCATTTGATATTTTATATTCCATATATTTCTACGCAGCTTCGTCGCCGGCAACTTCACCGGAATCGCTAACCTCAGGTGTGTCAGTAACATCAGGTGCAGCAGTTGTAGTAGTTGTGGTTGTAACTTCGGCCGGAGTTGTAGTAGTTGTTGTTGTCGTTACCTCAGGAGGTGTTGTAGTAGTTTCATCTTCTTCACTGGGAGCAGTGGTTGTTGAAGTTGTTGTGGTAACAGGCTTTGTAGTAGTTGTTGTTACAGCAGTTGTTGTGGTGGTTGTAACAACGGGAATTCCTCCTATTTCTTCAAAAGCATCGGAATTAAATTCAGTCGTTGTATATTCTTCAGTAGTAAAGTTAACACTGAATTTTGCAATAATAGTTTCTTGAGAATTATCGAGGTTAAGAACCTTTACAGCAACAGTTTCGGTGCCGGTGCCGGAAACTGACATTTTTACGATACCGCCCGTAAGGGTAATATCATCAATCTGCTTAGACTCATAGTTAACACCGCCAACAAGAACTGTAAAGAGGTAAGCACCTTCTGCATCTGAATCAATATCGATAGGTAGTTCAATAGTAGCAGCAGGAGCAATACCATTGCTGACGGTAAGCTGAATTTCTGTGCCTTTTTCTACTACATCGTAAGGTGATACGTTCTGTCCAACAACCACACCCTCATCTTCGTTAGAATCAACTTCAACTCTTGAAACAAGGAAGCCCTTGCCTTCAAGTATTGATGCGGCTTCATCATAATCAAAACCAACGAGATTAGGTACTCTTGCAGATGTTTCTTCGCTACCTGTACTTACATAAACAACAATCTGTTCACCAGGTCTTACTTCGGTGTGGGCGGGAGGTTCGGTAGAAATTACATATCCTTCTGAAACTTCCGCATCCTCTTTATTGTTGATTGTTGTTAAGAAACCGTAACTTTTAAGCATTGAAATTGCAGCATCGGATGTAAGATTAGAAACATCCGGAACTTTAACAGTTTTTATACCCTTACTTACACTTACGTTAACTATCTGTCCGCTCTTAATAGGACGGTTTTCTTGAATATCCTGCTCATAAATAATACCCTCTTCGTATTCAGAGTATTCTTGTGTAGAAATGTTAAACTTAAGATAAGTATATTCAGCTTCGGCTGTTTCAATATTCATGCCAACGAGTGAAGGCATGAGATGTTCATTGGATTCACTCTTATCTTTATCAAAATATTTTACAATATACGCAACAAAGAATATTACAGCAGCAAGTATAAGTGCAATTGTAACCGCTGTAAGAATCGGAACAAATAACGAAGGAGCTTCATCATCGTCGTCATCATCATCTTCTTCATCGTCGATGATTATCTCATCTGTTTCGGTTTCCATATCATCATCAAAATCATCATCAAGATACTCGTCTTCTTCAAAAACGGTAGCATCATCTTCTGAAATATGAACAGCAGTTGAGTTGTTTTCAGCAGGTACTGATACAGGTGTAAAAAATCTTGTAGCTTCAGTAGCTTCGCTTGTTTCATGTGAAACATAGCCAAATGTAATAGCAGGATTTGTCTTGAATTTATCAATATCCTTTATCATCTCGGCAGCGGACTGATAACGTTTTGAACTGTCCTTTTCCATAGCATGAAGGAAGATTTCCTGCAAACCAACAGGTATATTAGGATTAATATTACCGGGCATTTCAGGTTCGTTCTGCATGTGCATAAGAGCTATTGCAACAGCGTTGTCACCATCAAAAGGCTTTTTGCCTGTGAGCATCTCATACATCATAACACCAACAGAATATATATCACTCTTATCGTCGGTTAAATCACCTCTTGCTTGTTCGGGTGAAATATAATGAACAGATCCGATTGCTTTATCGGTAATACTTTTACCTTCTTCTCTTGCAAATTTTGCAATACCAAAATCCATGACTTTGATAGTGCCATCTGTAAAGAGCATGATATTTTGAGGTTTAATATCTCTGTGTACGATTCCCCTATCATGAGCATGTTGAAGTGCTCTCAATATCTGAATTGTAAAATGTACGCAGTCTTTCCAGCGCAAAACGCCTTCCTGCTCTATATATTCTTTCAGAGTAATTCCGTCGATGTACTCCATAACAATAAACTGAATTTTGTCAGTAAAACCAACATCAAGAACTTTTACAATGTTGGGATGTGACAAAACAGCTATAGCCTTTGACTCGTTTCTGAATCTGCGCAGAAATTCCTCGTTTTCAGCAAACTCATTCTTCAGGATTTTTACTGCTACGACCTTGTCGTCAATGATATCAATCGCTTTATAGACATCTGCCATTCCGCCCATACCGATAAGTTCGGAAATTTCATAACGTCCATCAAGCTTCTTGCCGATATTCTTGTCCATAAAAATCTCTAAAACCTCTCTTTTCTTTTATTCATTAGAAAATACAACAACGGTAATGTTATCTCTTCCGCCGTGGCTATTTGCACGATTTATAAGCAAATCAGGCAAATCTTCTAAATTGTTGGTATTGATTACTTCATGAATTTCATCGTCGCTGCAATATCTTGTAAGACCATCAGAACATAATAAAACAATGTCATTATTGTTCATATTAACTTCAAAATAATCAGGTGATATATTTCGTTCAACACCAACAGCCATTGTCAAACAACTTTGCTGAGGGTGTGTGTGTGCTTGTTCTTCAGATATATCTCCATTTTCAATCAGCATACGTACAACTGTATGATCATCAGTAAGTTGCACAATTGAATCAGTTGTATTGAGATATGCTCGGCTATCACCGACGTTTACTATTAAAACATCATTGCTTCTGCAAAATACAATAACACAAGTAGTGCCCATTCCCGTTTTTGCAGGATTTTTCAATGCTTCAGCAAACACGGTACTGTTTGCAGCATTTACGCAAGAAAACATTAAATTGCGCACGCTACTGAGAGACAAATTACTTGTATAGTTTGCTTTAAACTTTTCCATTATAACCGTGCAAGCCAACTCAGCCGCTTCTTTGCCTGAGCTGTGTCCGCCCATGCCGTCGCACAATACAGCGAATACGCCGTTATCAAAATCCGTTATTGCGAAAGAATCTTGGTTTTCCTCTCTGACAAGACCGATATCCGTCATGCCGTAAATTCGCATTGAAAGAACTCCCCCCCTCTATTGTCTTTAGTCAATCGGCTGATATTTTTTCTGTTTCACGCCTTAATTGACCGCAAGCTGCATCAATATCCGCGCCAAGAGTTCTTCTTACCGTGGCATTGATTCCATAATTTATAAGATACTGTTTAAATGTTTCGGCAGCATCTCTTGAAGATTTATATCCTCGTTCTTTTACGTGATTTATAGGAATTAAATTTATGTGGCAATTAAAACCATTTAAAAGATTGTAAAGTTCAAATGCATCTTCTTTTGTAGAGTTAACACCATCTATAAGAGAATACTCAAAAGTAATTCTTCTATTAGTTTTTTTCATATATCGCTTACACGAACTTATTAATTCCTTAATAGGATATTTTCTATTAATCGGCATAATTTCACTGCGTTTGTTGTCATTAGCCGCATGCAAAGAAATCGAAAGTGTAATGGGTAACTTTTCTAACGAAAGAGCATCAATATAGGGAACAATACCACAAGTGGAAAGTGTTATGTCGCGTGCGCTTAGATTATTGCCTTTTTCATGGCAGGCAAGTCTAATGAAACGTATAACATTTTCGTAATTATCAAGCGGCTCTCCAATTCCCATTAATACAATATTGCTTATTCTGGCATTTTTTAAATTTCTTTGAGCTGTGTAGTATTCCTGCAAAATCTCACCTGCAGTAAGGTCGCGCTTTTTGCCTCCAATTGTCGAAGCACAAAATTTGCAACCCATTGCACAGCCAACTTGTGTTGATATACACAAACTATATCCATGCTTATATTTCATCAACACAGATTCAACATGTTCGCCGTCAGAAAGCTCATAAAGATATTTTACAGTATCATCGGTATTAGATTCAAGTATTTTGCAAATATTTAGTCGCTTTATACAAAATACATCATCAAGCTTGTTGCGTAATTGTGCAGAAAGATTGGACATTTGGTCGAAATTCTCACATTTTTTAATGTGAAGCCAATCAAAAACTTGTTTAGCTCTGAATTTTTGTTCGCCCAAGGATAAAAGTTCTGCTTCAAGTTCCTCTGGATAGAGCTCAAGAATATCCTTTTTGATACTGCTCACTTCCTTTTAAATTTTGCAATAAAAAATCCATCACTATTAAAATGCTTTGGCAATATCGTTGCATAATACTTACCAAAAGGTTCGCCATATTCTTCCAAAAAAGGTATGCCTACAAAATCTTCATTTTCCGAAAGAAAAGAATCAACGACATTTTCGTTTTCGGCTTTACTTAATGTACAGGTCGAATACAGAAGAACTCCGCCGCTTTTAACATAATTCTTGCAAGAATTCAAAATATTCTTTTGAATATCAGGTAATTTCTCCAAATCAGCAGGATCTTTATACTTGATTTCAGGCTTTTTGGAAATTACTCCAAGGCCGCTGCAAACAGCATCACAAATTACAAAATCGGCCATCGGGAGCTTATTGCTATGCTTTAAAGCATCGTTTTGTATAGGTATAACAGAGTTAAGATGCAATCTTTCAGCACCATGCAATATTAGATTAACTCGTTTTTCATGCAAATCACATGAATATATTGTGCCTTTATCATTGATGCATTGCGCAATAGAAAAGCTTTTACCTCCGGGAGCAGCACATACATCAATTATAGTAGAATTTTCTGTTGCACCAAGCGCCATTGCACATAATTGAGATGATATATCTTGAACATAAAACATACCGTTTTTGTAGCTTTTTGACTTAAACAAATCGCCTTTTTCAATGTGTAAGCAATCAGATAACACATCGGATTGGGTATATACTATTTTGTCATTGTCAAGAGATAAAAGAATTTCAGCTATATCAAATTTAGCAGTGTTAAGTTTAATTGTTGTTTTGGGCGAATCAACAGTTGATTGTAAAATTGAAATAAAATCATCAGGAAATTCATCGCGCCATTTTTGCACTAACCAAATCGGAGTTGAATATAAAATCGAAAATGAAATCAACTCATCCATCGGCACAGGATAATCAAAACCTGCTCTTATAAAGTTACGCAAAACAGCATTAACAAAGCCTTTTGCACTTGTAAAGCCAAGTTGCTTTACGGCGTCAACACAAGTGTTTACAACAACATTCTGTGGAGTGTTCATAAATTTAAGCATATAAATACCACAGCGCAAAGTTTGCAAAACCAATGTGTCAAGCTTTTCAATAGGTTTTGAATAATACTGTGTAATAATATGATCAAGAGTGATTTTGCGTTCTATGACACCATAGTATAAAGCGGTACAAAAAGGTTTATCACATTCAGCATTATTTAAAAAAACATCTAGGACAATGTTAGAATAACCTTTTTTAGTGAATGTTTTTGAAAGTGCCTTTGCACAAAGGCATATATCTTTACAATTCATCTTTTTCTATTTGCCAATGCAATCATTCTCAAAAGCTGCATTAGCGAAACTAAAAGTGCTGCAACATAAGTCATGGCAGCTGCTGTGAGAACTTTTTTCGAACCGGAAAGCTCGTCATCTGAAAGAATGCTGAAATTCTCAAGAGTTTCAAGAGCACGACCGCTTGCGTTAAATTCAACGGGTAAAGTTATTAGCTGGAATGCAACAACTGCAGAAAACAAAATTATACCAACATAGCAAAGTTCAAATAAGCTTAAAACAATACCAATAAAAAGAAGAATCCACGATACTCTGTTACCAATGTTAGCAACGGGAAGTATTGAATTTCTGATTTTAATAGGAGCATATTCTTCAGCATCCTGAACTGCGTGACCACATTCATGCGCTACAACACCCAAAGCTGCAATTGAAGTGCTGTTATATGTGGATTGGGATAATCTAACGCATTTTGCTTCAGGATCGTAGTGGTCAGTTAGATTACCGCCAACCGATTCAACTCTAACATACTGCAAACCGTTTGCATCAAGAATATATCTCGCAAGGTCGCAGCCTCTATATCCCCTCTGAGAATGAACTTTATCGTATTTCTTAAAAGTTGTATTTACCATAACAGAAGAAATTAATGAAATAATAATAGCAACAAACAATAAAAAAGTTGCAAAATCGTAACCCATATAAAACCCTCCAAATAATTATATTTTAACCAATAACAGAATTTTCTTCAAGTTTAAAACCGCGCAAAAAGTCTGCTGTTTTAAGACGTTTTCCGCCTTCAATCTGAACCTCGTCAAATCTAATAACAGAATTATCACCGCAAGCAACTGAAAAAATAGCGTTATCAATTACTGTTCCACAATCAAATGATTTATCAGTATTATCTAATACGGCTGATTTATATATTTTTATGCGTTTACCATCAAGATATGCAAAACCACTAATTGCTCGAATTGTATTATGAATCTCTCGTGCGTTTTTTGTAAAATCCAATTTACTCATATCTTTAGTTATCATCGAAGCATAACAAGAAAGAGAGTCATTCTGCTTTCTGGGTATTAATTTGCCATTTTCAAGATCATTAAGTGTTAGAATGAGCACATCTGCACCCAAAGTTGAAAGTTTATCGTGCAATTCGGTATAACATTCATTTTCTCCAATATCAATGCTTTTTGAGATGAGCATATCTCCTGTATCAAGACCTTTTTCCATCTGCATGGAAGTAACTCCCGTAACAGTATCCCCATTCAAGAGAGAATACTGAATCGGAGCAGCACCTCTATATTTAGGCAAAAGGGACGCGTGTATATTGATACATCCATATTTAGGCAGATTAAGAACGCTTTCAGGCAAAATCTGTCCGTATGCTACAACAATTATAACATCAGGAGAAATATTGTTGAGTATCTTTAATGCTTCCTCTGCATCATCGCCTTTTCTTAACGAAAGTGGCTGGTATATAGGTATTCCGCATGGCAATGCAGCTGCTTTTACAGGCGTTGGAAGAAGCTTATGACCTCTGTTTTTAGGTTTGTCCGGTTGGGTAAACACAGCACATACCTCATGTTTTGAATTGCAAAGCGCCTGCAAGCACGGTACAGCAAAGTCAGGCGTTCCCATAAAAACAATTTTCAAAAGATTACTCGCCGTCCTCTCTCATTTCCACAAATTCTTCTACTAAATCAACAAACAACTTGCCATCAAGGTGGTCAACCTCGTGACAAGCACAACGGCAGAAGAGTTCTTTCAAATTCATCTCATAGGTTTCGCCATACCTATTTTGTGCACGTAAAGTACATTTTGCAGGTCGTGTAACATATCCCCATTGTTTAGGGCATGATAAGCAACCTTCAACATCACGTTGCTTTCCGCTTTTTTTTATAATTTCAGGATTAATACATTCAATTAATCCTTCACCGACATCAATTACGCAAATTCGTCTTGTGATGCCAATCTGCGGCGCAGCAAGTCCAACACCTTTTGATTTATAAAGTGTTTCTGCCATATCGTCAAGCAAACTCCAAAGCTTTTCGTCAAACTTTTCAACAGGTCTGCATACTTTTCTTAGTGCATCGTCCTCTTTTGTAAGTATCGTTCTTAACGCCATTTTAATCACCTTCCTTTTAATATCCAACCTCGCCGTTTAAATCAGCATAAACAGAAATTCCGTTAAATTTTTTAGATTTACACGCTTGTTTAATAACATGAGCTAAAAAACATCTAAAATCCGAGGTGTTTTTGCATTTAAGAATAATTCTGTATCTATATTTTTCATCAATTCTCTCGAAACCACATCGCGCAAGCCCCAAAACTCTTAAGACAATTTTTGGTTTTTCCCGGGAAATGTATTTTTTCATAACATCAAGAAAATATTTTCCTGCATCTTCAACTGCACAATCGTCTTTTCCACTAATACCCACAACGCATAAATCGCAAAGTGGTGGATACAAAAAGGCTTTGCGTACGGCAATTTCTTGAGCATAAAACTCGTTGTAATCTTGATTAGCTGCAAGATTTAAAACGTAATGGTCAGGCATATAGGTTTGCAAAAACGCTCTGCCGGGTTTTTGACCCCTTCCGCCGCGGCCGATTACTTGTGTTATTAAGGAAAATGTGTGTTCGTAACTTCTAAAATCTCCGGTATACAGAGCTTTATCGATTGAAAGTACACCCACAAGAGTTACATTAGGAAAATCGAGACCTTTACCGATCATCTGAGTTCCTAAAAGAATATCATATTCACCTTTCGAAAATTCATCATACGCTTTTTCGTATTCAAGCATATTTGATGACGTATCTGCATCCATACGGAGTATTCTTGCGTTCGGAAATAGATCAGCTACTTCTTCTTCTAATTTTTGTGTGCCAAAACCGCCTGGTTTCAGGTGAGTTCCGTGACATTCAGGACATTCATTTTTATAGTCTTCGCAATGTCCGCAATAATGACACATAAGTACATTTTTAGACTTATGGTATGTCATGGGCACACTGCAACTTGGGCAAAAAATAGCCTTGTGGCAATCACGGCAATTAATGATGGTATGATAACCACGGCGGTTTAAAAGCAGAATAGTCTGCTCATTATTTTTTAAATTTTCATCAACAGCAGTTTTTAAATCTTGTGAAAAGCTAAAGTATTTTCCACATAATTCCTGTGTTGACATATCTATAATTCTAGTATCAGGCAATGGATTGTTATGATAACGCTCAGTTAACGTAACTAATTCATAAACGCCTTTTTGTGCAAGATAATAACTTTCAATAGTTGGTGTTGCAGAAGCAAGCAACAGTAATGAGTTATGCGTTCTGCATCGGTGCTTTGCTACGTTAATCGTATTATATCTTGGAGCAGATTCAGACTTATACGTACTGCTACCCTCTTCATCAATAATAATTAACCCTATATTTTTCAACGGCGCAAAAATTGCACTACGTGTGCCGATAACTATATCAGCTTCTCCGTTTTTAATACGTGAATATTCATCAAGTCGCCTACCCATAGATAGTGCACTGTGTATCAATGCAACTCTATCACCGAAGAGCGATATGAAATATTGCGACATTTGAGGAGTTAAAGATATTTCAGGAACAAGATATATAACGGTTTTGCCGCATTCGACAGTTTTTTGAATTAGCTTGGCAAATACGGCGGTTTTTCCGCTTCCTGTTACACCGTGAAGTAAAAAAGCTTTAGCGATTTGATTCTTTTTGAACAAATGAGCAGCAACTTTTGAATATGCAGCATATTGATGATCGGAAAGCTTGAGCTCATCAACAAATTTTTCTGCAATTTCTGTTTTTGGAATACGATACTTACGCTCATCAAAAAGCATTATTGCACCGTTTTCCTTAAGTTTATTTACAACACTTTCATTTATATTGCAGTTTTCGCATATTTCCTTAACGGTGGCTCCCATATTTTCAAAAATAAACTTTGCAGCTTTTGACTGTTTAGGCGTAAGTTTGAAATTATTAGGGTTTTGCTTGTATTCATCTGTAACAGTTGCAACCTTTACATAAAGTTCACCTGTTTTGCGTTTCAATACATCACTTTTATGAATAACAGCTTTATCAATCAAAGCACTAATAACCACAGCATTTTCAATCATATCTGTTTCGATGCGTTTGGAGATGTTTTTTACGCCCTCGATACTGCGAAGATAATCAAGCTCAGCATCGCTCAACGGAGACTTGATATTGTGCAAATCAAGCGAAAAAAGGTTTTGCTTTTTGTATCGCATTGCAGGCGGCAACACAGCTTTTACAGCTTCATAATAGGTGCAAAATGTTATTTCGCTCAAATACTTAACCATTTCAAGCATCTCATCATCAAGCACAACGTCATCGTCCAGGACGTCAATAATAGATTTAAGCTTTTCGCAGTCATCTTCACTGTCAAGGCAGTTGAACACGATACCTTCACGCGTAGAGTTGCCTCTGCCGAAAGGTACAAGCACACGAATACCATTCTTGATTTGTCCGTATAGGTTATCAGGTATTATATAGCTAAAAAGCAAATCAAATGAATAAGCTGTTTCGCTAACCGCTACAAGAGCGATATGAAACTTTTTCATTTTAATAATTATTCAGCTTTTTCAGGTTCAACAAGCTTGTATTTACCGCTTGCAAATTCTTCAACGGCGGTTTTAACCGGCTTTTGTTCAATAATCATTTCATTCTCATAAAGTTCCTCTGTCACTTGTCTTGCTCGCTTTGCTACTGCAATTACAAGTGAATAGTAACTTTCGTTCTTAGTTATAATCTGGGAAACTGAAGGTCTGAGCATAATTTTTTCCTCTTTCTCAAGTTAATTGTTTTTTTCTTTTATAAAAATATCAACAAATTCTTCAACTGCATCTTCAAGATTATCGTTGACAATTTGATAATCATAATATTCAGCGTAACTGATTTCTCTCTTTGCTTCATTTATGCGTTGTTGAATTTTTGCTTCTTCCTCTGTATTTCTTGATCTCAAACGATTCTCAAGAATTTCCATAGACGGCGGCAAAATGAAAATCATTAATGCATCCGGAAATGCTTTTTTTGCGTTGAAAGCTCCTTCTACCTCGATTTCAAGCAGAACATCAACACCACGGTTTAAACTATCATGCACTTCAGATAACAATGTGCCGTAATAATTACCGCAATATTCGGTATATTCAAGCATATCGCCATTTTTTATACGATTTTCAAAATCATCTCTGCTTAAAAAGTAATAATTAACGCCATCAATTTCTCCTTCACGCGGTGCTCTGGTGGTAGCGGAGACAGAATAAGCAAAATTCAGTTTCTTCCTCACAATTTCAAGAATAGTTCCTTTACCACATCCTGATGGGCCTGAGAGAATAATTAATTTAGCTTTACTCATCATCATCCTCCTTATAACGACCGCCAACAGTATCGGGCTGAATTGGCGAAAGAATTATATGATCGCTGTCAGTGATTATAACAGCTCTTGTTTTTCTTCCGTAAGTTGCGTCAATTGCTCTCCCCTGTTCTTTAGCATCCTGGATAATACGTTTTATCGGCGCCGAATCCGGGCTTACTATTGCTACAATACGTGAAGATGCAACCATATTGCCAAATCCTATATTTATCAACTGCATGGATAGTACCTCGGTTATTATTCAATATTCTGGATTTGTTCTCTGATCTTTTCTATATCGGATTTCATTTCAATAACTGTTTTAGTTATAATTAAATCCTGCGCTTTGGAACCAATTGTATTCGTTTCTCTGTTCATTTCCTGAACGTAAAAATCAAATTTTTTACCAATTACATCGCTTTCTTCAATCATTTCCCTGAATTGAGCAATGTGACTGCGCAATCGAACGGTTTCCTCATCAACAGCTACTTTTTCGGAAAAAATAGCGGCTTCAGTTAAAATGCGCTGTTCATCAATATTGGTATCAGAAAGGATTTCTTTGAGTTTTGTATAAAGACGGTTGCGATAATTCTCTGTAAGTTTTGGTGACTGAGTTTCGACAATTTCTACTTTATCTTCAATAGCACATAGTTTTTCAAGTAAATCGTTTTTCAAACGTTCACCTTCACTTACACGCATCTCAATAAATTTATCAAGAGCTTTGTTTGCTACAACTGAAACGCAGTTCCAAATAACTTCTTCGTAGTCAACAGTTTTTTGTACGGTAAACACATCGGGCAATCTCATCAAATGTGAAAGTGCGAGGTCGTTGCGAAGATTAAGTTCTTCATTTACAGTGTTAAGTGCATCAATATATCCCTTTGCAATTGACTTATTTACCTCAACGAGAGCATCTTTGCCTTCGGTATTAAAAATTGTAACATTAACTTCAACTTTACCTCTGGCAACTTTACCTTGTAATAAAGATTTTAGTTTTTCTTCAAGGTAACCATACGCTCTGGGGATACGCGCTGAAAATTCGTAGTACCTATGATTAACTGAGCGAATTTCAACAAGAATATCGCGTCCATCGATAATCTCTTGCGCTCTGCCGTATCCGGTCATGCTTTTTAACATAATTATTTTTCCTTTATTTTTATTTTATATATAGTGTTCCGATAAAAAATACACCACAGCATCTGCCACTATATATCAAATTACATTATAGCATTATCATATAAAAATTGCAAGTATTTTTTGCTGTTTTCAACAAAAAAACTATCCTGAAATTTTATATAACAACAGGATAGTTTATTATTTTATTCAAAAATTTCTGTCGAAAGATATCTGTCGCCTGAATCCGGCAAAAGTACCACTATAAGTTTACTCTCAAATCCCATTCTTTTTGCTAACAAAGCAGCAGCTTTTACAGCGGCACCCGATGATATACCAACAAGCATACCTTCAAGAGAAATAATCTCTTTTGCGGTATTTATGGCATCTTCATCAGAAATTGTAACAATTTCATCTACAACGCTCAAATCGAGGTTATCAGGTTTAAACCCAGCTCCAATGCCCTGAATTTTATGTGCTCCCTTAGTTCCGTTTGTCAAAAAAGGTGAAGAAAGTGGCTCTACACCAATAATTTTGATATCAGGATTCTTTTCCTTAAGATAACGTCCAATTCCGGTAATTGTACCGCCGGAGCCGATACCACCAACAAAAACATCAATTTTGCCATCGGTATCGTTGTATATTTCAGGCGCAGTTGTCTTGTAGTGAGCTAAAGGATTAGCAGGGTTAATAAACTGACCGGCTAAAATCGCATTATCATTATTACGGCATATTTCTTCCGCTTTCTTAATAGCACCATTCATTCCGTCTTTGCCATCGGTCAGTACAAGCTCAGCACCGTAAGCCTTTAAAAGCTTTCTGCGTTCAATACTCATAGTTTCAGGCATGGTAAGAACAACACGATATCCTTTAACAGCACAAAAAGCAGCAAGAGCAATTCCTGTATTTCCGCTAGTAGGTTCAACAATAATCGATCCTTTTTTTAAAAGACCTTTTTGTTCTGCTTCTTCAATCATATTCAAGGCCGCTCTATCTTTAACGCTGCCTGCTGGATTAAAATACTCAACCTTTGCGCAAATGTTTGCGGCAAGCTTGTGCCTATTAACATAATTATTAAGATAAACAAGCGGAGTTTTACCTACAATATGGGAAACATTATCGTAGATTTTCATTATACATCATTCCTTATAATATCTTCATAACTTTCAGCTTTAACAATCACCCTGTCTTCTCCATTGTTGACCATAACAACAGCAGGTCTTGGGTTACGATTGTAATTTGATGACATAGAATAATTATATGCACCGGTGGAAAATACAGCTATAATATCATTAACGCAACATTCTTGCAGAGGCATATTTTCGCCAATTTTATCCCCGCCTTCACAACATTTGCCCGCGATGGTCACTTTTTCTGTTTTAGGGTTATTAACCTTATTTGCAACAGTGGCTTCATATTCCGATTGATAAAGAGCATATCTGGGGTTATCACACATACCACCATCAACAAGCACATATTTGCAAATTTCCGGTATTTCTTTAACTGCGCTTACAGAATAAAGTGTAATGCCTGCCGCTCCGACAATAGAGCGTCCCGGTTCAACGATTATAAATGGGGTTTTAATTCCAAGAGTGTTACATTCTGAAATTAAAGCTTTTGAAACACATTCCATATATTCAACATAAGGTTTAGGGTCATCATTTTGTGTATATTTTATACCAAAACCGCCACCAAGATTCAATTCAGCAATATCAAAATTCAATTCATTTTTAATTTTTTTGATAAACTGAGCCATAACCTGAGATGCAAGTTCAAAAGGTTCAACATCAAAAATTTGCGATCCTATATGGCAATGCAAACCTATAAGCTTTATATTCTTGTTTTCAAGGCAAAACTTAACAGCTTCAAACGCTTCACCAGTGGGTAAAGCAAAGCCAAACTTACTGCCAATCTGTCCTGTTTTGATAAAATCATGTGTATGCGCATCAATACCCGGCTTAATTCTAAGCATTACATTTGCTATTTTACCTTTTTCGGCAGCAACACAATTGATATTTTCAAGCTCTTGAATATTATCAGCAACAATTCTTCCGATATTGTTATCAATAGCCATTTCTATTTCAGAAATCGGTTTACTGTTCCCGTGGAAGCACATTTTAGATGCATCAAACCCAACAGAAAGTGCAGTGTATATTTCACCGCCGGAAACAACATCAATGCCAATACCTTCATCTGCGCAAATCCTGTAAATCTCTTTACACGAAAACGCTTTGCTAGCATAGCATACAAGACCGTTTGAATTATAAAACTTTTCGATAGCATTTTTGTAGCTTCTTATATTTTCACGAATTGTTTTTTCATCCATAACGTATAGAGGTGTGGAATACTTAGAGGCCAACTCAACTGTATCAACTCCACCTATTGTGAGATTTCCATTAGAATTTACATCAAAGCAATCATTTAAAAACATATTATGTCCTCACTTAATTATTCTTCTTCGTCAGCAATTTCAGATATAATTTCACGCACTTGCTCAGCACCTTCGCCTGTTTGAGCCGAAAACTGAATTACAGTAATATCATCAAAGTATGGTATTTCTTCTGCAAAGCATTTAAGCCTTTCAGCTCGTTCGCTTTTCTTCAGTTTATCAGCCTTAGTTAATACAATTATAAACGGGAACTCGTTATCTATCAAAAAATCAATCATGATTAAATCGTCAGCAGATGGCGCGTGACGAAAATCAATCAGCTGAATAACAACGCCGATATTCCGTTCTTGAGCGAAGTATCCTTCAATCAATCTAGACCAGCGAACTTTTTCACTCTGTGATACTCTTGCGTAACCGTAACCGGGCAAATCTGCAAGATATATATTATCCAGACTATAAAAATTAATAGTAGCAGTTTTTCCGGGCATTGAACTTGTTCGCGCCAACGATTTTTTGTTAACGATTTTATTTATCAGCGATGACTTACCGACATTAGAACGTCCCGAAAAAACAATTTCGGTTTTCGTGCTTTCAGGCAGTTGTTTAGGTTCGCCATAACTACAAAAAAAATCAGATTTATTAAAATTCATCCATTCACCGTCTTTACATGTTTTATACTGTCAAAAGTTCATTTACGCATTGTTTTTGGTTTGGCATAAAAAACTGTTTGTTTTCACATGTTTCTTCGCGAATAAGCGCAATCTGCAAAACCTCATCAATAGTAGAAACAAATCTAAATTCAACCGCATCCTTTACTGCTTGGTCGATTTCATCGTAGTCAGGTTGATTACCGATAGGAGCAATAACTGTTTTTATGCCATTTCTATATGCAGCCATTGATTTTTCACGCAGACCGCCTATCGGCAAAACTTTTCCGTGCAGAGTAATTTCACCTGTCATAGCCACATCACAGCAAACAGGAGTATTCGAAAGAGCGGATACCATTGCAGTTACCATTGTAACACCGGCTGAAGGGCCATCTTTTGGAACAGCACCCTCGGGTGCGTGGACGTGAATATCGTTATTTTTATAGAAATCTCCGTTCATTCCATAATTTTCGGCATTACATCTGCACCAGCTAACTGCAAGCTTTGCGCTCTCTTTCATAACATCTCCTAAAGAGCCTGTAATTTCAAAGTTACCTTTGCCGTTTAAAACCAGAGCTTCAAGAGGCATTAAAACACCGCCCGACGCTGTCCACGCAAGGCCGTTTACAACACCGATTTGGTTTTCTTTGGACATTTCATCGCCGTGATATTTTCTTACACCAAGATATTTTTCTATATTAGCGCCATTGAATTTAACACATTTAGAAGTACCTTCAACAATTTCCTTAGCAGCTTTTCTGCAAAGTGAAGCAATTGTACGTTCCAATGTACGCACACCCGCTTCTCGTGTGTAGCTATCTATAAGGGCATACAATGCATCATCAGTAATTCTTATCTGAGATTTTTTTAGCCCGTTTGCGCTTATCATTTTAGGCACAAGATGTTTCTTGGCAATATTGAATTTTTCTTCCCTGGTATAACTGGGAATTTCGATAATCTCCATTCTGTCATGCAAAGGTTCAGGAATATTACCTTCAACATTGGCAGTTGTAATAAACATTACATTGCTTAAATCAAAAGGAAGCTCAAGATAATGATCTCTAAATTCCTTGTTTTGTTCCGCATCAAGCACTTCAAGCATTGCAGAAGCAGGATCACCTTTAAAATCATTGCTCATTTTATCAATTTCATCAAGCAAAATCAAAGGATTCATCGTGCCTGCTCTATTCATTGCAGCAAGTATTCTGCCCGGCATAGACCCGATATAAGTTTTTCTGTGCCCTCTTATTTCGGCTTCATCCTTAACACCGCCCAAGGAAACACGAACGTATTTTCTGCCCAAAGCCTTAGCTATTGACTTACCAATTGATGTTTTACCCACACCGGGAGGTCCGACAAGGCAAATTATATTTCCGTTGTTTTGGCTTTGCAAGGCTTGAACAGATATAGTTTCAAGTATACGTTCCTTTACCTTTTCAAGACCGTAATGATCTTTATCAAGCGATTTTTTTGCTTTTTGTATATCAATTTTAGCGTTGGAATATTTATTCCAAGGCAAGTCAAGAACAGTATCAAGGTAGTTTCTGATAACAAAAGCTTCTTGAGAATTAGAAGGCATTTTCATCAGTCTGTCAGCTTCTTTTACAAGTTTTTCGGCATCTTTTTCATCTAATCCGATAGCATAAATCCTATCAATATAGCTGATAACCTCTTCGTTGACGTTTTCGTCCTCACCAAGCTGCTGCGAAATGACGTGCATTTGCTCACGTAAATAGTATTCGTGTTGAGAACGGTCAATATTTTCCTTAACTTTATCATGAATTTGCTTTTCAAGCATAAGGATTTCTGTTTCAGCCGTTAGCGCGCTGTAAAGCATTGAAAGCTTTGTCAGAATGTTTCCTGCTTCCAAAAGCTCTTGTTTTATTTCAAACGAAAAACCTGTGTTAAAAACAATGCTCTCAAATAAGCGATAAGGATTAGGTTGATTCATCACAAGAGTTTGCAATTCTTTAGGCATCTTGGGCATAAATTCAGCGTAGCTGATAAAAGCATCTTTAACGCTGCGTACAACTGCGTCAAGCTCTACCGCATCAATTTTTGCCTTGGAATAACTCTGCATTATCTTAACATCGGCATAAAGCATTTTATCAGTATTATACATTTGCATGATTTTTGCTTTTGAAATACCTTCAACAAGAACCCTGGCAACGCCATCTTTAGTCTTAACAAATTGTTTTATTTCACATATTACGCCGATTTTGTAAACATCATTAAATGAAGGTTCTTCAACAAAAACGTCTTTTTGAGTTGATAAAAAAATTCTTTTATCATTATCCATAGCCTCTTTAATGGCGTTTATTGAACATTTACGTGCAACATCAAAGTGTAAAACAATGTTAGGAAATGCAACAACACCTCTTAAAGCAAGCATGGGCATATATATCAATTCGTTTTTCTCCATTTCTTTCTCCGTTTCTATTTATAAAAAGATTCAGATTGTCACTATTTAATACGCATATCAATTATACAGTATCTTGTCGTATTTTGCAAGCGTTATATTTTACAAATTTGAATAGCCGTAAACAAAACAAAAAACTGCACCGAAAATACATTGGTGCAGTTTTAATACAATTACAGTGAAAGTCTGCTATTAATTAATCTTGTGCTGACAATGAACACGATAACGCTGAATATCGCATAACCTACACCTGTGCATCCAAGTATAACGTTAAAAAATGTATCAAGCGATTCTTCATCAATTTTTGCTTGAATGAAGAATGTCGGAATCGATACAATAGTGCTTACAAGCGAATTAACACCTACATAAACACCAAAGATAAGGAGAATCTTAAGCACACCGGAAACTTTAACGACAGTTTGCGACATAATAAGTGTAAATCCTGCCAGAATAATGTAGAATGCATATTGCAGAATAACAGAAATGGCCATTAACGGAAAGTTAATTCCTGTTTCTTCAAACATCGGAACTATAAATTCCTTGAAGAAATTAAAATAATCATCACCATAAACCCAACAGAATATTCTGATGTCCAAATCAACCATCACAAGACAGATAATCACATAACCGATAAATATTAACAATGTTGATATGTACTTGGAACCGAGTATTTCGACCGAAGAGTTTGGTGTCAAAAACACATTATATCCTTGCTTCTTACAGAAGTCGTTATTCATTGTAACTAGCGAGAATATTACAACAAATGCCGCTGCTGAAAAACAAGCAATTACCAGCAACAATATTGAAAATGTGTACATCTGCTGACCAAATGAATATAGCAAATATCTTGTTGATCGCATATAATCTTCGTAATCACCGCTAAAATCTTCAAATGTGTTGAATTTGATCATTACAGCACCTAAAAAATTCATCAATTCAAGCACAACAACCAAGCCGAACACAACATAAATTGCAGTTTTGATTTTTACAAATTCATATTTTAACAGTTTAAGCATTTGCATCACCTCCATTGTTATCAACATCGGAATTATCCGAAGCGTCAACATTATTCAAGATTTCTTGAATCGGCTGCGCAACGGGTGTGTTTTGGACTTGTGATTCACCGCTGAACTGATTTTGCCAAGAATTATTCTGGGGATACTGCGGTGTGTTTGCATTGGGGTACTGCGGCATATTCATGTTAGGATATTGTTGTTGATACGGTGGGGTTGGATATTGTTGATACGGTGGATATGAAGTATTCTGAAATTGCTGAGGCATCTGCGGCATATTTGGCATAAATTGACCATAAGGGTTAAATGAAGGTGCACCATAAACTTCACGATAAAGATCAGAAATTGATTTATTGTTAGCACGACGCACTTCGTTAATATCGCCGTTAATTATAATCTGACCATTTCGAACCATAACAACATTATGAACTATCGGTTCCAATTCATCAAACAAATGGCTTGATATGATAAAGCAGCTGCCTTGCGAAGCCGACGCAATAATAGAGCTGATAATCTGGTCACGTGCAATAACATCAATACCATTTAAAGGCTCGTCAAGCATTACTACATTGGAACGGCGAGAAAGCGTAACAGCAATTTTTAATTTTGCAGCCATACCCGAAGATAGAGTTTTAACCTTAAGCTTTTCAGTAAGTCCCATATAAGCAAGTAATTTTTTGAAATATGACATATCAAAATCGGGGAAAAAATCTTTATGATAATTCGCAACATTTTCAATAGTCATAAAGTTGTAATAGTAAGGCTCGGTTGGCATATAAGCGATATTTGCCTTTGTGCGTACTGTAATTGGTGAATTATTGAAATATATAGTGCCTTTTTCGGGCTTTACAAGTCCGGCAGCAGTTTTCATCAATGTTGTTTTACCGCTTCCGTTCGGACCGATAAGTGCATATAGCTTACCTTGCTCAAAGTTGATTGAAACATTATCCAATACAGGAACACTGTTGTAAAACTTTGTTACATTCTCAAATCTTAACATGTTTTTCTCCTTAATCAGTATATCAAATTAATTCACTTTGACACAACAATTCTAACATATACCCCCAAAAAAAGCAACAAAAATATTTTTTAAAAAATACTTGCATTTCTATATAGTATATGATATAATCATTAAGTTGAATTGGAGACGTATCGAAGTGGTCATAACGAGAACGACTCGAAATCGTTTTGGCGTGATGAGCGTCACGTGGGTTCGAATCCCACCGTCTCCGCCAAGGACTCCTTGAAGGTTTTATCCTTCAAGGAGTTTTCTTTTTTATGCAAATGCCAAGTTGATTTATATTGTACAAGTAATATCAAGAAAAAAAATATACTTAACAAAAAAGCTCAAAAGCATAATTCTTTATGTTTTTGAGCTTTATGTATTATATTTTATTCTTTGAAGATAAATACTAATTAATTTATTGAAACATTAATGGTGTATTCACCGTTAACAAGATTACCAACACTAATGTTAAGGCCTGTATCAATAGTTTCTTGTCCGTTTGAATCATACCACGCAAATCCTGAAACTGACGAATCGATAACATCACCTGATGTAAAATAACCGTTATTATCATTCACAAGGCGTACAACTCTTGTACCGTCATCTCCCTGATACAATGGGCCGTAATTATCATAAGCAAATACATTAATATTCCAGTAATCGTACGTATACAATTCAGACTGAATATGCAAGACTCTGATTCCACTGTTTTTATTCCACCACATAGTGTTATTTTCATCCTCAGTTACATATTCAACAATGAAGTATTCACCAAAATAGCTATTACCCAAAGTCTCGCCGGGTATCAGTATAAAATCAGGAGAATGCTGAGCAGAAGAAAGGGTAAAGGTTTGTGTTCCTTTAGATTTATCATAAACGGAAATTTCGTTTTCTCTATACCAACCAAGCATAAGCTTGGAAAAGGAACTGTAATCACCGTATGCATCATCCATCATTTCATATCCTGCATTACCGTGCAAGCCTTCCCAATCAGATGTATCCTCATATTTGTAGTAATCAGGCAGACCCATCGAATGACCCATTTCATGAATTATAGTTGTAACATAATCAATGTGACTTGTGGGCACTGAATTACCTGTAATAATATTTCCAACAGCCAAATTATCAACACGATACGAAGGATCTCCAAATGCGCCAGAACAAGGCCACCAATAATCAGAATCTGCGGAAGACGGCACGAAATAAGCTGAGCAATCTATGTATCCATCGCTGTTAGCATCATACTCACTAAAATCAACAGTTTCGCTGTAATAATCAAGTACTTCTTCTACAAGTTTTACTTTATCATCGTTGTAGTCGGAAATCGGACCACTTGCAGTATATGTAAGTACGTCACCGGTCATATTAAACCTTCCGTAAGATGATCTTTCGAGATATGCCGTTACACTTTCGTAAGGGTAATATTCTGACGATGTATCTTCTGCACCAAATATAGCATCTTCAACCTTTTGAGCATCAAAATCGTTACTGAATTTGCAGTCGGTAAAATCAATTTCAAAAACAAGCATTTTTACATTGCCTGTCGATGGACACGATGCTCCAAGCGCTGTGATAGGGGTATCGATTAAATTATCCTCTTCATATATCCCCTGCCAATCATCAATCCCCAGATATGCGCGTTTTAATAGACATACATCAACAATGTTCAAATCATCATCACTTAATAAATCGGCATAATAAAAATTATCGGCGTGGATTGTCGAAGTATCCAACACGTGACTTGATAACTTATATACATCTTGCGCGTCAATAGACAAATTACAGTCAATATCCCCTACATAGCCTGTAAGGATAGCCTGAGATGTAACTGTAGGAGAGATGATATTTAAACCAAGCAACGTAGCAGTAATAGCAGAAAACACTCTATTTAGTTTCATAATAGCCTCCGTAAATTATATTGCTGTATTTTTTATCACAATAACTTAATCATAACATATAATTTCCAATTTTGCAATATATAAGGAAAAATGATGATTATTATTGCACAAATTATTGTAATTAATAAATATATTTGCTATAATAACTAAAATACGTTTAGGAGAAAGTATATGTACAAAATCATGTTCGTCTGCCACGGCAATATATGCCGCTCGCCAATGGCTGAGTTCATAATGAAGGAGCTTACAGCCAAATCAAGCTTAAATGATAAATTAACAATAAAATCTGCTGCTACAAGCACCGAGGAAATCGGAAATGGAATATATCCGCCTGCAAAAGATGAACTAAAACGACGAAAAATTCATTTTTCAGAACATTTTGCTACACAAGTTAAACGCAGCGATTATAGTAAATATGATTTGTTTATTGTAATGGATACAAACAATGTGAGAAACATAATGCGAATTTTTGGAAATGATCCGGAAAATAAAGTTCACAAATTGCTTGAATATGCCAACCGTAAAGATGATGTTGCAGATCCGTGGTATTCCAATAGGTTTGACATTGCTTTTAATGATATATACGATGGATGTGCAGGATTGTTGAATCATTTGATTTGTGTTTTGAACAATGAATGAAACTTTAGATTTTAACGCTTTTATAGCTAAATATATTTTTGCATAATATTTATTTTTTAGGGCAAATTATAAGTGTGCTAAGATAACTGCACAAATATATTCAGCTTACAAGGCGGTGAATCAAATTGAGCAAGAACAACAATCAAAAACAGCAACAGAACCAAAACGAAAATCAAAACCAACAGCAACAAAAGCAACAGAATCGTCAGCAAAGCAACAACAATAACAACAATAACAACAATAACAACAACTAATCAACATCAAAAAGCAGGTTATTAACCTGCTTTTTGTTTTAACGCAGAGGTACATCAAGTTGACAAATGTGCCAATATGTGATATATTTTACTTATTGATTAAAGGAGTTTGTGCAATGAACGGATTGATTGATTTTCACACTCACATATTACCGGAAATGGACGACGGTGCAAGAGATGCAGATGAATCTTTAGAAATGATTGCTATGCTAAAGGAGCAAAGAGTTTCTACAATTGTATCTACATCGCATTATTACATGCAGGATGAAGATATTAACACTTTTTTAGACAGACGCAATGCAGCATTTGAAAGATTGAAGAAACACGCTGAAGAAAAGAATTTTGAATTACCGCATATCATACTTGGAGCGGAAGTTTTATTTTCTCCCCTGCTTTGCGATTGCGATTGCAAACCTCTTTGCATTGGTGATACTTCTTACATATTGTTGGAAATGCCTTACACTAAATTCTCGCAATCACATTTTAAATCTCTTGAAAACTTTTTAAACATGAGTGGACTGGACTGTATTTTAGCTCATGTTGAAAGATATTTTCATTTTAACGATGAAAAAGATGTGTACAAGCTTGCTATGCATGATGTACTTTGTCAAATCAATGCCGGTTCTATTATAGATAAAAAAACACGCAGAAGAACACTAAAGCTGATATCAAAGGGATACGGTCACTTAATCGGCACTGATTCACACAATTCAGAAACAAGAAAACCTAATTTAAATGGCGCTGTTGATGTTTTATCTAAAAAGAAATACGCCGGAATAATTGAAGAAATGACTGACACTGCAAAAGAAATTTTGAATATATAAAATAACCGATAGTTAGGCAGAATTGCAAAACTATCGGTTTAATTACTTTATTGTGTAAATGAATATGAATTAAAGACCAAGATAAGACTTTACAAGCACTTGAAGAAGCTCGTCACGGTCAATGTGGCGGATAAGACTACGCGCATTGTTGTATGTGGTTATGTATGTCGGATCTTCGGACAAGATATACCCTACAATCTGATTGATAGGATTATATCCTTTTTGTGTAAGAGCATCATATACAGTTGTAAGTGTTTTCTTGAGTTCGTTTTCTTTATCATCATTTACTGAAAAAGTTTGTGTTTTATCGATCATAATTACATATTGCAAAACAAATATAAATGTTTCGCTCTCCTTTAAACAAAATATCCTTCATCTGTATATTATATATCATTTTTAGTGATATGACAAGTAGTTTTGTATAATTCAACACGAAAAAATTTTCAGCATTTTTTTGTGCATAATTACAAATAAATTATAACTTGAATTAAACGGCGACAATTCACTTTAATTGCCGCCGTTTATTCAATTAGATTCTTTTAAATACTATCTACAGCCGCCGTCACATTCAAAAGACTTGCAGTCTACACATTCGCAAGATGTGGGGTTGGATTCGTGAGTGCCGACAGTTATCTGGCTGAGAGAACAATAATTCTCACTTCCCACATTGTGTTTGCATTTCTGAACCGTGCAGTGAATATTAGAGTTTTTCTGCTTATCAGTCATCATTTTGTTTTCCTCCAAAAAAGCATTTTTGTTGCAGAATTTGCAACTGATATTTATTATCTCACAAACACAAAAAAATATCCGTTTAAGTATACAAGAAAAAAGTTTTATAAAATAGATATTTTTTCAAAAAAAGGCTTGACAAATATAAAACAATATGGTAAAATATTAGCGTTGTCAATTTGCGGGTGTAGTTCAATGGTAGAATGTCAGCCTTCCAAGCTGAACACGTGGGTTCGATTCCCATCACCCGCTCCATCACACTTAGGTGTGAGCATAACTATTGTGCGCCATTAACTCAGCTGGATAGAGTAACTGCCTTCTAAGCAGTAAGTCGCTGGTTCGAATCCAGCATGGCGTGCCAATATGGTGGGTATAGCGTAGTTGGTTAACGCGTCAGTTTGTGGCACTGAAGACCGTCGGTTCGAGTCCGATTACCCACCCCAGCCGAATGATTTCGGCCTAACATTTTCGAGCATCACTTTTGTGGTGCTCGATTTTGTTTTATCACAAAAATCTATGTTATTAATTCTGTGAATGTATTACAGCATACGAATAATCGAAGCAATTTTGGTTTCGCAAATATCAAGCACGATTTAATCTATATAATCTATTTATAAGGTAAATTAAACTATGATAAAAAAACTAAAAATCATGTTTGAAGTATTATTGGTATTTTCGATAGTTTCATTCTTTATTGTACCATTTTTTGCTCAAAACAGTATCGGCATTGCTTACAGCATCATTCTACCAATTATTGCAATATTAATTACGCTTACGATAATATTTACAATAATATCCAATCACAACAAAATTATTGCAAATACAAATAACAAAGCTTACACAAAAAAGGAATACATTATTGCTTTTATTGTACTAATTATATCAATTATAGTTATTATCATGAATTTTGTTGAGATTTAAATATATAATAAAAGACGGATAGATTTCTATCCGTCTTTTTGATTTATTCAGCAATAACGGTAACAAAACGTGCAGTCTTATCACCTACACAACGCTGACCGTGCGGAAGATTAGGATTAAAGTAAATAGAATCCCCTTCTTCAAGAATAAATTCTTCTTTATCAAACACAATCGCGATCTTTCCTTCAAGAACCATGTTAAATTCCTGACCTGAGTGAGAAACAAGCTCTGCAGGCTCATCAGAGGGTTCAAGCGTTACTAAAAGAGGCTGCATAATTTTTTTGCCGTATCTATATGCCAAATCTTCATATTTGTATCCGGGATATCGACTAATTGTTTTGCCTTCATTTCGTTTTACAATGTGATAGGTATCAAGCCTTGCAGGTATACCGGTAACAATTTCATTAAAATCAACACCGAATTTATTTGCAATGGCATACAGAACGCTTATCGGGATATCCTCGCCGTCTTCTTCATATTTTTTATACAATTCAATGTCAACACCAAGTTCGCCGGCAAGTTGATCCTGTGTGTATCCGCATACATCTCTAAGTTCTGCAACTCTTCTTGCAATATCTTGCAAATTATTATTCATCGTAATTCTCCTTTTTCTTCGCAGTAATTTGCGCATAATCATCGTGTGATATATTTTCGGTTAAGTCATCAAAGGTTAACGCATCAACAACCATATCTCCCGAAGAAAGCTTTGAATACATGTAACCATTAAGCCAAATCAAAGCAATGCTGTTAGCAAGCACACTGTAATAAATCTGAAACGAAAAAATGCACCATAGCGGAATCGGAAGGATTACGGCAATCATCATGGCAACGAGCACAGCGATACGCAATCCATCGCAGCAATAATCGAGATGCGAGTAAAAGTAAAACATTGCGGCAGAAAACAGAATGTGTACAACAATTAAAAGTATACTCTGACGATTATACACTGAACTTAAAATCAAGCCGAAATCACACAGCATAATGATTAGCTCTGCAATGCAGTATATCGAAATCATTATCTTAAAAAGCTTATTATCTTTCAGCAGTATTACATAGCCAACCGTGTACGCAATCAAAAGTATAAATCCGATAATTTCAAACGGCATAACACCTATTTCACCGGCTGATGCAAATGTACTTGATGAAACTTTATTCATGGCAGTATAGTAACACAAGCCAAAGAAAATGAATAGCAAAAAGGAAAAATTTGCAAGAACGCCAAGTAAGGTGGCAGTTTGTATATTCAAATGTTTATTCATGAAACTATACCTTAATACTATGCGATAAAGCTTAATGCACGCTGACCAATATCGTTTCTGTAATGTGCTTTATCAAAACCGATATTATTAACAGCAGCATAAGCATTATCTAAAGCGGTTTTTAAATCCTCACCTGTTGCAGTTACACCGAGCACACGTCCGCCTGCGGTAAGTATTTTATCACCATCAACTTTTGTACCTGCGTGATAAACAAAAGCGCCTTCAATTTGTCCAAGCTCATCAAGACCATTAATAACCTTTCCGGATTCGTACTTCACAGGATATCCACCGCTTGCCATTATAACGCAAGCACATGATTCCTTCTTCCATTTAATTTCAATCTCGCTGAGTTTTTTATCATAAATACTCATCATGATATCAATTAAATCAGTATCAAGAAGAGGCAAAACAACCTGGGCTTCGGGATCGCCAAAACGGCAGTTATATTCGATAACTTTCATTCCGTCAGGTGTAGCCATAAGGCCAAAATACAAGCAACCCGAAAATGCACGGCCTTCGGATTTCATTGCATTAATTGTAGGTACAATAATTTTTTCGTAGGCCTCTTTTGCTCTTTCATCAGTATAGCAAGGGTTGGGAGCAATAGTTCCCATTCCGCCTGTATTAAGACCTTCATCATTATCGTTAGCACGCTTATGATCCATTGAAGAAATCATAGGGACTACTGTTTCGCCATCAGTAAAACTCAAAATAGAGATTTCAGGACCTGTTAAAAATTCCTCAATTACAACCTTGCTGCCGCTTTCGCCAAAAACCTTATCTTCCATAATACTCTTTACAGCGTCAACTGCTTCATCAAGGTTTTGTGCGATAATTACGCCCTTTCCAAGTGCCAAGCCATCAGCCTTTACAACAGTCGGGAACTTGTTCTGAGTCTTAATGTATTCAATTGCCTTATCCGCATTATCAAAAGTTTCAAAATCAGCGGTAGGAATATTATACTTCTTCATAAGGTCCTTCGAAAAAGCTTTGCTGCCTTCAATAATAGCAGCGTTCGCTTTAGGGCCAAATGTTTTAAAGCCGAGTTCATTAAGTCTGTCAACAAGACCCATTACAAGAGGATCATCAGGAGCAACAACAACTAAATCAGGGTTTAGTTGTTGTGCAAGCTCACAAATCGCATCAAGGTCAGTAGCTTTTACGTTGCTAAAGCATTCAGCATATTTAGAAATACCGCCATTACCGGGGGCACACCAAATTTTGCCACACTTTTCGCTTTCGCTAAGCTTCATTATAATAGCGTGCTCTCTGCCGCCGCCGCCTATTACTAAGATATTCATTTTAAGAAAAACTCCTTACATCAAGATTATGGGCATTTTACAATTAATGATGGAACAATCTTATTCCGGTAAATGCCATTGCAATATTATACTTGTTGCAAGTTTCAATAACATTATCATCTCTGATAGAGCCGCCGGGCTGAGCAATGTACTCTACGCCGCTCTTCTTAGCTCTTTCAATGTTATCTCCAAACGGGAAGAATGCATCAGAGCCAAGGCAAACGCCTGTGTTCTTATCAAGCCAAGCGCGCTTTTCTTCGCGTGTAAAGATTTCGGGCTTTACAGCAAAAATCTTCTGCCATTCGCCATCTTTAAGAACATCTTCATATTCATCAGAAATATATACGTCAATTGCATTGTCACGGTCTGCTCTGCGAATGGAGTCGATAAACTGCAAGCCCATAACCTGAGGCGACTGACGGAGCCACCAGTTATCAGCTTTTTGTCCTGCAAGTCTTGTGCAGTGAATTCTTGACTGCTGACCTGCGCCGATACCTACTGCCTGTCCGTTTTTAACATAGCAAACGGAGTTGGATTGTGTATATTTAAGTGTGATAAGGGAAATAAGCAAATCACGCTTTTTGTCTTCAGGAATATCCTTGTTATCGGTAACAATATTGCTGAGAAGCTCTGTATTGATATCGAGTTCGTTTCTGCCCTGCTCAAAAGTAACGCCAAAAACCTGTTTACGTTCAATAGGGTCAGGTTTATAGTTTTCATCAATCTTGATGATATTATATGTACCCTTACGCTTTGATTTGAGGATTTCAAGTGCTTCGTCGGTATAATCAGGTGCGATTACACCATCAGAAACCTCTCGCTGAATCATCAATGCAGTTGATTTATCGCAGCAATCAGAAAGAGCGATAAAGTCGCCGTAGCTGCTCATTCTGTCGGCGCCTCTTGCTCTTGCATAAGCGCAAGCAAGTTCTGAAAGTTCACCCAAATCATCAACCCAATAGATTTTCTTCAAAGTATCGTCAAGGGGCAAACCAACAGCAGCGCCTGCAGGTGAAACGTGTTTAAAGGATGTAGCCGCACAAAGACCTGTTGCTTTTTTAAGCTCTGAAACGAGCTGCCAGCCATTGAATGCATCAAGAAGATTGATGTAACCAGGGTTACCGTTTAATACAGTGATAGGCAAATCGCCATTTTCACAAAAAATTCGTGAAGGTTTCTGATTGGGGTTACAGCCGTATTTTAACTGCATATCGTTTGACATGGATCTTATCCTCCTAAAATATGTTTAACTTAATTATTACTTATTCTTGTTAATTATTCTTGTATCAGCTTCGCCGTTTTCAAGATTGATGTATCTTACAAACAAAGAAACCTTATTATCTTCATTAAGACTTTCCCACAACATATTTGCAAAGCTGTCGATATCGCCATCTATTGCAATTTCAGTAGGCTCGCCCTCATAAGAAGGAAGCGGATTGCCATCGCACTTATATGTATGGATAAAATGACCCTGACCTGCAAGTGCGTTTGTGTATGTAAAGCAATATCTGCGGCACTGTGAAGGATCGCCATTTGCGCTCTTGAGAATAGAGAGTGCATAATTAAAATCACCATTATCAAGCTTGATGATGCCAGAAATACGAGGTGTGTAGTTAGGTGCATCAGGTTCAAAATCTCTTGTTCTTAAAGCCTGTTCAAAAGTAAACTGCTGATTCATAAGATTATAAACGGTGTCGGTCTGATCGCCGTTGGTAACAATTGTTTTGTTGCCAAGAACTCTAACAGGATAGTAGATAATCAAACTGGGATCAACAAGCTTGCTTTCATCAAAAGCTTTTGTACGCATATCAAGACCTTCAGCAACAAAAACTCTGTTTCTGCTGTTTTCGCTTCTACCCATTATAAAATATGCAGTAACTGCATTCTTACCGTCAGCGCTCTTGCCGATGATGATACCTCTGCCGGGATATTCGTTAGATTTCAAAATGCTTGCAATGTCGTTCATAATTTTGTCCTCTCTTAAAATTAATCAATAAAGTCTTTTACAATGGATTCAAAAGCAGCAAGTGCTTCATCAACCATATATGTTTTTCCTATACCTGCCATAGCAGAATCAGGGCGTCCGCCACCCTTGCCGCCTGTTACAGCAGCAACCCTGCCGACAATTTTACCTGCGTGTGCACCTCTTGCTACAGCTTCCTTGCCGCATACACAGCAGAATGTTCCGTTTTCGCCGTCAACACCTGCAATTAAAGCGATAGATGCTTCATTTGTATCTCTGAATTTATCGCCAATCTGACGAAGAACATCAGATTTTACACCTCTTAACATTGCTGAAACGAGAGTAATTCCGTTATATTCAACACCTGATTGGAAAATATTCTTCATTTCAGCCTCAGCAATTTTCTGATTAAGTGCGAAAACCTGCTTTTCTAAAGCTTTGTTATCATTTGCAAGAGCTGCACATTTTTCGGGCAATTCAGCTACATTCTGCAGTTTGAGTGCACCTGCAGCACCGCTTAATGTATTTAAAGAGCTATTGAGATAATCAAGTACACCCTGGCCGGTAACAGCTTCAATTCTACGTACGCCCGATGCAACAGAGCTTTCGGAAACAATCTTGAAAAGTCCAAGTTTTGCTGTGTTATCTACATGAGTACCGCCGCAGAATTCCATTGAAATAGAATCATCGCCATCCTTTACAGATACAACGCGAACGATGTTTCCGTATTTTTCTCCAAACAAAGCCATTGCGCCGAGGTTTCTTGCTTCTTCTATGGGCATTTCCTTGCTTGAAACTTCAATAGCAGACAAAATCTGCTTATTTACAATATCTTCAACCTTTTTAATTTCGTCAGTTGTCATTGCTGAGAAATGAGAAAAGTCAAATCTGCAATATTCGTTATTTACAAGCTGTCCTGCCTGATGTACATGGTCACCGAGAACACTTCTTAATGCAGCCTGCAAAAGATGTGCTGCCGTGTGGTTACGCATTGTAGCATTTCTTCTGCACTTGCAAACCTTTGCATTGCATGTACTTCCAAGGTTGATCGAATCGCTTTCTACATAACCAACATGAATAATGTGACCGTCACCAAGCTTTTTAGTATCTTCAACCTTAAACACACCACCTGCTGTAATTCGGCCTCTATCACCTATCTGTCCGCCGCTTTCAGCGTAGAAAGGTGTTTTATCAAGAATAATTATCGCTTTCTGACCTTCACTTACAGATTCAACACGCTCAGAATCTGCAACGATTGCAACGATATTTGCTTCACATTCAAGCTGAGTGTAACCAACAAACTCAGTTGTTGCAATATCAAGTAAATCAACAGAATCAGCAGCCCATGATGAGCCTGCCTTGCCTGCTCTGTCATTTCTTGCTTTTTCTCGCTGCTGCTGCATCAATGCTCTAAAGCCTTCTTCGTCAACACCAAGACCTTTTTCTGAAGCAATTTCAATTGTAAGGTCAATCGGGAAACCGAATGTATCGCTGAGTTTAAACGCATCTTCACCGCTGATTTCGGTTGCATTTTCGCTTTTGCATTTTGCAATAATCTGATTTAAAAGCTCAGAGCCTTTATCAATCGTTCTTGCAAAGTTTTCTTCCTCAACCTTGATAACCTTAATAATATAATCACGCTTTTCTTCAAGCTCAGGATAAGCTGTTTTGTTTTCGTTGATAACAGTTTCGCAAACGGAATAAAGGAAAGAATCGTTAATTCCAAGCAATCTGCCGTGACGAGCCGCTCTTCTTAAAAGTCTGCGGAGGACATATCCCCTGCCCTCGTTAGAAGGCATGATGCCATCGCCTACCATAAACGTTGTGCTTCTGATATGGTCGGTAATAACACGAAGGGAAATATCGGTTTTTTCGTCCTTTTTATATTCAACATCAGCAATTTTGCAAATATGTTTCATAATATTTGCAACGGTATCAACCTCAAAGAGATTGTCAACATTCTGCATTACGCAGGCAAGTCTTTCAAGACCCATACCTGTATCAATGTTTTTCTTTTCCATCAAAGCATAGTTACCGTTGCCGTCGCTGTCAAACTGCGAGAATACAAGGTTCCAAACCTCAACAAAACGGTCGCAATCGCAGCCAACAAAGCAATCAGGCTTTCCACAGCCCTTATCTTCGCCTCTGTCAAAATAAATCTCTGAGCAAGGACCGCACGGACCGGAACCATGCTCCCAGAAGTTATCTTCTTTGCCAAGGCGCTTCATGTGTGAAGGGTCAATTCCGATTTCTTTAGTCCAGATATCGTATGTTTCGTCATCTTCTTCATAAACTGATATATAAAGACGCTCAGCGGGTAATTCCATTACTTTGGTAAAAAATTCCCATGCCCAAGCAGTCGCTTCGTGTTTGAAATAATCACCAAACGAGAAGTTACCAAGCATTTCAAAATAAGTACCGTGACGCGAAGTTTTACCAACACGCTCAATGTCAGGAGTTCTGATACACTTCTGACAGGTTGTTACGCGCACATTGGGCGGTGTTTCCTGACCGAGAAAATATTTTTTCAAAGGCGCCATGCCAGAGTTGATAAGCAAAAGGCTTTTATCACCCTGAGGAATGAGCGGCGCACTTGCGAGTCTTGTGTGATTTTTACTTTCAAAGAAAGACAAATATGCCTCTCTGATTTCGTTAACTCCGAGATTTTTCATAGTTTCCTATCTCCGTATATTATATAAATTTATTTGCGGCAAAGTAAAATTTTGCCATATTGTGTAAAAAAACACCATACCACATATCATTATACCAAATACAGTTAAATAAGTCAATCAGTTTTTTTAATTTAAATAACTAAAATATAGAGTAATTTGTTATTGAAATATTTGCCTTAATGATGTATAATACACTTGTATCCAAATTACGCCATAGTTTTGGAGGTATGATTAGTATGAAAAAATTACTGATTGCTATCAATAGTCGTTATGGCAGCGGCGGTGCCGAAATTGGCAGAATTATTGCAGAGCACTACGGTATTACACTGTATGACCGCAAACTTATTGAAGACACCGCAAAGAACATGGGCTTTGATGCTGATGATATTGAACATGTCGACGAAGGAGCAAGCAGTTTGCTGTATTCACTTTCAGCAAATGCATACACAATCAACGGTGTTTCAGTTTATCCGCACACTTCAGTTCAAGAAAAGTATTACAAAATTCAGTGCGATATTATCAAAAATGCAGCCAAAAATGGTTCCTGTGTATTCATTGGCAGATGCGCTGATTATATTTTAAAAGACGATTACAAAGTATTTTCTATTTACCTTTACGCACCTATGAAATTCAGAATTGACAAAACAACGCAACAAGAAAATGTTGATTATGCAAAAGCAAAGAAAATTGTGACCAAATCAGATAAAAAGCGTGCATCAAATTATAGTTTCAGAACAGGCGAAAGCATGAACAACTGTGAAAATTACAATATGTGCTTAAACACCTCACTTTTTGATACAAAATCCGCCGCTCAGATTATCATTAAGGCTATCGACAGCTTTTACAATGACATAATATAAAATAATAACATAATCAAGGAGACTTAACAAAATGGACAAAAGGCTTTCCAAAACTTTAATATTTAGCGGTACTATAATCGCTATTGTTGTATTTTTGCTGATAAATCTCAGTAGTTTTCCGCAACTGATAAGTCATGCAACTGCAATATTCAGACCTATAATTATTGGTTGCTTGCTCGCTTTTATACTCAACAAACCTCTCGGTTTTTTTCACACACTTTATTTTAAGCCAACCGAGAATAAGCTGAAAAACCCAAATATCAAACCGCAAGATAAACCTAATGAAAAAAAGGTAAAGCGTATACACAACATAACACTTTTTCTTGCCATTGTTACTGTATATGTAGTATTCATTGGTCTTGTATCCGGTTTTTGTTGGTTTGTTATTCCACAATTTTCAGAAAGTGTGAATTTGTTTATCGGCAATTTTGATACCTATTATGAAAACCTTGAAAAACTAACCGATATTACAATACCATTTACAAGTATCAATCTTCACGATTGGCTTTTAGAGAAAGATATCAAATCAATTATATATGATAAACTTACCGAAATATCCGAAAAGCTGCCCGAAATTGTTAAATCAACCTTTGATATTACTGCAAGCATCGTCGGATTTGTTATAGACTTCTTCCTTGGATTTATTCTTTCTATTTATATTCTTGGCAGCAAGTACAAATTGAAAGCTCAGGCATCAAATATGCTTTTGGTATATGTATCACCCAGGATAGCAACAAAAGTTTCTTATTATACCAGAATTATTCTTGATGCATATTCAACTTTCTTTTCTGTACAGTTCTTCGATTCTTTCCTGCTTGGTATTCTGTGCTTTATTGCAATGTCGATATTCGGCTTTGAATATGCACCTCTCATCAGTACAATTGTTGGAGTTACCAATATGATACCCATTGTCGGTCCATGGATTGGCACGGTACCATGCGTATTTATTCTGTTAATGGTTAATCCCGTACAGGCACTTTGGTTTGTAGTACTTGTTGTAGTTGTACAACAGATTGATTCAAACTTGATTTACCCGAGAGTTGTCGGAAATTCAATCGGTTTGCCATCGTTGTGGGTTCTTGTTGCTGTAATTCTAGGCGGCGGATTCTTCGGTGTGTTCGGCATCCTCATCGCAATACCATTATTTTCAATCATATACACGCTTATTGCAAACGAAACAAAGCGTCGCAAGGAACTTATGATTTTGAAGGAGTCTAATAATGCAGACGAATAAAATAACCGCACTATTATTTTGCGCAATTATTGCTGTAAGCTCTGTCAGCTGCGGCAGTAGAGAATGGCCGCCAACCGAAGACGATTTTTCTGTTTCTATAGGTGAAAATAGCAGTAGCAATAGCGGCACAGAAAATGATTTTAATCATGCTGATGCTTCTACAACTACCGCTAAATCAACTACAACAAAAGCTGTAACTACAGTAACAACTAAATCAATTACAACAACATCATCATCATCAACAACATCGACAACCACCAAAGAGATTACAACTACTACAACATCAAATAATATCCCGCAAGCAAATGGTTTAAGTTTTAATATTACTCAAACAAACAGTTGGGAAGCAGACGGGCAAACAGTATTCCAATTTGAATGTATTATAAATAACGCAACAGAAAATGCAATAACTTCATGGAGCATTGAAATACCGGTGGGAGATGCTTCGCTTTTGCAAGGTTGGAGTGCTAATTACAACGTATCTGAAGGCTTGCTGAATATATCTCCTGATGAATTTAACACTGAGATTGCCGCAAACGGAACTTTCTCTTTGGGTTTCCAGCTTTCAACAAACGGGAATATTGATACATCACAAGCAAAACTATACACCAACGGAAGTTCGATATCACCAACTCAGTGATTACGCAGAAGATTGGCAAAAGTATCATTGAACAAAATTTTTTTAAAAAAGGCTTGACAAATTTTTGTAAAGCTGATATAATATATAGGCAGTTATGCGGAGTGGTGTCCGAGTGGTTTATGGAGCTGGTCTTGAAAACCAGTGATCCCGCAAGGGACCGTGGGTTCGAATCCCACCCTCTCCGCCATAATTTAATATTTAATTTAGTTACCATGGAGAAGTACTCAAGCTGGTGACGAGGCGCCCCTGCTAAGGGCGTAGGGTGGATAAAACTGCCGCGAGGGTTCGAGTCCCTCCTTCTCCGCCAAACCCCGAAAGATTCGGTCTTTCGGGGTTTTCTTTATATCCTCACCTTGTTTCGAGTTAACACAAATTATTGCATAGAATTTTACAAAAATCTCTTTTATTACTGACTTATTACTGACACAATAATATCAAATGCAACGGAGTTGCATTCCTCAAAACTCCGTCTCGCTCAACCAAACAAAACGACGCATCATTTGAAAAAAATCTGCTTTTAATACAAAAATATATATAAAATCTTTACAATTCGACACGATTTGCACAGCCAAATACAAATTTTGGCGAAAAATAAAAAACGGGACAGGTCTGCGTGAGAGTTGTCACATTTTTTGTTATCTTATCACATTTTATTATCTATACAAAACAATAAGATTTCCTTATCGAAAACGCTTACTATTTCTTGTGCAATTTTCTCGTTTCTTCGTCTATGTCTTGTATCTTCATAACTAATTGTGCTATTACTT